>JAADEM010000134.1 GCA_013153405.1 Chlorobiota bacterium
CAGCCTGTCCCGAGGAATCTCGGGAGGGTTAACCCGCATGGGGTCTTTAGTTCAGCGATTTCATCGCTTCCTAACGACCAATTTGGGTTTACTTTTTAGACATCGTTTGCATTGAATAAATATGCACGGATTAGAAAGGGCCAGTGTGGTTTTGCTGAATGCAGCTGTAGTTTTAATTTATTTGATTAAGTAAGAAGAATATGTTATCACAATCGTATATACAAAAGGTGCTGGAAAGAGAGTGCGGCATTAGTATGTCGGACAGGCTGTTGCTTACTGTAAGCGGAGGGATGGATTCGATGGTAATGCTGGATGTAATCGGGAAAGCTGGATACCCTTTCGAGGTTGCTCACTGTAATTTTAATCTTCGCGGAGAGGAATCGGATGGTGATGAACAGCTTGTGAGAAGTGTTTGCGATGAGTCAGGTGTGATACTGCATGTTAAATCGTTTGATACCCGGAAGTATGCTGCGGAATATGGAATTTCTATTGAGATGGCTGCCCGTGATTTGCGTTATGGGTGGTTTAATGAGTTGCTTGAAAGCAGGGGGCTGACAGCTATGGTTACGGCTCATCATGGCGATGACGCCATTGAAACGTTCTTTCTGAATCTTACAAGAGGGACGGGGATAAGAGGTTTGTCGGGAATGAAATTTAAAGCGGGAAAAATAGTTCGTCCTTTTCTTGAACTGTCACGAAACGATATTGAAAAATATACAGATGAAAATAATATCAGATACAGACACGATTCGAGTAATGACGAGATAAAATATCTCCGTAATAAAGTAAGGCATGAAATAATACCTGTTTTTAAGGAGATGAATCCCTCTTTTTTTTCAACAATGACAGGTAACCTGAAACGGCTTGCAGAAGTAGAGGATTTGCTGGATAATGAAGTGAAACATTTCAGAGATGAATCTGTAGTAGAAGAACACGGAAGAATACTTATTCCGTTAGTGCGTATTACAGAGCATCCGCAAATGAGTTCAATACTTTATGAGCTTCTTCGTCCGTATGGATTTAATTCAAAAACAACAGGTGATATTATTAAAAGTATTTCTGGTATTCCCGGGAAGCAGTTTTATTCCAAAACACACAGACTGATTCGTGATCGTTTTAACCTTATACTTTTTGAAATAAAGCAGACTTCCGATAAAGAGGTTTACATTAACAGTGATGTTGATTCGATTGAAGAACCATTGAAACTGGCCTTACGGACTTTTGACAAGCCATCGGATTATTCATTTTCGACCGATCCTTTTGTCGCTCATTTTGATGCTGATGTAGCAGAATTTCCTTTGTTGCTGAGAAAATGGAAACAGGGAGATTCTTTCCGTCCGCTCGGGATGAAGGGCTTCAAAAAGTTAAGTGATTTCTTTACTGACCGGAAACTTAGTATTGCCGATAAGGAAGATGTATGGATACTTCAGTCGGGTGATGATATAATGTGGATAGCAGGCATGAGGATTGATGACAGATTTAAGGTAACACCACGTACAAAAAATATATTGGAGATTGTGATGAAAAAAGATTAACTTTATTCCTGTACATGCAGCTTTCACGTAAAATATATCATTATGAATATGAAAAAGCTTATCTCAACGTTCGAACGTACAATCATAGTCTTTCTTACATTTCTTATGGGAATTATCGTTGTTATTTCAACATTAGAACTGGCATATGTTTTATTTGAAGGAATTCTCAATCCGGCAGAGGGAAAATCTTTGGTTGGGCTTGAAAATCTGTTCGAGATATTTGGTCTGTTTTTTAATGTTCTTATTGGTTTTGAATTGTTTGAAACAATGAAGCTGTTTTTTAAGGAAAATGTACTTCATGCTGAATTAATTCTTCTTGTAGCTTTAATTGCAGTATCCAGAAAAGTTATTCTTCTCGATTTTAAAACGATAGAACCCCTAGAGTTAATAGGAGTTGCATTACTGATAGGAACCATTACAGGTGGATATTATCTCATAAAAAACTCTGCCAGGAATTCTACTGATGAACCATAGATGAGTTCCGGGAGCAGTATCATGGTTTGAATGCCGTCAGGTTTATCATTTCGAATTCTGAATAACAGGTTCTGATAACTTATCAATAAGCTTCAGCTCTTCAGCGGTGAAATTCAGATTATCGAGTGTCCTCAGGTTGTTCTGAAGCTGCTCAACCGATGAAGCTCCTATTAGTACCGATGTTATTCTTTTATCCTTAAGTATCCATGCAAGCGACATCTGAGCCAACGACTGCCCGCGTTTTTGTGCAAGCTCGTGAAGACCTGTTATCGCTTTTTTCTTTTCAGCAGTGAATGCCTCTTTTTGCAGGAATCCGTGGGGTTTGGCCATTCTCGAATTTTCAGGTATGGTGTTCAGGTAGCGGTTGGTAAGCAGGCCTTGGGCAAGAGGAGAAAATGATATACAACCAATGCCGTTTTTCTCCAGTACATCAAGCAATCCGTTCTCAACCCATCGGTCGAAAATGTTATAACGCGGTTGATGTATGAGACATGGTGTGCCGAGATCGTTAAGTATGGCAACTGCCTTTTTTGTCTGCTCTGCACTGTAGTTCGACAATCCTATGTAAAGAGCTTTCCCTTGTCGCACTATCAGATCGAGGGCACCCATTGTCTCTTCAAGTGGTGTTTCCGGATCGGGACGGTGGTGGTAAAAGATATCCACATACTCAAGTCCCATTCGTTTCAAAGACTGATTTAAGCTGGCTACGAGGTTCTTTTTTGAACCCCATTCACCATAAGGTCCCGGCCACATGTAGTACCCTGCCTTTGAAGAGATGATAAGTTCGTCACGATACGGCTTAAGCTCGTTTTTCATTATCCTGCCCAGTGTCTCCTCAGCCGAACCGGGGTCGGGACCGTAGTTGTTGGCAAGGTCGAAATGTGTTATGCCGTTGTCGAATGCTGACAGCAGTATGTTGCGCGAGTTGTTGTAAACATCAATCGAACCGAAGTTGTGCCACAGGCCAAGTGATATGGCCGGAAGTTTTATTCCGCTCCTGCCGCAGCGGTTATATTTCATATTGTCGTATCGGTCTTGTGATGCTATGTATTCCACTGTGATTTGTTTTAAGTTGCTTATATCTCAAATTTAACTAAAATATCGTGAAGAGCAATATATATGAATTCAGGTACCGTGGAGTATTTTAATTTTATTCTGACGCTTCGTTGTCCTTCGTTATACTGCGAACGAAGGTCACTTAGCGGAATAAAGACATTGAAATGTCCACAGGACTTTCAATCGTCAAAACCTTATGTGCTTTTTAATAAGTTTTTTTATTCATCCGACAGGAACAAAACCATATCCGTAATTGCTTTTTGGCATACGGGGCAGAATCCTTTTGCTTCGTTTGTTTTCATGCGGCAGTTGATGGCAGGGCGGTAGATGCCTTTAGCCGAGTATCCTGCACCCTCATATACGCCCACTTTAAAAGTATCGGTGGGAGGGGTGGGAACAGGGGTGTCTTTGGCAAGCATATCTTTCCATTTGCTGTCGAAATCAACAAGGGTGGTGAGATTTGGCTGCCAGGGCTCTATCTTTTTGTTGAAATAATCGTTGTAGGCCACATCCGAAGTGTAGTACTCATCACCAAGACCGGCAAATGCATGGCCGAATTCGTGAATGAAAACCTGCTTTGAATAAATGTTATCGGCTGATGTGAGTGAAAAGTGATTGTAGATACCACCGCCTCCGTATTTCTTAGTATTCACCAAAACGTATATCTGATCATAAGGGGCGTTGGCAGCATAGTCGCGTATCGATCTTACATCATAAGATTCCAGATAGCGGTCTATTCCAAAGGTGTTAAAAGAAGAATTTACAGCCGTGTTAACCCATATTCCTTTTCCTGGATCATCGCACCCGCTTTGTTCCGAGATTGCTCCAATAGCCCAGATATTGAATTTATCTTTAAGTTTGTCGTATGGCGGGAAAGAAAAGAGATAACCGGTAAGTCGCTTAATGTCTTCAATAAACTTGTCCTGCTCTTCTTCTGTATATCCTTCGGCAATAAATGCAATATCAACATTCTTGTTGCTTGGCCCGTTGTCCACAAGTTTTGTGACTTTTGCATTTATCGGTTTGTCCCGGTTTATTTCAAGTGAAGAAGGAGATATTTTTGTTTCATACAGAACTGAATATGAACCGTCATGGTTACGAGCTTTTATCTCTATCCTGATACTGTTTCTGGGGTATGGACATGTTACGGTCTGATAAAATGCTTTTGAACGCTCTTTGGCTTCGGTAGTTGTTCGCCACTCTTCAAAAAGAGTGCAAAAACCATATGTATATATTTTTTCTCCGGAGGAAACATCGAATACATTTAAGCGGTACTCTCCGTATCCGAATTTGTCAATGAGATTTTTCTTTGGGCCTCCCCAATATGGTTCTTTTTTAAGGTTTAGCAGGTATGCTGCCTGTGATTCACTGTTTCCGGTAAGCATAAAATCAATGCGAAGTGATGCATCTTCAAAGTAATTATTAAATTTTTGCTGTGAAATACAGGAAACATGGATTATGAAAAAAAGCAGCAGTAAGGTTATTATGTTCTTCATAATTTTATGATATTTGTTGTAAATAAAATTAAATTTAACCGAATCGCAAAAAAATGGAAGATAAACAGGAACTTGTAAAGGAGGTAGGTATGATGAGTACATACTTCAGTAATGTAAATACCTGGATACTGGAGCATCTAACGGCTTTGGGATTGAGTGACTTTGCCGCAAATGTGGTAAGAATAATAATATTGCTGGCAATAATGATAATTGTAAGCTGGCTGGCCGATTATATTGCCAAGCGAATTATAGTTAGCATTCTTGACAGGTTCTTTAAGAAGACCAAATCTAAATATGATGATTACCTTGTTAAACGAAAGGTTTTTCATAAACTGGCACATATCGCACCTGCTTTGGTTGTGTTGTTTATGATTGGTGTTGTTTTTAATGATTTTCCGAGGTTCAGTACTTTTCTTACCAGTGTTGTTTTTGTATATATTGTTTTTGTGGTGGTGGCAAGTATCAGTTCTTTTTTAAGAGCTGTTGATGATATTTACAACACTTTTGATTTTGCGCGTGAACGCCCTATTAAGGGGTATATTCAGGTAGTACAGATAATTATCTATTCATTTGCTGTTCTGCTGTCAATTTCTATCTTGTTCGGGATAAATCTTACTGCGATTATTGCAGGAATGGGTGCGGTGGCAGCTGTTATTTTGTTGATTTTTAAAGATACTATTCTCGGACTTGTTGCGGGAGTTCAGCTTACAGCCAACAATATGGTGCGTATAGGTGACTGGATTTCCATGCCATCGCATAATGCTGACGGAACAGTTCTTGAAATTACTCTTAACACCGTGAAAGTTCAGAACTGGGATAAAACAATCACAACAATTCCTACTTATGCTCTTGTTACCAATTCATTTTCTAATTGGCGTGGAATGGAGGAGTCGGGAGGAAGGCGTATTAAGAGGCATATAAATATTGATATGCACAGTGTTAAATTTCTGAGCGAAGTAATGATATCGAAATTTAAGAAAATAGCCTACCTGAAAGATTATATCGATAGAAAAGAGAAGGAACTTGCCCAATATAATAAGGAAAATAATTTTGACAACAGTGTACTTGTTAATGGTCGCCGCATGACAAATCTGGGAGTTTTCCGTAAATATCTTGAGGAGTATCTTCGTCATCATCCAAAAATACACCAGAATATGACCTTTCTGGTAAGGCATCTTCAGCCTACTGAAAAGGGGATACCAATTGAAATATATGTTTTTAGTAAGGAGCAGGAATGGGCAAAATATGAAGAGGTTCAGGCCGATATATTTGACCATATTCTTGCTGTAATACCTGAGTTTGAGCTGAGTGTTTTTCAGTTTCCTACAGGTAATGATCTTAAAAAACTTGGTGAAATCAGTTAAGTAACATCAGAAAACCGATTAAAGATGAAAAGAGTTTATGTTTTTTTTGCCGAAGGTTTTGAGGAGATTGAAGCAATTACTCCAGTTGATGTTCTTCGACGTGCAGGTATTGATGTAACAACAGTTTCGGTTACAGACAGAAAAGAAGTGACAGGCTCTCATAGTATTACAGTTGTAACAGATGCCTTAATAGCAGATGTTAAAGATGTTCCTGCCGATATGCTTGTTTTACCGGGAGGAATGCCGGGGGCTGTTAATCTTAATAATAACACCGAGCTTAAGGAGATGATAAAAGAGTATTCGGACAGAGGTAAGCAATTGGGAGCTATATGTGCAGCTCCTCTTGTTTTTGGTGAAATGGGCCTTCTCGAAAATAAAACTGCTACCTGTTATCCCGGATTTGAAAATCATCTTAAGGGAGCCAGTATTTCTGCAAATGCAGTTGAAACTTCATCAAACGTAATAACCGGAAAGGGGGTAGGTGCTGCCATGAAATTTGCTCTGGAGCTGGTGGCTCAGCTTACCGATAAAAAAACAGCCGATGATCTGGCTGCCAAAATGGTGGTTGAATAGAACATAAAAAGCGGTAAACCGTTGTTGGAAATACCGCTTTTTATTAACCTAACCCAAATCTATGAAAAAAATTACTTTTTTTACTAAAAGGTTTTACCAAAAATACAAACAGAATTAAATATCAACCTTTAGTTCTTTATACCTTTTGTGTGAAATAAAGGTTACCTTTTTAACCTATTTTAACAATAAAGAAGAGGAGACTAAATAAAACCTGAATTTTGTATTACAGGGATAATGATAATCATGAAAAAACTATTGTTATTAATCTTTTTACTGGTTATGCCGTTCTCAGCTGTGTTTGCCCGGTTTCCTGATAACACACTGGGATTACGATTGGGAGGCGGATTTGGTTTCGACTGGGAATTGTCGTATCAACGGCGATGTTCAGAAAATAACAGAATGGAAATGGGCCTTGGTATGACAATAGATTCAAAAAATAACGGACTGACTACTTCCGGAACATATCAGTGGGTACGGAACATTTCCGGTGGTTTTAACTGGTATGCCGGTCCGGGTGCGCAAATGGGAAGCCGTGGCGGTGATTTTTATATAGGAATACACGGACAGGCTGGTGTCGAATATATATTTTCGGAAATACCTTTCCAGATAGGAATTGATACCAGACCGGTTATAGGGCTGATAAATGCCAATAATACTTTTGAAGTAAACGTAAATATTTCGTTAAGGTATGTTTTCGGCCGATAAGTTACACAGCATGAAAGAAACCGGCCTGCAATAAAAGGATTTCGAAAAGTTGTTTTTTTGTATAAAATGAAGCCTGCCTGGCAAAAGGGTGAATATGACCCGGACAGGCTTTGTAGTTATTTTTTACAATGATGCTGTATTAATTCTTCGGGAAATCTTATAAGTACATAAAATCTTATTTTTAACCTTTTTTCTTTTTCTCTGCTTTCGGTTTTTCTATTTTACCATTGTATGAAATCGAGTTTTTACTGTTGCTGTTTATTGTAACACTAGCACCCCCTTCTTCGGTGATTGTCATTGAAACCTGATATGTGTCTTTATCGTTTACCGTAAAGGAATAAAGGATTTTATGTTTTTTGTCGTTATACTCTGTTTTGGCGTTTTCGGCTTTACCTTTGAAATTGATTCCTGCATTACCTGAATAATCGGCACTGTAGGATCTGCCAAAAAATGGCAAGTCAGCTTCAACCGAATCATTTTTTAATTTTATGTAACCAGAGTTAGTTGTAAGATCGATTGAGCGCATTCCCGTTGGAAAGGCTCTGTCGGCATTAAATACAAAATCTCTGCTTTCAAAAAGTTCCTTTGTCTTTTTGAAGTTTTCAGCCTTTTTCTCATTCCTAGCTTTCTTTTTGTCTTCTTTTTTTGAAGATTTCTGCGCGTTAAGAGTAAAACCGAAGCCTGTAACCAAAATAATTAGTGTAAATATTCTGAAGTAAGTTTTCATGATTTTAGTTTTTTATTCCGGTAAAAATAAACAAATTCTGTGCCATGTTTGTATTTTATATATGGAAACGCTTGATAATAAAAGATGTTGCAGCATGTGGGTGCGTGTTTGACATTTTTGGTGTGTCTTAAATAAAAGAGTGTTATAATTCATAGCAAAAGAGAATCATGAAACGGATACTTATTGTGTTATATATTTTATTGTCGGAAGTGTATGTGTTTTCACAGGAGCAGGTATACGGGGGAGTTCCCCGAGTGGATAATGGCTTGGAAGAACAGAGAATTTCGTTTAAAGACAGGTTGTCGTTAGGAGGAAACCTGGGATTAATGTTTGGCAGTTATACCAACATTGTTGTTGCGCCAGTTATGGGAATACGATGGAGTAAAAGGTTTGCCTCTGAGGTGGGAATAGAGTATAATTATACAAAAGATTCCCGTTACGAACCGGATTATACTTATAATCAGTATGGCGGAAGAATAAGCGGACAGTTTTTTGTTACACCGGAGCTGTATGCTCATGCCGAATTTGCCGGACTCAGTATGGAACAGTATTATCTGAATGCAGGGAAAGAGCGTAATTTTGTGCCTTTTCTTTATCTTGGTGCCGGTTACAGGCAGTATGTGTCAGGAAATAGTTATGTGTCGTTTCGTATAATGTTTGATGTTCTTAATGATAAAAATTCACCATATTCTCCAGGAGAACCATTTTACTCGGTAGGCTTTGGAATAGGATTGTAATAAAACCGTAATGGTTGTTGTGATTGTAAAAAGAATATAATAGTTCGTCGTTAAATATATTTATCTGTTTTGATTTTGTCAGAAAAGCAACTTATGAGCCTGTGTGATCATCAGGGACTGTGACCGATAGTTCTTTTATGCAGTAACAGAAAATAAGCATGTGGTCTTTATTGCAGTAACTTCACATCTTCCTGAAATTCTTGTCCGGAATAAATATAAAAGAGCAATTATTGAAATTTCATTACATATAACCTTTCAGTTTGTACATTATAATACCTGCCCATTCATGTGTCAGAGCATTCCAATTGTACAGCACACCGGAAGAAGGAAGGAAAAAGTCGGAAAAAGTAATTTTACTCACAGGGGCAAGAGGATCGGTGGTATACGGGAAAACAGTAAATCCGGCTTTTCTGAAACAACCTTCAGCCCGTTTCATGTGATATCCGGAGGTTACTAAAATTATGTTTTTGTTCCAGTTGTGTTTATTTATCAGATTCATTGTGTTAATGCTGTTTTCATATGTATTTCTCGATAAAGAATCGATAAGAACTGAGTCTGCCGGTATTCCTATTGAAACCAGGAAATCTTTAAGGTGGATGGCCTCAGGTCTGTTTTTCCGTATTAACCGGGCTGTTCCTCCACTTATGATAATTCGCTTTATGTATCCTTTTTCATAAAGATCAACGGCCTGTAATATACGATCAGCACTTTGGTTGAAACGGATTCTTCCGGTCGGCTCATGATATGTTGACATCCCTCCGAGTACCACGCATACGTCAGATTTGTTTTTTATTGAAGATGCCGGTTGCAGTTTACCCTCCCATAATATAGCAACACCACGGAAAATCAGAGGGTTTGTGAAAACAAGGAAAACAAAGAAAGCGGTTAGGTAGAGTCGCTTTTTAAGTTTACTCTTTTTTACAAAAAATGCAGTGATAATGAGAATAATTATCCACCAGAACGGGGATGAAAGAAAACCTGTAAGTTTGGAAAGAATAAAAAACATAACAGCTGTTTGTAATTATTATCAGATTACTTTTATTTTTGTAAAACACGGGAGTAAAATTAACTATAAAATAGTTACGGATATGCATTTTAATTTATTATTAAAAGAACGATATTCAGTGAGGGCTTTTAAGCCTATGAAAGTATCAAAAGCTCTTATTACACAGGTTCTTGAAGCTGGCAGGATGGCTCCGTCGGCAAATAATGAGCAGCCATGGTATTTTATATCGGTTTGTGATGATGAACAACTAGACCGCATAAAGGCTGCATATCCCCGTGAGTGGTTTTCGAAGGTGCCGCAGGTTATTGTAGTGTGTGGAGATCATAAACAATCGTGGAAAAGATCATACGATTCGAAGGATCATTGTGATATTGATGTTGCCATAGCAACTGACCATATGACATTAAGGGCTGCTGAGCTCGGTCTGGGCACATGCTGGGTTTGTCATTTCGACCCGAAGGTGGTTAGTGAAATACTAGAGCTGCCTGAACATGTAGAGCCGATTGCTATTCTTCCTGTTGGCTATCCGGCAACAAATGAAGTGCCTCTGAAGAAAAGAAAACCTGCCAAAGATGTCTTTTTCCGGGGTAAATTCGGAAAACCGTATTAAACAAGTTAATTGCCGAACTCAAATGATATTCCTGCATTCATTATCGAATACAAGCCATTGGAGTAAGAGGCATTTATTCGGAAATTATAGAATCTGAAGAATACACCAAGTGATATATCAATGTAGTTTTCACTATAGGATACTAGTTCGGGAGAATTAAGAATTGATTCTCCAGGTACATCATTGAATGTTCCTTCGAGTGAGAATGTACTTTCACTAACCGCATATCCGACAGTTCCGGTAAATCCAAATGAGGGAAAGTCCATTCCGGTAATGAACTTACCTCCGTATCCTGTCGATTCGATATTTAATTTCTGATCGGGCTGATTGTGATAGCTTACTCCTGTTGATGTTTCATACACTGAATAATTACCAGCTATTGCCATCTGAAGAAAAGGAGTGTGACGAAGAAACGGCAAGTAACTTTTTAATGAATGTTTAAATGCAGCTCCGTACATTGTCGCTTTGCCATAATTATCGTCTTCGAGAGGTATCATATATCTGAAAGAAATTTCAGAATTAAGAGCAACCCCGACCGATGCAGTTATTACAGGTGAAAGAATTGAATTAAGATCAGAGCCGTTGGGCATTTCAGCAGTGTTTCCTGCATATTCCAGTGCCGGCCTGTTTTGTCCCTGCAAAAAACGTTTTGATACAGTAGGAGCTATTGCTACTGAGTTTTCGGCAAGAGTTACCCCCGGAAGTATTCCGCTTTTTATCATATCACCGACATTAAACAGGTAATCGGCTGATGGAGTGAAAACATAATTAATGCCGGCCTTTATGTCGAAACCTCCGGGATGGTGAACTTTAGCGGTTACAAACCATCCTTCGCTTAATAAGTTGCTTATCATTTTATTTTGGGGCATCAGGTATTGTTCCGACAATACTCTGGCATTATTAAGTCCGTATTCCATAAATCCGGTTACATCTTTTTGAGAAAAAATATTCTGACCGGAAATCAATGCGAAAAAAATCGGTATTGCTGTTATTCTCCTCCTCATCATCTTGTTCCCCCCAATAATATTTTTGCTTCTGATGTGGTTATTCTTTTGTTACCATTGTATGCAACCACATATCCTTTTATGCCTTCACTTTTCATAACCGAAGCAGCCTCACTATATGAACCGAATCTGCCCACCGAATATCTGTACCAGCCGCCACCTTCATGTTCAATAATTTTGCGGTTTCCGTTGTAAACCATATTTAATCTTGAGCCGGAAATCCGTGTCTTGTCGGCAATTATCTGAATTGTAAAGTATACATCTTTGTTTGCCGGAACCGGTTTTGCCGTCGATAGCTTTTTTTTTGTTTCAGCAGCAACTGTTGGTTTTGTTGTGTTTATCTCAGGTTGCCGGGGTACTGTTACACTTGTTTTTTCTTCAATAGCCTGAGCCTGGTTTATACTTTCGGTTTTTGTTTGTTTTTTATCTGCTGTTGATGTTTTTGCGACCTTTTTCGTATTGTCATGTTTAGGTGCCGGCCGGTACAAACCAACCAGTACCTTTTCGGCATCTGAGATTGTTGCAGCTTGTATTTTCTGTGCCTCTTCCTGAAACTTTATGGTGTTTTTTAATTTTGAAGTATTCCGGGATTTACGGTAAAGCTTTTTTGATTTACGATTATTCTGATTAATAGAAGAAGCCAGTATTGTGGCTTTCTCTTTTTTTCCCATATCACCATTCGATGATGACAGAAAGCTGTTAAGGTGCTCTTTTAAGACTCGTATTTTCAGGCTATATCCGTCGTTTAACAGATAACCGGCCTGTTCTTTCTTTAGACCGGATTCTCTGAGTGCCTGTTTTGAACTACCTTTGTACAATGCTGTGGTATCGGCTTCGTTGATAATATCAGTTCCTTTGCCAATAAGTTGAGATGCTTTTTGGTATTTCTGATATTCATCTGCCGATAAAAACTTATTAATACCGATAGGGGTTTGAGCATTCGTATTGACAGCCCATGCCAATATCACCACAAAAATCACCCTCTCTACTGCCGAATACGAAATGTTCATAACCGTAATGTCAGTGCTATCTGAAACTAAAACCTACACCACCTGTTATTACAGAATAATCACCTACAGTATAATCGGCATATATGGCAAAGATTGCCAGTCGTATACGCATACCAACATTGAAATCAAAGCCATTGGTTGTATATCCCAACGAAATAGGATCTGTTACAGTACCGATTTCCCCCGGTATTCCGGTAAATGTTCCTTTTACGTCAAAATCGCTGCTGGTATTGCCGTATCCGGCACCTGCATAAACGCTTATTACAGGAACATTGAATCCTACAAGAACTCTTGCCGAGTAGGCATTTGCATTTATGTCAAGATCCCCGCTGCTGCCATTATATTCAACACCCAGGTTAGAGCTGAAATTTGTGTAGGCACCAAGCACTGAAAGCTGGAGAGCAGGAACATGCTTTACAAACGGTATGTAATCTTTTAAAGAGTGTTTTACTCCGAGTCCCCACAATGATACTTTACCATAATCGGAAATGCTCACTTTAGGCATGTAACGAACTATAATCTCTGAATGGAAAGGAACTCCGACCGATGCCTGTACCATGGGGCTTACGAAATAATCAAGATCACTACCTTTAATGGTAAGAATTTCAGATTGTGTAGGATCATCATTGAAATAAAATGATTGTTCCTGAGATTTACTTCCTGCCATTGTTGGTACCGTAGTACCATTTGTTGGTGATACATTCTGCAGGGTTATGTTATTGGTGTCGAAACTTTTCCCTGATCCGGGAACGGTTACATAGCTTGCCGAGAAGGTTACATCAAATCCAAGTACTTTATGAACCTTTGCTGTACTGTACCATGCGCCGTTTAGTGAAACCCCTAGCATCTCTCCGTACGGGCGCAGATATTCATGCCCTAAAGCATTGGCATCTTCAATACCGGCATTAAGAAAGTCTATAATTTCATCCTGTGCATTAGCCTGGCTGAATGCTGTTGTAATAATTAAAATGATTGTGAATAATGCTTTTTTCATGACTATTTTTATTTATTTTTCAGGTTAGTTTATTCATTTAATAGTTTTAATGCTTCACTTATGGTAATTCTTTTGTCTTTCTGATAGGCCACAATAAATCCTTTTATACCTTCCGATTTCATGGCTGCCTTTGCATCTTCAATATTTGTAAATTTTCCGGCGGAATATCTGTACCATCCGTCAGCAACCATTTCAAGAACTTCAAGGTTTCCGGAATACTTGGTTTTCAGTAAATCTTCCGGTATGGGTTTTTTATCAGCTATAAATTGTATTGAGAAGAATACATCACCGTTTTTTTTATTTTCTACGTTGGTTTTGCTTTCTGTATCTTCATTTTTCAACTCGGTATCTTGTTCCTCTACTGCCGTTTCTACGGGACTTTCCGTTTCTGGTTCAGTTTCCGTTGACTGAATGGCTTCTTCTGTTTCTGTTATTGCTACGGCAGTTGTTGCAGCTGCTGTTGTTGCAACGGCAGCCGTTGTTGCTTGCGGGGCTGCCTCCTGGACTATTGTTTCCGTTGTGTTCACTGTTGTAGTAGTGGTATTGGCCTGTATTGGCTCAGGTTCTTCCTGCTCTGTCATTATTGTCTGTTCTGTTACAGAGTCTTCTTTGTTTGGTGTAATTGTTTCTTTTATATCCTCATTGTTTCTATTGTTGTTTTTATACACCAATGCAAGTCCGTCAGTCAATATATCTATAGCTTCAATATAGTTTTTATGCCCGGTTTCGTAAAAGTCCACAGCTTTGTCATCGGTTGACATGTTTCCGGCTTTTCTGTATAGTTTTTTAGCACTTTTAATTTTCTTTTCTGAATTAAGTTCTATTTCCTTTATTCTGGATGCAAGCTGCGGATTGACTTTATAAGCTTCGTTCAATGCTTTAAGCAGGGCTTTTGCTTTTTTTCTGTATCCGTCTTTAAAATATGAGGCCGCTTTTACTTTTATCTTGTTTACTTTGCTGTTTACTTTTTTGTATTTTCTTATTTTCCCGTCTTCTTTCAATTTGTCGGCCTGTTCAACATATGGATCTGCTTCGGAAAGTATTTTGTCCCCTTTTTTAATTATTTTATCCGCTTTGGCGATTCTATTGCTGATATTTTGTGGCAAAGCCTTGGAAACTTTACCAGTGTTTGTTTGTGCCATGGATCCTGTTGCTGATAACAGGGATATCAAAATAAATAATGCAGGAAATAGTAATGTCTTGGTTTTTGCTATCTTCATTTGTTTTTGATTTATTTACTTTTTCTTTTCACATCAGAATGAGTTTATTGTTTTTTTATGAAATGTGTCTTCTGATGAATGTGCCGAAAGGTTATACGGCGGACTTGTTGAAAGGTTTTATTTCATGTCATAGTAAATATAAAAAGAACAGGTTTTAAAATGTTATTGTTAATGAAAATTGTCTCATACTGTTTTTAATTTCCTTTAGTTTAAAATAACAACGTATTTTACTTCATGAATGTTGTTTAGTGTAAACCTTATTCTGTAAAATTTGTTTTAATTTTGTTTTTAACCCCAATGGTGTATTTCGAAATCAGCATGTCCTGAGGTATCTCGGGAGGGTTGTTACATATTAAATACAAACCTGTCTGACTTAGGCAGGTGAATAGTTCAAAGTTTCATAAGACATTAGATTAATAAAAAATAAAGTTATCATGCATGTAGTAATATCACCGGCAAAAACAATTGATATGACATCGGAGGTGCCGGTAAGTTCATATTCGGATATAAAGTTCCCGGAAGAGGCTTCAGAACTGGCGGGAATTCTGAAGAAAAAGAGCAGGGAAGAGCTAAAGAAGCTAATGGGAATTAGTGACTCACTGGCAAAATTAAACTATGACAGGTTTGTAAACTGGCATTTTCCATATGATAAACACGAAAGCCGGCAGGCTGTTTTTGCATTTAAAGGAGATGTGTATGCAGGACTTGATGCTTACAAGCTTACTCCTGATACGATAGATTATGCCCAACGGAACCTGTTGATTTTATCAGGGTTGTATGGGCTACTTAGGCCTCTGGATTTAATATTGCCATATCGCCTTGAGATGGGAACTAAATTGGAAAACAGGGAAGGGGATAACCTGTATAGATTCTGGGGTGATAAAATTACAGAGGCAGTAAACAGTGAAATGGAGAAGTATGATTCTTCGGTTTTGATTAACCTTGCATCAAATGAATATTTTAAGAGTATTAACCTTAAGAAACTGAAGGGAAATGTTATAACTCCCGTATTTAAAAACTCAAAGAACGGTGAATATAAAGTAATAAGCATATACGCAAAAAGAGCGCGCGGACTTATGACTCGCTTTATTCTTAATAACAGGATAAAAGATCCTGAAGAGCTTCTTGGGTTTAGTGAAGAAGGATATTATTATAATCCGAACCTTTCATCTCCGGAACAACCTGTGTTTACACGGGAGTATCAGTAAGCGGATTTTTACATAAGTTCAGGAGAGGCCGTTCCCGATTGCCTGGAAGATTTATATTCCTTTCCAGTTTATGATATCTTTGGTTTCGTAGAACATATTTATTCTGCCAAACAAAAAATCATCATCACTATGCTTACATATCATAGGATGATTAGATGTAAATGCATTTTTAATTTTAAGGTGGGAGGTTATGTTTTTTGCATGATTTCCCCACAAAAACCATATTAAATCACTATTTTTTTTGTTTATAAATGTTAACAACTCTTTTGTGAAATTGCTCCATAACCGGGCATGGCTTCCAGGTTTGCCTGTTTCGCAGGTAAATGATGTGTTTAAAAGAAGAACGCCTTGTAATTCCCAGCTTTTAAACAGTTTATCGGGTGGGAGGATTTTGAAAGAATCATTAAAAAGATCTCCTTTCATTTTTTGTTTTATTATGTTATACGTCAGGAATTCATCATTGTAAGCTGCATATACAGCTCTGATAATGTTTTTCAGAGATACGTTACGAAATGTATCGTTCCAGCTTTTCAGGGTGGAAACTTCAAAAGCCCTGCCTGTTGCAACACCCTTCTGAGGATAAGGATCCTGGCCGATAATCACAATCTTTACATTGTATAAGTCGTTGGTCATAAAATGCAGAACCCTTTCAGGAGCCGGAGTAGTATCGCTTCCGTTTTCCCGGATCTCTTTTTCAATATGGTTCAGTTCCGAGATGGTTTCATCGGTTAAAAATTCATTCCACGAATTATGTAACTGACTGTGCAGGGTTTCTAAAAAACGACTCATATTAATTCATTTGCTGCAAATGTATTATTTTTCATTAGTATCGGAAGCAGTAAATGTTGCTTTTCGATTTCTTTGTTAAACAAATATCTTTGTATTTCTGTTTGTATTATATGCGTAAATATCCGGCTGTATTATTGTCGGAAAATAAAAATGACTTATTGTGTCTGGATGTATTTAGAATCGCTGTTTCTTATTAACAGGCAGTTATTTTATGGATTTCACAGATTTTAATTACATTTGGCAATTGTTATTTATTATAAAAGGGGGAATTTACATGATAAAAAATAAACAACTAAAAGTTCAAAGCTTCGCATTTTTGTTTGTCCTTGCTTTGCTTTCCGGATGTAATACCCGGGAAGAAACACCACTGACTAAAGATGGCAAACATTATTTCGTAATTGATTCAACGATTAAAAGCTCACCCGTTTTAGAAAAGATAATTGCTCCCTACAGGGAACAGATACAAGCAAAGATGAGCCGGGTAATAGGATATTCGGATGTAGACCTGCCCAAAGGTCGTCCGGAAAGTCCCTTGACCAATTTTGTTGCCGATATTGTTTTAACGAAAGGTATAGAGCTGGCAAAAGAAAAAGACTTACCCGTTCCGGTGATGAGTGTTGTAAACACCAAGGGGCTTCGCTCTCCGATAAAGAAAGGACCTGTTACTGTGGAAAGTGTTTATCGCGTTATGCCGTTCGAGAATAAGCTGGTGATTCTGGAACTTAACGGAGGTGTGATGACTAAGTTGTTTGAGCATATGGCTGAATTCGGGGGCGAATCAATGGCCGGAGCTGAATATGGAATAAAAGATGGTAAACCGGTGGAAATAAAAGTGGGAGGGAAAAAATTCAATCCTGATAAAATGTATGTTGTTATTGTTCCTGATTATATAGCCAATGGAGGCGATAGGTATTTTATGCTTAAAGATGCCGATAAAAGATATGATACGGGAATTTTGATACGTGATGTAATTATAGACGGAATAGAGGAGTTGAACAGCCGTAACGAACATATTGAATCAAAACTTGATAAAAGAGTGTATTATGTCAATTAGCAGAAGAAGATTTATACGAAATATATCAGCCGGTGCCGTAGTGATTGGTGCCGGAGTCCCTTTGTCGATGTGTAAGGGGGCAGAAACAGAAGACCTTGTAATACTTCATACAAACGATATGCACAGCCAGGTAGATCCGTTTCCCAAAGATCATCCGAAATTTCCGGGAATGGGTGGATTTGCACGTATAGGACAAAAAATCGCGGATGTTAAAAAGAACTATCGCAATGTGCTGGTGGTGGATGCCGGTGACGTTTTTCAGGGCTCGCCCTACTTTAACTTTTTTAAAGGTGAACTGGACTTTAAGTTGATGAGTAAAATGGGATATGATGCATCAACTTTCGGAAATCACGAGTTTGATAATGGAATGGAGGAACTTGCCAGACAGGCAGGAAAAGCATCATTCCCGTTTCTTAACTGTAACTATGGTTTGAGTAATACTCCGCTGAAGGATATTCGTAAAAAATATATTATTCTTAATAAGGGTAATGCAAAGATTGGAATTACAGGTGTTGGTATTGACCTGAAAGGTCTGGCCGATCCTTCAAATGTTGTTGGTTTGGTATACAACGATCCTGTTGAAAGTGTTGAAAAGGTTGCAGCCCACCTTAAGAATGAGGAAAAATGTGATCTTGTTATTTGTCTTTCTCATCTTGGTTATCGTTATAAATTTGATAAGGTAAGTGACCTGATTCTGGCTGCCAATACAAAATATGTTGATGTGATAATAGGGGGACATACCCATACTTTTATGAAACAGCCCGATGTTATACGTAATAAGCATAACAAACAGGTTATTGTGCATCAGGCAGGATGGGGAGGCCTTCGTTTGGGAGCCCTTCAGATAAAAGTGCCGCTAAAAAAAGGAATGGAACCGGTACTGGTGTGATGGCGCAATATTATTAAGTTTTACTTTACTTTAACTTTATTGTTTTTATGCATTGAAATTGCATGTTTGTTTCTGAGTTAAGGAATTGAGAAGTCAGACAATTATTCTGGTGAATTTCTGAAACGGGATAAGGCAGGTTCTATTACGGCAATACATTACAAGTGAGGTCTGTATGCAGTTAAACCTTATGTTGCTGTTTGGATGAATGTGTTTAAGCTAAACTGAACCATCCTACCCTGTAGGTATTATGTAACTTTACTTGCGTCTGTCAAACAGATACGGGTTTTACATAATACTATCAGGGTAGAAAAGTATCAGTTCTATTCAATCGGTAATTGTCTCTTAAATGATTCTTCAAGAGAAATTATGGTTTCTGTTGCAGAAATTCCGTCAATCGCCTGAAGCTTATTGTGTAAGATTGATTTCAGGTGTTCATTATTCTGCGCATAAATCTTTATAAAAATTGCATACTGCCCGGTTGTGTAGTGGCATTCAACAATCTGAGGAATGGATTCTAACATGGTAACTACCTTGTCGAACAGGCTTGCTTTTTTTAGGAAAATTCCCATGAAAGCACAGGTGTGATATCCTATTTTACTGGGATTTATAATAAATTCAGAACCCTTTATAACACCAATGTTCATCAGACGCTGTATTCTCTGGTGAATTGCAGCTCCCGATACGCCACACTCTCTTGCTACTTCCAGAAACGGTATCCTGGCATTCTTTGTTATCAACGACAGGATTTTTTTATCTAAACTATCAATTTGTAAGTTGTTGTCCATTTTATATATTGTCTTAATTAAAGATTGTAAATTATAAACACTTATATTTTACGGATTGCTACGAAATTAACATAATCCTTAGATAATTCAAATATTTTTCATGAAATAAAATGACTTACAAAACAGAATGTTATGTGATTGCTGGTGATTGGGAGTAAAATGAAATTTTTAGTTGTGGTTGGGAAATAGTATGAAAGGTTAATTGTAAGTGGTATTACCGTTTAAAAGTATCCTTCGTTAACTGTTTAAAGGTTTTGGTGCTCTGCATTTCAAAGACCTTGCCGAAAGGTAAGCGTCATATTGAACACTAACCGAGGTGCAGAGCACTGGTAATATTTGTAGAAATCAGTTAAAGCCAAAACCACAAGGTGCGTAGCACCGAAATATTAAACCGCGAATTTCACGAATTAACGCGAATTTTTATTAGTGAATATTTGTGATATTCGTGGATTCATTTCATCAATCAACAGCCATTGAACGGTCGCAGTGCAGCGTGGACCTTCAATCGGCGGGGAGGGAACAGGAATTAACTCCGTTGATCCCTTAGTGGGGAGTTTGATCAAAGCAAAGCGCGAATGACGGATCAACTAGAAAAGTTGTGGGAAAAGGATAAAAATATAAATCTTTGTAGTCAAAAACATGACTACTATGGATTCACAGAATGAGATTTA
>JAADEM010000035.1 GCA_013153405.1 Chlorobiota bacterium
CAAAAAGAAGGCCATGGCTTGATGGTATCTTTGCTCAAATTGATAACATAAGCCCCCCTTTTTCATACTCTAATGCATAATGCGGGTTCATTCGACGCTTACCGTTCCGTCACTCCGTTTGGAACGGCAAGGTCTTGGAATACTTGTGAGGTTTGCAAGACATTGCTATCGGCAATCGTCAAGGGATGGGGGGGAAAACCAAAACGGTGTGTCTGGGATTTGTCATTTTTTTTGCCTGCTTCGCCGCAAAAAAATCGCCAAACCCGACATATCTTACATCTTTCAATCCCGGGGTTTCACACCGGGCAATATTATGTTGCTCCTATGGAGCTGTTACTGTCAAGAATATCTTTACGGCAGAGGATGAAAGAATGGCAATAGTATGTCGCTCCTATGGAGCATTAACAATTCCCCGATTCATCAATTTCTCAGTTCCTCCATTCCTCAACGAGGTGCAGAGCACCGAAACATTAATACGTATCCCTGATGCTTCTTACTTTTAGCTTATCGGCAGGTTTTTCAATTCGTTCTTTGGTTACGAACTCTACTGTTTTTGATTCCCCCGGAAGAAGATCGAAAAAATTATCGGTGAACCAACCGTTGTAATCATCGAACGAGAGATAAACATTCTTAGCAAGCACATCGGTTGAAACCGTAACCTGATAGCCGTCAAATGTTTTAACAGTTTCTATTTTCAGCTCAGGCATTGGTAACTCAAGGTCTTTTGTACGTTTAAAATATTTTGTAGTCCTGTAAATTTCCTTACCATCTTGTAACAAAGCAACATCAAGAACCACCCGTTGGGGCTCAATATCTTTAAGTAAATGTTTCAGATTATTTTTTACAACTACATTTGACGAATTTGCCTCCACGGTTATATTCACCTCATTATTCTTAAGCTCATTACCAACAAAATCAACTATTCTCATTTTAAGTACGGCATCAAAATCCTCAAGTCTATCAGAAACCACATACATCAGGATTTCATCATCTTTTATGTCCGGAACAACAATTACAGGTTCAAAAGCTTTGCGAACCATATACTGTTCGGCTTTCCAGTTTCCGTAATAATCGATACTCGACCACGAAGCAACAGGCCAAACATCATTAAGCTGCCAGTACAGGCTTCCCATTGTACGAGGCATACTGAACCTGTGCCCCTCAATACCCGTCTTTATTCCTTCGCCCTGCAAAACAAGTCCGGTATAGATGAAAGACTCAAAATCCTTCGGCTCTCTGAAATACTGATCCATATAATATTTTATCTGCCTGTTCCCGATAAACGATCTCTGATGCGACTTCATTACTTCTGAATTTATGTCGTAATCTTCAGGCAAAGCATACTTTTTTATGGTCTTCATTTCAGGGAATGACTGGAAACCATACTCGCTTACAAACCGGGCAGGATTGTCGTGATAGATGGTAAAAGGAACCTTTTGGAACCAAACACGCCAGTCGTGCTTATCACCATCGATAATATGTGACACAACGGTATCTCCCGACTGCGGGCTTGATGCCCAATATGGACGGTCCGGATCATATTTCTTCACAGTACCCCTAAGTATATTGAGAAAGATATCTTTGTAAGCTTTCCACATTGCCTTTGCACCTTCAGGCTGCTTCTTCTCATTCTCCTCTTTCCATCCCCATTGAAACCAGGCTTCAAGAATCTCGTTATTACCACACCACATAGCAATGGAAGGATGATTCCTCAAACGCTTCACATTATCTTCGGCTTCATGTTTCACACTCTCAAGAAATTTCTCGTCGCCCGGATACATATTACATGCAAACATAAAATCATGCCACAACAGTATACCATACTTATCGCATAAGTCATAAAATATATCTTTCTCGTAAATACCACCACCCCACACACGAAGCATATTAAAATTACTTTTTGCTGCACTGCTGATTATATGTTCATATTTTTCAGGGGTTACCCTGTTAAGAAAAACATCATTAGGTATTACATTGGCACCTTTCATAAACACAGGATGACCATTGACTTTAAAATAAAACGATACTCCTATATCATCCGAATCCCTAATGAGCTCAACGGTCCTCAGTCCCAGTGTATGTTCAAAACTGTCTGCCCCCTTTTCTGTTTCCACCTCAGCGGTAACATTATACAGTTTTTGTTCTCCAAGCTCGTTAGGCCACCACAATTCAGGATTATCAATACTATAATCGACCGTAACATAATTCCTTCCTTCTGATAATGATACTTTTTCTTCTTTTACTGTATTTCCGTCGATCAGTATTTTAACTTTTGCTTTCTGCTCACCCGATGATTCAATAGTCAGTTCCGAAACCAGATCTGCCTGCTTTTCGGTTAAAATTTTCTGCCTTGTATGAACATCTTCTATTCTTGCCGAGCTCCATGCTTCCAGGATTACCGGCTTCCATATTCCGGATGTAACAAGACGAGGTCCCCAGTCCCAGCCAAACTGATATGGAGCTTTTCTTATATGCGGACTAATCCACTTATCTCCTGGCACTTTGCCTATTTTCGCAAGATCGTTTGGTGACGACTGAACCACATAAGGATAATTATCGTATATCTCAAGACCTATCTTAATCGGCGAATGGAAATATATTCGCAGCTCATTCTCTCCTTTATTCAGCATTTCTTTACAATCAACCTTCCACTCCCTGAACATGTTATCGGCATTAAGTATCAGTTTTTCGTTCAGGTAAACATCCGCATAAGTATCAAGTCCTTTGAAATCAAGAATTACGTGTTCTTTTTTCAGAATATCATTTCCAACATCAAATGTTGTTTTATATTCCCAGTCCTTTTTATCTATCCACTGTACATTATGTTCATTTAGCCGGTAAAAAGGATCCTCAATTACTTTATGTTCGATAAGATCGGTATGAACACATCCCGGCACCTTTGCACTTTTCCAGTCATTTTTTCCAGCCTCGCTGAATTGCCAACGACTGTTTATTTCACTTTTCGTTACAAGTTTATCATCTGACATTTGCCGGCAACTGTAAAAAACAACTGCAGTAAACGCCAGCAGTCCCGTTATGAGCTTTTTCATATCCTGATTTTTTAGTTTTTACTAAGATAAGCAGAAACTCTTATTTCATCAAATCAAACACGGAACAGGCTAAACAAAACACTTACAGCATTTACCCCACAAAAAAAGCATGAACTATGTCATGCCTTTTATAATATTATCTAAGTTAATTGTGATGTCCTAACCCTATTCATCCACAGGTTCTTCATCTTCACTTTCTTCCTTTTCAACAGGTTTCAGATTATCGGGAATATTGTTCTCTTCTGAAAAATACGGGAAGAAGTCGAGAATCGGACTCTCTGCGATAGCATTGATTTCATAATCAACCGTCATTCCTTTCATACTTTCATGTATTTTATCCCATGCATCCTTAACATCGTTTGCCAATACAAGAATCTGATTAGAAACCTTTTTCTCTTTACCGGCCTCCTCGTCAACCGACACATATGATATTTTACTTTTGAACCAACGATCGCCGTCATCAAACGGAAAAATATCGGTATAGTTAGCCTTACGTATTCCTGTAACGACAAACTCGCCGCTAATCATCATTTCCATTTCTTTATACAAGCGGCTCTCTGCCTCGGTAAACGAAACAGCATCAATAAGGTATGTTTCTGTAACTTTTTTCTCTTTCCCGGTATTTTCGTCTGTCTTTGTATACTTTACTTTACACTCAAATAAGTTCTGCATTTTTTCATATATTTTTATTGAACGAACGACAAAGATAAAAAATAAGCCCACTCTTCAATTATGAATTATCATCTTATTTTAAACATTTGAATTGGCCATACAAACCTACTTTTTGATTAAGAACATGATGCTGTGCTTCATATATTTTATCGTAATAACAATACCTTGTACAATTCAGAATCAAAACCTAAAAAGCCTCTTTAAACGTAACATAAAATCCGTGTTCTCCTTTACCTAAGCCAGCATCAACTCTGACATTCATACGATCCCTGATTTCAAATCTCAAACCGGCACCTCCATTTGGCAACCAATCTTTCAACTCAACAATTTCAGGAGCAACACTGCCGGCGCCAACCCAAACCACATATCCCCATCTGCTGTTATAAGTACCATCTTTACCCATACGTTTTCTCTTAAACATATGTCGATACTCAACAACCGCGGTTAAAAGTTCTTTATCTCTGTAACGTCCCAGGGTATATCCTCTCAAATCATTTTTACCGCCTATTTTAGCCATATCGGCCCAAGGAATAAAATTACCTGCCGACATTATAGCTCTGACCTGCCATGACAAAACACGCCGTTTCCTGCGAATAGTAATATACTGTTTATAGGTTACTTCTGTACGAAAATAACTTGCATCGCTTTTTATCCAGTCGTTGTAATATGCAATAGTACCTCCCAGATACCATCCTTTATATGCATTAGACGGAAAATCACGTGAATCATGCTCAAATGCAATTCCGAACCCCATTGTTGAGAATTCGGTTCCCTGAGATAACACATATTCATCAGTCATCATAACCTGATTCAGATTACTTGCTTTCGAAATATTAAGATCAACAACCGGCCCCAGAAAAAGATTACTTCCAAGATTAAACATAACCCTCTGTTTAAATTTAAAATAGGTTCTGTCATAAGCAGTGGTTGTATCGCTTTTGTCCATTCTGTCACCATTATCGTATCCTACACCCCAGTAATTATCAGTTCTGTTTTTATACTGAAAC
>JAADEM010000128.1 GCA_013153405.1 Chlorobiota bacterium
ATCTCAGCCGGATTCACGGTTTACATGGACAGAGGTTACCTGAAAGCCGAATACAACGCTATGACGCTGAACCGCTACAAGGTGAAGTCGAACAAGAAGGTTACTGCAGGAAAGCATCAGCTTGAAGTGATATTCAAGGCAAAGGACAAAAAGCGTATGGCCCCTGCTACCATGACCCTGCTGGTCGACGGCAAGGAGGTCGGTACAGCTGAAGTAGGGCGTACAGTTCCTGCCGTATTCACTGCATCTGAAACATTCGATGTAGGTCTTGACCTCATGTCGCCTGTTTCACTCGATTATTACGACAGAGCACCGTTCAAGTTCAATGGTAAAATTGAAAAGATCAATGTGAAGTATATTGATTGATTGCTAACTGTCGGCGTCACTCCAAGTGACACCGACAGTTGGTTCCAAATTTAATAAAGGTCGTCCTGCGGGATGGCCTTTTTTGGTGCTTTACCGTTTAAAAGCCTCCTTCGTCGGCCTGTTTAAAGGTTTGTGTTACCAACAGCCATTAATCGTTCGGAGCATAGCGGAGAATATTAATCGGCAAAAATTATTTTTACTATCGGCGTGACTGCCAGTCACACCAACAGTCGGAATTTTTGCATATTTTTACGGTAAAGAAATAAACACATTAAGAACAGATAAATCATGTTAGACAAAATATTAGACGAAGCAAAAGCAATTCAGGAAGAGATTGTAAAACACAGAAGGACACTTCATCAGTCACCGGAAACAGGCATGAACCTGCCGAACACATCCGAATACGTAAAAGACGAATTAACAAAAATGGGGTATGAGCCTCAAAGTGTTGGCACATCAGGTGTTATGGCAGTTATCGGCAAAGGTAACGGTAAAACGGTTCTGCTTAGGGCAGACATGGATGCCCTGCCCATCCCTGAGGACAGCGGAGAGCCGTTCAGCTCAACGAACGGGAACATGCATGCCTGCGGTCACGATATGCACACATCGATGCTTCTCGGTGCGGCAAAGCTCCTGAAGAAGCACGAGGTTGAAATAGAAGGAACGGTAAAACTGCTTTTTCAGCCGGGTGAAGAAGTTTTTAAAGGAGCTGCCGAGATGATCGAACACGGAGTTCTGGAGAACCCGAAAGTTGACATTGCCATGATGCTTCATGTGGGCACGGGAATGCCTCTTGAACCCGGAACATTTTCAAAGCCTGTAAAAGGGCCGTTTACAGCAACGTCAGATACATTCAGGATTGAGATCAAAGGGAAAGGCGGTCACGGCGCTATGCCTGAAACTGCTGTTGACCCGCTTGTTCCGGCTGCAAACATCTTACTGGCTCTCGACTCGATCAAAGCAAAAGAGATACCTGCGACAGAACCTGTTGTGCTCACAACAGGACAGGTACATGGTGGAACTGCGCCTAACATCATTGCAAATTCAGCTTTTCTTGAGGGAACCCTCAGAACTTTCAGCAAGGAGAACCGCGAGAAGATAAAGAACCGCATTGTGGAAATAGCCAACGGAATAGCGAGTGCATACAGGGTACAGGCTGAAGTGACTTTCAGGAACGGTTGTCCGTCGGTTATGATAGATGAGGATGCTGCACAGATATTCAGTGAAACAGCGGCTGAAATAGTTGGAGAAAATGCTTTAATTCCTTTTGATACTTTGCTGCCGGGAGGTAAGGTAATGGCGTCAGAGGATTTTGCTTTTTATACGGAACATGTACCGGGTGTTATGAGTTTTCTTTCGGCTGGTGATGCCAGAAAGGGTTTTGTTTATCCCCCACATCACCCCAAAACAAGATTCTCCGAAGAGCCATTATACAAAGGAGCTTCGGCATATGCAGGTTTTGCATTGAAATTCATAAACAGTGAATACTAATTTACAATTAAACAGGCAAATAACATTAACATATTATTATTGAAAAAAACGGACTCCCTTTGTAACTGGCGGAGTTCGTTTTTTACATCTAATAATCAACAAGTTTTTCATGTTTTCATCTCACAGGAACAATGGAATTCTCTTAGTAATACCGGCAACCATGATTGGAATAACCGCTCTGTTCAATCCTGTTTATGCAATAGTAGCCTTGCAACAGTGAACCGGCGTGTACAGTAAGAGGAACCCTTCCGAGACACCTCGGAACAAGCTGCTTAAAAAACACATCACTGTAAGCACATGCCAGAATAAATGCAGCTCTTTATTGCTTTGCTTTAGAAAACTATTGTCAGTTCCCTAATGCATTGTCTTGCTGGATAATGATTAATTCGGGTAAAAAAACTATTTTTGTTCTTCAGAAGGGGATATTATTATATTTATCACAAAAATACAGCAATACCAAACAACAAGAATGTACAAATTTTACATTTACACAAAAATCGGGCTTGTACTAAAATATTTTTCTAATTTTGTGTATGTATGAAGACAACCACATAGAGCACATCAGATTTAAGGTACCAGAATTGCCTGAAGATTTTGTGCCGCGCACTAATCTGATTGAACACCTCAACAGGCACATAACCCATACCGTTACCATTGTTTCGGCCGGAGCCGGATTCGGAAAAACAACACTTATCAGCAGTTGGGTAAAGCAGTTACCTATAAAAACAGTATGGCTTTCTATTGATGCATTACTGTCCGATTCCAATATTTTCTTTATACATCTTGCTGCTGCATTCAGACAACAATATCCCGACATAAGTCAAAGAGTAGAAGAGCTTATCAGGTACAATAAAGATATACCGGTACATAAACTAATCAGCCTGCTGAAAGAAGAAGTTGCCTCATTAAAAGAAAGAATTATACTTGTAATGGACGATTATCATCTTGCAGCAACTCCCGAAGTAAACAAACTACTGTTTAACACTCTTAAAATAAGACTACAGTACATCCATTTGGTTATTATTACACGTCATGAGCTGAACCTTCCGGCATCATTACGAACGATAAACAAGATAAATGAAATAAGTGCCGGACAACTAAGGTTCTCAGAAGAAGAAACAGCCAGATTTATAAGAAACAACCTGAAATCGGTAAGCAAAACCAACGATATAAAATATCTTAACCGGAAAACCAAAGGTTGGATAACCGGTTTGAGGTTTGCTATGCTGTACTTTCAGTTCAGAGACAACAATTTCATAATAAAAGACATAGAAAAGCTGACTGACTTCTCCGAAGAGTTCTTTTTTGATAATATAATGTCACTGCTTGATGACATAATTGTAGATTTTCTGCTACGAATATCCATCCTCAGTGAGTTCACCCCTGAACTTACCGATTATATCTTATCCATCAACCAAAGTAATGAAATTATTAACTACCTGTATAAAAAGAATGTTTTTATTATAGCTATTGATAAAGCTTCCGGACTGTATAAAATGAATGACTTTTTCAGAGAACAGCTGCTGGAAGTAATGCACAAAAAATATACACCTGAAGCAATTAATAATCTTTACCATAAAGCAATTAAATGGTATGAATTGAAAAATCAGTTAAACAAAGCTATTTCCATTGCAGTATCAATATACAATTTCGATTTGGCAGTAAGCATAGTTAAGGGGCATATGCTTTATTTCATCAATGAGGACAGGATATATACGCTTCAAAACTGGCTGAACAAACTACCTGATGATTATATCGAGAACAGTCCAGAACTATTAATCTGTAAACTCTGGACTGTTGAAAGCGAAGGTCTGATATGGAGTTTTCAGGAATATCTTGATAAGTTTAATAACATTCGGAAAGTAAGTCCGGAACTAAAAACACAAACACAGCTTTTCAGAGGAATATTAAACTTCTGGGGTGATAATCCGGAAAACAGCATAAGCTACTTCAACGATGTAAAAAAGAACCTGCCGATAAATAAATATTACAGATATATTCATATCTCTGAAATACACTGGGCAATAGCATCAAACACAAAAGGAGAAGGAGCCAAAGCTCATACTGAGTTAAACAATATTCTGACCACGACAACACCGGGCGATAAGCACTGGTATCGTATCATGGGAGCTCTTTCTTTTTTGCACATTATTAATGCCGAACTGTGCGATGCTAAAAAAGCCTCTTTGAAAATAGAAGAACAACTCAAAACCCATCCTACAATATGGGTTGAAACATGGAACAATTATCTCCTAGGACTTATAAACTACCTGCAAAACAACCTGGAAAGTGCTGTAATGTATTTTGAAAAAGCTTTGAAATCAAAATATGTCCTTGACCTGATTACAACTGTCGACTGCTATGCCGGCCTTCTTTATGCATTACATTCCTTAAACAGAAGGGATGAGATTCCGCATGTTCTTACCGAACTGGAAGATTTTATTATGTCATCCAGAAATCCTCTGAATATGGTCTGGTTCAACTCAATTAAGGCAAGACTGGCATTGCTTGATTCTGATATTAAAAAAGCCGTTAAAACAGCTGTGGATATCGATTTAAGACTTGAAAACGGCAATACTCTGTTTTGGATTGAACTTCCAAGAATTACAAAATGTAATATTCTCACAGAAAATAACGACACGGACGAGTTAAGAGAAATATATGAAACTTTAACCCGCTATATTACTTTCTTCAGAAGAACCCACAACAAACTTCAGCTGCTGAAATCCCTGCTTACACAAACTATTGTACTGTTAAGATTAAATGAAAAGGAAAAAGCTTTATTTCTAATGGATGAAATACTGGAAATTGCAAAAAAAGGAAATGTTCTTCAACCATTTATAATAAATATCAAACAAATATTCCCTTTGTTTGAAGATAAAGTCACTGACAATAACTATGCTGATTTTATTAAACAAATAATAAAAAAATCTTCATCTCAAGGCAATAAAGACGTTACGGAATTTATTTCACGTCACCAGGAACTTAAATTCATACCATGCAATGAAAACCAAATCCTTTCAAAACGTGAAATAGATATTATTATGCTGATGGCTAAAAGAATGTCAAATAAAGAAATAGCAGAAGAGCTTTTTATTTCACCCGGTACTGTAAAACTTCACACCATCTCCATATACAAAAAATTAAATGTAAAAAAAAGAACCGAAGCTATAGCCAAAGCTTTGAAACTTAAAGTCATCAAAGCTGTTTAGCACAAAAACACATTACTTACTCCGCATACTGACATCAGGCTTTTTAATTTAACAACATCAATATACGATGAATAAAAAACAGAAAAAAAACATCAGTTGTAATGATGCAACATTTCTGATTCTTAAAAAACTTGAACGTAAACTTTCGTTCAATGAAAAGCTCACACTTACGATTCACCTCTTAAAATGCAAAAAATGCAGACACTTATTCCTACAAACAGCAAAAAATGCAGATTCAATTAAAAAGATGAACAAAAAAATGAGAAAAAATTCCGTAAAACTTAAGCTCTCTGTTGAACAACAAATAAAGATAGAAAAAGCATTGAAGATGAAGGGAAAATGAATCTTACATTACTTTACCGTTTAAAAGCACATCATGTATGTTTTACGGCTTCATCATACATTCTGTTCTGAATTTAACAATGAATACATTATTCGCAAACAATATCAATTACAATATGAGGTCAGGAAAAAACCGAATGCAGCTTTGCCGTTTACTCCCATCCGGCCGTCAGTTTTTTACTAATAGAAAAGTAATCATTTTTTATCCTCAAATAAAGTGTTAAATTTATAGTAAGAAACCATACACAAAATGAGGTTCAGACTTTTCCATTCAAATCTTACAATGCTGCAAAAAGCAGGTTATATACTCGGTCCTCTTGCAGCTTTCATCATAATCGTCTTTACCAATCCGGATCCTTCCAGCCCCATTGTCGGTTATACGGCAGGACTTGCCTTATGGATGGCAATATGGTGGATAACCGAGGCTGTACCTCTTCCTGTAACAGCTCTTATACCTGTTGCACTGTTTCCGTTATTTGGCATTATGAACGGAAAAACCGTATCATCCCTTTACTTCAATCATGTTATATTTCTTTTTCTGGGAGGTTTTATGGTTGCCATTGCTATGGAAAAATGGAATCTTCACAAGCGGATTGCTCTGTTCACACTTATGATTTTCGGAGTTAAACCGGCAAAAATACTTTTTGGGTTTATGGCTGTAACTGCATTTCTTTCGATGTGGATATCAAATACTGCAACTACAATGATGATGGTACCTATTGCAATGTCTGTAATTGTAAACCTGGAATCATACCTTGAACCTAAAGATGTAAAAAAATATTCTGTAGGCCTGTTACTTGGAATTGCATACAGTTCAAGCATAGGTGGAATTGCAACATTAATCGGAACACCGCCTAATCCGGCATTTATACGTATTTTTTCCATATCATTCCCCAATGCACCTGAAATAACATTTGCACAATGGTTCTTCTTTGCTTTCCCTGTTTCGGTGGTTTTTCTTTTCATAGCCTGGTTTGTTCTGTTTCTTATTTTCGGCAGAATTAAATTCAACCTCGACAAAAACCTTTTTCGCAATAATTATGCTGCTCTTGGAAAAATGCGTAAAGAAGAGATGACTGTACTTATCATATTTATAACACTTGCTGTACTTTGGCTTACTAGAGTTCCCATAACCATTGACAACATACATATTCCCGGCTGGTCACAATTATTTCCGCATCCAGAATATATCAACGACGGGGTTGTTGCAATTGCCGTATCAATGCTTCTATTCATCATCCCGGCCAAAGAGCAGTGCAGAATATTAAAATGGGAAGATGCAAAAAAACTGCCTTGGGGAATCGTGCTTCTTTTCGGAGGAGGATTTGCACTTGCCGGTGGATTTAAGGAATCAGGACTGTCGCAATGGGTCGGACAGCAACTTTACAGTCTTAAAGACCTCCCTCCCGCAGTAACCATAGCATCAGTCAGCGGAGTTGTTGCCGGACTAACCGAACTTACATCAAACACAGCAACTTCACAAATGGTATTACCCATACTGGCAGCTCTGGGAACTTCCATAGGCAGAAATCCGCTAATGCTTATGGTTCCGGCAACCCTTGCAAGCTCATTTGCATTCCTGATGCCGGTGGCAACTCCTCCCAACGCCATTATATTCGGAACAGGCAGAGTCAGTATAAAGGAAATGTTCAGAGTAGGACTCACTCTTGAAATTGCAGGGGTAATTATTATCACTCTGGCTATTTTTCTATTAGGCCCAGTTCTTGGTATCGATGTGTCTCAATTGCCCGATTGGGCAAAATAAAAACAGTATGGCTTTTGCACATTTTACACCTTTACGAACATATTGCATCCCACACATACATTGCATAGGGTTAATTTTGTGCAAAACAAGCATTTTTTAAAAATGAAAAAAATACTTATCTATTCTGTTATAATTCTTCTGTTTCCCTCTTGCAGCAAAAATGCTGAAATAAGAGAAATTAACATTATTCCCGCTCCTAATCATCTGGAGATAAAAAAAGGTTACCTCGACTGGAACAATATTGATAAAATATCGGCTCCTGATAAATTTAAAGATGTTACCACAACTTTTATCGAAGAATTAAAAGCAAGGAATATTCATATACCTGCATCGGAACAAGTCGATGCAAACAAAAATGTGATTAAAATTATTTTCTCTGAAAACTTATCCAAAGAGGGATATGAACTTTCAATAACACCGGAAACAATTATCATAAAAGCATCAGAACCCAACGGCTGTTATTATGCATTTCAATCTTTGAAGCAACTGCTTCCTTTTGGTACGACAAAAAATAACATCCTGCTTCCTGCTTTGTACATTAAAGATAAACCCAGATTCCGATACCGGGGAATGCACATCGACGTTAGCCGGCACTTTTTCACTGTTGAGGAAATAAAACAATACATAGATGTAATCTCTCAGTACAAAATCAACCACCTCCATATGCACCTTACCGATGACCAGGGATGGCGTATCGAAATTGAGAAATACCCTTTGCTGACAGAGAAAGGTGCCTGGAGAACATACAACAATCAGGATTCGTTATGTATGCGTCTGGCTAAAGAAGACCCGACATTTGAGATTCCGCAGGACAGGATTAAAATGATTGACGGGAAACAAATGTACGGTGGTTTCTATTCAAAGGCCGAAATGCGTGACATCATTGCCTACGCAGCAAGCAAACAGATAGAGATAGTTCCAGAAATAGATGTGCCTGGCCACTTTATGGCTGCAATCGAAAGTTATCCTTTTCTTTCGTGCAAAGGAGAAGCCGGCTGGGGTGAGCTTTTCTCAACACCTGCCTGTCTTGGTAAAGAAACAACCTACACGTTCATAGAAAATGTTCTGGGTGAAGTAGTCGACCTTTTCCCCGGTGAATACCTGCATATAGGTGGCGACGAGGTAAACATCAAATCGTGGAAAGAGTGTCCGAAAGATCAGGCAATGATAAAAAAGCTGCATCTCAAAAACGAGCACGAACTGCAAACATATTTCAACCGCCAGATAGAAAGGTTCCTGAAATCGAAAGGCAAAAAGCTATTGGGATGGGATGAGATAGCAGAAGGCGGACTTACAAAAGAAGCTACGGTAATGTGGTGGCGAAACTGGGCTTCGAATACACTTGATATTGCAGCAAAAAATGGAAATGACATTATCCTTACCCCTGATTTTGAATATTACTTCGATTTTCCTTACTCTGCTACTCCCGTATCAAAAGTGTATAATTTCGAACCTGTTCCGGAAAGGTTTACCCCTGAAATGGCAAAATATATCATTGGCATTCAAGCCAATGTCTGGACCGAAAGAATCCCAAATACCAAACGACTCTACTACATGATACTCCCGCGTATGCTTGCACTTGCCGAAACCGGCTGGACAAACAAGGCAAACAAAAACTTTGACAGATTCTATTCAAAAGCAATTACACAACAGGAACGTTTCATTGCGCAAGGATTGTTTTATCACTTGCCTGAACTTAAAGGGATAGAAGAAAAAGTTGTATTCACAGATTCTGCAGTATTGAAAATTGATATTCCACTAAATGATATGAAAGTATTCTACACAACCGATGGTTCTGCTCCAACTCCGTCATCAAAAGAATACACTTCTCCTGTTATCATACGTGAAAGCTACAAGGTTAGAATAAGAAGCTACAGAGGCAATGTTTTCAGTCGAATATATGAATCCGTATTTGAGAAACAGATACCTCTTGAACCGGTAAAAGCAGCTAATACCATCAAGGGCATTACCCGCACCGTTTACAAAGGAAAATTCCGGAATGCTGCTGATGTACCGGAAAAACTAGAACCTGTCGAAAAATCGGAAATAAACAATATAGACCTTAGCGGTTATAAAAAAGCTGAATGGTTCGGTATGGTATTCACAGGATACTTCAATGCTGAAAAGGATGGTATCTATACATTCTACACCATTTCCGACGATGGCGACCAGTTTTACATTGGAGATAAGCTTATAGTTGACAACAAAGGTCCACACGCCTGGAACCAAAGGAAAGGAATGATATACCTGAAAAAAGGACTTCACCCGATTACTGAAAAGTACTACCAGGGAGCCGGAGGTTCAATTCTAGAAATATGGATAAAACCACCAGGAGAAGAAAAAAGGAAAACTTTTCCCGAAGACTGGAGAACAACCAAATAAATGATATCCTTTCAGACCTTAAAAAAATAAATAAAATATTATGAAATACTTTCCGCTTTTATTGATTGCATACCTGACATTTTCCTGTGAACAGGAAAACAAAAAAAAGAACAGTGAAAATACGGAACAGAAAGTAATATTCACCGGTTACAAGAAACTAAAATTTTCACCCCGACAGTATGTCGTATACAAAACACCATCTCCTATTGTTATAGATGGTATGGCAAATGAGGAATCGTGGCAGCAGGTTCCATTCACTAAAAAGTTTGTAGATATTGAAGGTGATACTAAGCCTTCACCGCAATACGATACCAGAGCAAAAATACTTTGGAATGACAATTACCTGTACATCTTTGCCGAGCTGTACGAATCTCACATATGGGCAAATCTGAAAAAACGGGATACCATCATTTATTACGATAACGATTTTGAAGTATTCATCGACCCCGATGGTGACACACATGGTTATTACGAATATGAAGTAAATGCACTCAATACTGTATGGGACCTGTTGCTGATAAAGCCATACCGCGACGGCGGACCTCCCATCAACAACTGGGATATAAACGGATTAAAGTCGGCAGTTATGGTATACGGTACCTTAAACAACTCATCAGACACTGATGACAAATGGACGATAGAAATTGCTTTCCCTCTCAGCGTATTAAATGAATTTAACTCCGGAGACAAACCGGCGGATAAAGTTCAATGGCGGATAAACTTCAGCAGAGTTGAATGGGAAATGAAAATTATGAATGGAAAATATGTGAAGAAAACCGACCCCGAAACAGGCAAACCTCTTCCGGAACACAACTGGGTTTGGTCACCGCAGGAAGTGGTTAACATGCATCAGCCCGAAACATGGGGATTTATCCAGTTTTCTGAAAATGCACCGGGAACAAAGAATGTAAAATTCATTTACAACAATGACGAGGATGTAAAGTGGGAATTAAGAAGTATATATTACGCACAGAAAGCATACATCCACTCAACCGGGAAATGGGCTGACAACATAAATGAACTCAGGAAAACAGGCCTTGACGTTGATGACCTGAAGTATTTCAAAAAACTCGAAACAACAAGCTCTCTGTTCGAAGCCACTGCATCCGGAAAAAACAGTAAATTTGCATGGCATATTGATAACACAGGCAGAGTCTGGAAAACAACCAGGCAAAAATAAACCGGAAACATTTTATCCTGCCTTGTAATAAGGAAAACTCAAGACAAACATTGACAAACACAATTATGAAAAATATAAAATTGTCACTCATCCTTTTTCTGTTAGTACCTGTACTCACAGCCAATGCACAGGAAACAGACAGAAAAAAAGCAAAAAGAATGGAGTGGTTCAAGGATGCCAAGCTGGGCATCTTTATCCATTACGGAATATACTCGGTATACGGGATTGATGAATCCTGGTCGTTTTACAACGAATACCTGAGTTACGAAGACTACATGAAACAACTTGATGGTTTTACAGCTTCTGATTACGACGCCGGAAAGTGGATAAAGTTGTTTAAAGAGGCAGGTGCACGTTATGCAGTGCTTACCACAAAACACCACGACGGTGTTGCATTATGGGATACCAAACAAGACCATTTAAGTGTTGTTAAAGATTCACCGGCAGGTAAAGACATTGTTAAACCGTTCGTGAAAGCGCTTCGTGAAAATGACATGAAAGTCGGCCTGTATTTCTCACTTATCGACTGGTCTTACCCTGACTATCCCGGCTTTACAAGAACAAAACAGAAGTATAAAAACGATCCTGAAAGGTGGGATAAGTTTGTGAAATTTTATTTCGGGCAAATGAAAGAACTATCCTATTGGTACGATCCTGACCTGTATTGGTTCGACGGCGATTGGGAACATTCGGCTGAGGAGTGGAAAGCCAAAGAACTTCACGACATGTTGTTCGAACACAATCCTAAAGTGATATTGAACAGCCGCCTGCGGGGATATGGTGATTATTCAACACCAGAGCAGGGCGCTCCCATAACCAAGCCTGCCAATCCGTACTGGGAACTGTGTATGACCATAAACGATTCGTGGGGCTATCAGCGGAACGATCATAACTATAAATCTCCGTATCAAATGCTGCGTATTTTTGCCGACTGCATTGCAATGGGCGGCAACCTGCTTATGGATGTGGGCCCCAAAGAGGATGGAACCATACCGGCTGAACAAATTAATGTACTGAAAGAGTTTGGCCGATGGACAAAAAAATATTCTGAGGCAATTTACGGTACCCGCGCCGGATTACCTCAGGAAAATTACTACGGTGCCTCCGCACTGTCGAAGGATAAGAAAACATTATACCTGTATGTAAACCGAAAGCCCAATTCAACAATAAATGTTCTCGGACTAAAAACCGAAGTGAAAAATGCAAGACTGGCAGGTACTAACAAAGCTCTTGATTTTGAACAGAACAACCAGGTTTTAAAAATAACTTTGCCTGAAGATGTCCTTGACCCGGCAATTACGGTCATTGCTTTAGACCTGAAAAAAACCGTTGAAGTAACCAGACCTGATATATCTTTTTTCGACCTTGAGGTGAAACCTTTGTACGATAATGCCCGCTGGAATAAGAAACATTCGGTCGCAATAAATGATTTTAACAAAGGTATTGAACACGGACACTATACTGGACCTACCGCCTTGTCGAAAAACAAAGATATCCTTTACCTTTTTCTTGACGGCAAACCAAACGGTCCGCTGGTAATCAAGGGACTTAAAAACAAGATAAACAGGATTTGGGTTGTAGGGAAAGGAAATAAGCTGAACTCGAAGGTTATAGGAAAGCAGTACTGGAGCAGTGTTCCCGGAATTACTTACATTGATGTTCCCGACTTTGTTCTTGATCCTGCAACCACAGTTATTGCTGTTCTGCTCGACGGACCGGTAAAACTTTACAGGGAAAAAGGCCAGGTAATTGAAAGCAACTAAGAATTAAGAATGATAATAATCTATTAAAATGAAAACAAGCAACAAATATTTTTCCATAGCCCTTTTCACTTTCATTACAGGATATTTATTCCTGCACTTTGCATACAATGCAGCTGCTGATATGCCATTTACTCAGGAGGTAGTATTGGTAATACTCGGAACCATTGCCACCATAGCCATTACTGCTGCTCTGATAAGTAAACAAAGTGAAATTGAACTTGAAAAAGAACAACGGGTAAAAATATTCGACCTCAAATCGGAACTGTATCTTAACCTTATCAGTTTTATTGAGTCAATGATACTTAAAGGAAAGCTTGAAAAGAAAGATATGCTTCACCTCGAATTTCTCACACACAAAATTTCCGTTATAGCCAGCATTGAAGTTTTAAAGGAGTATTCGGAGTTTATCGATATCATCAAAGAAGTGTCAAACGATGAAAATATCACACCAATGGAGTCAGACGAGATTAGCATTAAGCTTTCGGAGCTATGTGCAAAAATACGTTACGACCTGATCCAGAAAGAGGACCAAACAGATGTAAACATCGAAAGCCTGTTAACTAAAAATATTAAGAGGTTCTGATATCAACGTAGAAACGATAATCACCCATTAAACCCAAACTATGCATCAGAGAATTTGGTGATATAAAAATGAGGATATCCAAAAAGTATTAACACAACGTCATTGCGAGGAGGAACGACGAAGCAATCTCTTGTTTTTCTGCGTATGAACCTAGAGATTCCGTCACTCCGTTCAGAATGACGACTTTTTGGACATCCTCATAACCTACCCTTCTATTTTCTTATTCACAATCTCAAGTATCTCCTTCTCCTCCTGCAGTGTTTTATCCTCTATCTCTTTTCCTTCGGAAAGTATTTTTTCTACAAACTCTTTGTCATCCAGACCTGATGCATTGATCTTAACGTTAAGGTAAGCACCCATAACTGCACTACGTACGCAAAGAGCGCCAACTCCGGCATCAGAAACAGAATTAGGATTTCCGATCTCTGCCATCGCACGTATTACCTCTAAGCTCTCGTAAGATTTTTTCATTACACGGAACGGAACTTCAATAGCGTATTTAGTTGCCTCCTGAATTGCTTTCTTCCGGGCTGCCTTCTCTTCATCTGTTCCTTTCGGCAGGCCGAATGCATCCATTATTTTATTGAAGGCATTTGTGTCCTCATCCACAAGTTTCAGAAGCTCCTGCTGTATTGCCATTCCTTTTTCAGCCCAGTTGCTGAACTCTTCCCAACGGTCGTCCCATCCGCGCTTATGCGACGAAAGATTTGCAACCATAGTTCCGAGGGATACACCAAGAGCCCCTACATAAGCTGAGATTGAACCTCCGCCCGGAGCCGGTGATTCGGATGCCGTTTCGTCGGCAAAGTCGGTAAGATTCATATCCACAAGCGACTTTTTGCTCTTATCTTTCAACAGATATTCAATGATCTTTTTGTCAGGATCGAAAGGATAAAGATCGTCTAAACCAAGCGACTTAACGGCAATCTTAATTATCTCCTTTTCTGGAATACCTGTTGATCGGCGCTGTTTGCGAAGAAAATACTTTCCGGCATCGAGCATCGCTTTAAGAGGAACTACTCCAACCAGCTCGGAACCTGTCACACGAAGTCCGCGGGCATTACAACGTTCATAAACTGCATCGTAAGCAACATGCAGCGGAGTAACGGTAATATCGGTCAGGTTCATCGATATCTGAGCAATTCCATACTCCTCAATGTACCATCCAATAGCTTTCACTGCTTTGAGCATTCCCGGCTCATAAACAGGATTCCCGTTTTCATCCTTAACAATCTTTCCGGTCAGTGGATCGCCTTCACGCTTCACTCGTCCACGCTCACGAACATCAAAAGCCACAGCATTGGCACGGCGAGTTGATGTTGTGTTCAGGTTCACATTGTATGCTATCAGGAAGTTTCTTGCCCCAACAGCAGTAACACCTGATTTTGCAACCTCTTCATTCCACTCGGCAGGTCCGAAATCGGGTTTCCACTCCTCAGTAACAATACGCTTTGGTAATGCCTCATACTCACCTTCACGGCAGGCAGCAAGGTTACGGCGTTTCTCTTCACGTGCTGCAAACTCATAGCAGTAAACAGGCACATTCAGCTCCTCGCCTATTCTCTTTGCCAGCTTGTGAGCGTATTCCACAACCTCTTCCATTGTAATGTTAGATACCGGCACAAGAGGGCAAACATCCGTAGCTCCGAAACGTGGATGAGCCCCTTTGTGGTTACGCATATCGATGAGTTCCTTTGCCTTTTTCACAGCAAGGAAAGCAGCTTCCACAACCTCATCGGGAGTACCCACAAAAGTAACCACAGTTCGGTTAGTTGCCTTACCCGGGTCCACATCCAGAAGCTTAACTCCCTCTACACTCTCTATCTGGTCTGTTATCTGCTTAATAACATTCATATCGCGTCCCTCGCTGAAATTGGGAACGCATTCTATTAGTTTTTCCATAACCTCGGTTTAATTTATTTTGGTGTTCTTTTTAAAATTTCTGTTCCAATGTTTTGTCACAATTTTTGCACTGCCAGCCCTGTCTGTCGACCCGGCTTGGCAGCAAAAATTCCGCCAAAACTAATACTTCCTTTTTCCTGTTCCGGGGGTGCACCCCGGGTTATTTTCGCCACTCCTTTTCGGGGCTTTTATAACAACACCGAAGGAGTTGAACAATATTAGGGGGATGTCCCCAAAAGTCGTCATTCCGAACGGAGTGAAGGAATCTCTAAATTCACAAGCTTTGAATGTTAAGAGATTGCTTCGTCGTTCCTCCTCGCAATGACGTGGGTATTTACTTTTTGGACATCCTCTAAGAATATCCAATAAAAACCGTTTGGCGGGATTTTTACCTTTCAAAAATTCCACCTGTGGCAGAAAGGCGTGACAAACATCCCTTTATACCACCTCACCATTCAGCATCACCGTTTCCACCTTGTTCTCCCCGTACGCATACGTCATATACTCCATCGACGGTATCTCCTTGGTGATTATCACATTTGCCTTTTTACCTTTGGCTATCGTTCCAAGCTCTTTTTCAACCCCCATGGCATATGCGGTGTTTATGGTAACCGCATTTATCACCTCCTCGGGCAGCATCCGGTACATTATACTGCCCATTGCCATTATAAGCTGCATATTACCGGACGGCGACGAACCCGGATTGAAATCCGTTGCCAAGGCAACCGGTAGTCCTGCCTCCATCATTTTACGGGCAGGGGCCAGTGCCATATTCAGGAAAAAAGCTGCTCCCGGAAGAATAGTCGGCATCGTACCTGAATCCTTAAGCGCTGCTATTTCGTCATCACCGGTAAATTCCAGATGATCTACAGACAGGGCATTGTGCTTCACGCCCACCTGAATGCCTCCCGAATAATCAAGTTCATTGGCGTGTATCTTTGGTCTCATTCCGTATTTTGCAGCCGCTTCAAGTATCCTGTCGGTATCTTCCACTGTAAAAAATCCCTTATCGCAAAACACATCCACAAAATCGGCCAGTCCCTCATCTGCTACTCTTGGCAGCATTTCATCTATTACAATGTCAACATATTTCGATTGGTCATCCCTGTACTCCATCGGAATGGAATGTGCGCCAAGAAATGTTGCTTTTATGGTGAGCGGACTTGTCTCTTTCAGCCGCTTAATCACACGCAGCATCTTAAGCTCGCTCTCAGTTGTAAGTCCGTAACCGCTTTTTATTTCCACTGCACCAGTTCCCCACCGTACGATCTCCTCCAGCCGTTTTGTTGCGTCTTCAAACAGCTTATCTTCGGAGGCCTCCTGCATTTTCTTTGCTGAATTCAGAATGCCTCCTCCCCTGGCGGCAATCTCTTCATACGACAAACCTTTAATTTTATCAATGTATTCTATCTCCCTGCTTTGAGGATAAACAAGGTGAGTATGCGAATCACACCAGGCAGGCATAACCAGCTTTCCTTCAGCATTGATACGTTTCTCAGGCAAGCCGTCTTTTCCATCCAGTTCATCCATTGTGCCGTAATCGTATATCTTTCCCTCCTTCATCCAAAGCCAGGCATTTTCCACCTTCGGCATCACCTTCATCCTTTCACCGGCAACATACGAAACAGATTCATTCTCAATATGTAAAAGCTCCTTTATATTTACTATCAGTTTATCACTCATAATATAATTTTTTGCGTTTTAAAGGTAAAACATTTCCAACTGCACATAAAATGATTTATATCAAACTTATTTAAGCAAATTAAAATAGCTGGAAGTTTGAAGCCGGAAGGATAAGTCTGTAGTTAGCAGTAACAGTCCATAGTCTTTGGGCATTCAGTAATCAGTCTAACGAAAACCAAAAACCAACTAACAAAAAAAACAGAACCACAATTAACTCTGTAAATCCCATAGCACTGTAACACTGTAACCATTTAACATTTTAACCATAGAGCCATAGAACCATAGTTTTATTATTTTAGCACAGAAATAAAAATTACAAGCCCTATGTTCAAAAATATGCCCCACACCTATGTGATAGTGTTTTCACTGATTGTAATGGCAGCTGTTGCTACCTGGTTTGTTCCGGGAGGCGTTTACCATGAAGAAATACAGGTCATCAACGGCCATGAGGAAAAAGTAATGGTTTACGAACGTACCGAGAACGTTCCGCAAACCTGGGAGGTTTTTGCCGCTATGTTCAAAGGGTTTGAACGTCAGGCAGGCATCATTGCATTCATCCTGATGATAGGCGGAGCATTCTGGATACTCAACGATTCAAAAGCCATTGACGTGGGAATACTTTCGATCCTTGGTATCATCAAAAAACTTGATAAATACAAAGCCATAAGGGCAATAGGTGCCAATAACATTATCATGACTCTTGTGATGCTGACATTTTCGGTTTTCGGGGCCGTATTCGGTATGAGTGAAGAGACAATCGCCTTTATTGTAATTATTGTTCCCCTTGCCATATCAATGGGATACGATTCAATCACCGGACTTGCAATGGTTTTTGTTGCAGCCGGACTGGGATTTGCCGGAGCGGTACTGAATCCGTTCACCATTGGTATTGCGCAAGGACTGGCGGATTTGCCTCTTTTCTCAGGTTTTGAATACCGGCTTTTCTGCTGGCTGGTGATAAATGTAATAGGTATCGGCTACATACTATGGTATGCATCAAAAGTAAAGAAAAACCCCAAACACTCACTTGTTTACGAGGAAGATGAATACTGGCGTGAATTGCACAACACCAAGAATGAAAAGTTCGAACATAAAACAACTCCTGCTGCCTGGATAACATTTATACTGATATTGATTGCTCTGGTACTTTTCTCAATAAAGTATCCTGAAACAACACTGAAATTAGGTAACAGTTTTTCAAAGACTATGCCGGCCATTCCAATCATAACCGGATTGTTTGCAGTATTCAGCATACTTTCTCTTCGTAAATCGGCACACTTTTTCGTACTAACAATTCTCGGGTTCACTATAGTTTTCCTGATTGTTGGCGTGATGAGCTACGGATGGTACATAATGGAGATAGCCACACTTTTCTTTGCAATGGGCATACTCACCGGAATGGCAATGAACAAAAGCCCAAACAACATCACAAAGCTTTTCATTGCCGGTGCCAAGGACATAATGACGGCTGCCCTTGTCGTGGGGCTTGCCGGAGGTATCATCATAATCCTTGAAGACGGAAATATAATTCACACAATCCTTCATGCTATGTCGCAATCGATGAAGAATATGGGCAACATTGCATCGGTAAGTATTATGTACGTAATACAAACGGGGATAAACATAATCATTCCCAGCGGCTCGGCAAAAGCTGCACTTACAATGCCCATTATGGCACCATTCTCCGATCTTATCGGCTTGTCGCGTCAGGCAACGGTTATGGCATTCCAGTTCGGTGACGGATTTACTAACCTTATCACTCCCACATCTCCGGTATTGATAGGAGTGCTTGGCGTTGCAAAAATACCGTACGCCAAGTGGGTAAAATGGATAACTCCACTTATGATAGCTTTGATAATTACAGGATTTTTACTACTTATTCCCACTGTTACAATGAATCTTAACGGGTTTTAATTGCCTGAACAATTCATCCGCGATGTATGTTAATTAATTAAGCGAGTATTAATTAACATGTTTTATTATGAGACCGGATGAAAACAAATCAAGAAGGGAATTTTTAAAGAAGCTGATAGCAACATCTGTAGTTGCAGGTTTATCATCGTATGTGAAACCGGCCGAACTGATTGCCGCTATGGCAAACGGTAAGATGCCTAAACGGCCCCTTGGTAAAACAGGATATATGGTTGGCATTTACAGTCTTGGAGGTCAGGCAACAATTGAAACAATAGGGAAAGAGAAAGAGGCCGAAGAGCTTGTAAACAAAGCCATTGATATGGGCATTAACTATATTGACACAGCCGCTGCATACGGCAGGCCTACTGAGACCATAACTAAAAAGGAGGCAATGGGTACAAGTGAGAAAAATATAGGCCGAGTAATGAAATACCGCAGAAATGAAGTTTTCCTTGCCTCCAAAACCCATGACCGTACTTATGACGGCTCAATGCGACTGCTTGAAAAAACACTTAAAAACCTGCAAACCGATCATCTTGATCTGTGGCAGGTACACAACATAAAAAAACGGGAAAGAGATGATTTAGGTAAATTCCTGGGCAAAGACGGTGTTATAAAAGCAATGGAAAAAGCCAAAGCCGAAGGAATGGTAAAACACATCGGCTGCACCGGACACGAAGATCCCGAAACTTTGAAAGACTTCATCAACATGTATCCGTTCGACAATATCCTTATGGCAGTTAATGCCGCCGATAAACATTACAACTCATTCATTGACATATTACTTCCGGTAGCTGTTGAAAAGCAGATGGGTATAGTGGGTATGAAAATCCCTGCCCGCGACAGAATATTCGACCACGGAGGAATTATCTCGATGAAAGAAGCTATGGATTACGTAATGACACTACCTGTCAGCACTATTATTATCGGTCTCGACAAAGTCTCAGAGCTCGAGGAAAACATAAAAATAGCAAGAGAGTTCAAACCACTTACTGCCGACGAAATGCTAGCAATAGAAGAAAAGACAAAACCATATTATAAGGACCTGATGTTTTTCAAAGGTTTATCGAAATGGCCTCCTGAATGGTAATTTCAACACTAAATACGGCCGGAGACATACTCCGGCTTTTTTTAT
>JAADEM010000051.1 GCA_013153405.1 Chlorobiota bacterium
ATGTCCAAAAAGTAAAAAACAGACGTCATTGCGAGGAGGAACGACGAAGCAATCTCTTGATTATCAATGCTTGTGAATTTAGAGATTCCTTTATTTCATTCGGAATAACGACTTTTTGGACATCCTCATAACATAAAAAAACATAAAATGAATAAAGAATTAACAGTACTCATTTTCTTGTTGGTTACAGCATTTATCTTTCTAAAATGCTCCACAGATTTCGCATCAGGAACTTTAACAGAAAAGGATAACAATAAAACCATTGAGCTTGAAATGGACTCGCCTTTCACTGTACAGCTTACCGGAGAGCACGGCTCAGGTAATGTATGGGAAGTAATATCTGACAATACTCCGGTTGTTGTTCTGGAGAAAACTGATACATTACAAAAAAAAGATAAAGATATCTACACATTTACATTTAAAGCAAAAGATGAGGGAGAACAATTTATTGAGATTGTATACGGAAACGATTCTGAAATATTAAAAACATTTAAATTAAAAATAATTTGTGGAACAATGGGACGTATACTTTCGGAGTGAATAGTTGAAGATTTTTCGGCTGATATTGGTTGAATTATTTCTCAGCCTTAAAAATTAATAAAACCTCATTACCTTTTAAGAGCTTTAATTTATCTGCAGATATTTTAAAATTGTCAGTACCGTTTAGCAGTTTAAAGAATTCATGTTCAGGTACTCCCATGCAATATGCTTTTGTTGATGTCAGAACTCCTGTTTTTATTTTATTTCCGCTTATATTAACCTGGCCGTTAAAAGAGTTACAACCGCTATGACCGGTGATTTGTCCTTTTTCTTCATCTATAATCAGATACGGAATACGTTTTTTAAATCCTGCTTCCGACGGTTTCTGTCCTTTATATGAAATTAAAATCCACTTTGTTTTATTTATTGGCATTGTTTCGGATTGTTGGGTTGTATTTTTCGTTTTCTGAATTTTTGCAGAACTGCAACTTAAAGCTGATAATGTAATAATTATAATAAAAATGGTATTTTTCATTACACTGAATTTTAATGTTTACTATATTTAACAACAATAACTGTGCAAAAAAGGTTTTTGCAGGTATATTTGGAATGTACACACTAAAAAAATAAAAAATGAGTGAAAATACAATAACAGTAGGAACCCGTGTTGAACATCCCAGATACGGTGAAGGAATAGTTGCCGGTATTTCTCTGGCATCATATGAAATATTTTTTGAACAGGGTGGCAAAGTCGAGATACTTAAAAGCAATACTGACTTGAAAATACTGGAAATACCTGAAGATGCAGAAGAAACATCAGTATCGCTTGATGATATCACAAAGGCCATAAGTATGGTGCTTGACAGATATGGTATCCTGCCTGTTGAAGCAGAACTCGGTAAAAAGTGGGAAGGAGGCAGGGTTGTTATTTATCCGGGAAATGACAACCTGCAACCGAAAGAGATTCCAATTGATGTTTTCTTTCACAAGATAGTAATGGTACGAGATCGGTTGCGTGTACTTGAGCAGAATATAAACTCTAGTGATTCTCTTACAGATGAAGAAAAAGTTCATATTCAGCAATATATTACACGGGCATACGGCAGTCTTACCACATTCAATATTCTGTTCGATGATAAATCTGATTACTTTGTTGGTAGCAGATCGAAATAAATCAGTCTTTTTTTATAGACAGGCGTGGAAGTGAAATATTATATCTTACTGCAAGTATTCTAATTGTAATTATTGAAAGAATAGTTAAACTCTGAACAAACACTTCGCTTATGTTTAGGTAGTGAAGCATCAGGTATATTAATGCCCCGGCAATACATGCGGTTGCATAAATCTCTTTTTTAAAAATCAACGGAACTTCATTTGTAAGTGTGTCACGGATAATTCCACCCACAACTGCTGATGTAATTCCCATAATAACCGCCAGTGCGGGGTGAATCCCAAACTCCAGAGCTTTGTTAAGGCCTATTATTGTGAATATTGCAATTCCTATTGTGTCGAACAGAAACATGGTTCTGCGAAGCTTCATAACCTGTTTGCTGAAAAGTATTGTTATCATTACTCCGGCCAGAATAACCAGAAAATAATTAATTGTTCTCATCCAGGCTACCGGTGTGTAGCCTAACATCATATCACGAAGGGTTCCGCCGCCCACTGCGGTTACAAAGCCTATAACGGTTGCACCGAAAAAATCAAGTCGTTTATTTGCGGCCGTAAGTGTTCCGCTGATGGCAAAAACCATTGTTCCGATATAATCAAAGATCTCAATGAAATTCATAACAACAAACTTAATAAAATGAATACTAAAAATGAAAAACTTAAATGTACAGGTGGCTATTTGTGTTTAAAACTATAAATGAGTTCTTCAACAAAGGCCGGTAAAAAAAATCCAAATGTTTTTTGAAGGATAGTTTCATTTCTTTTTTTATTGCGATAACAGGAAGTATTAAACCAACAGGTAAAAAGTATCTGAAGTGTAACAGGTATTTAACGTTGTTTGTGGGTATGAGATTTATTATGTTGATAAATATCATTATAAAATGATATGTTTTAGTCATATTTAATTGACCTTCTCTTTTATTTTACAGATATTGCAAGCTGTTAAATTTTAAAATGATATAGTTATGAATTATGACGGAATTTTAGTCTTTGGAGATAAAGATTATGGTTTTATTATTGAGTATGGTATCCAACTTATTATTGCCATTGTTGCATTACTTGTTGGGTTCTGGGTTATTCAAAAGATAGTTAAAGCAACAAGAAATCTGATGCAAAAAAGAAAAGTGGACCCCACACTTGTTCCTTTTCTTGTAAGTATGATATCTGTTTCGCTGAAGGTGCTTTTGCTGATAAGTGTTATCTCATATTTCGGTATACCGATGACATCATTTGTGGCTTTGATTGGTGCTGCAGGACTTGCTGTTGGTATGGCTCTTTCCGGAACCCTTCAGAATTTTGCAGGCGGAGTTATCTTGCTTGTTCTTAAACCTTTTAAGGTAGGGGATTTTATAGAAGCTCAGGGATATATGGGGATTGTAAACGAGATACTGATTTTTAATACTATTTTAACAACTCCTGACAACAAAAGAGTTATTATTCCCAATGGCGGTTTGTCGACCGGTGCATTGACTAACTATTCGGCCGAAAAAACACGCAGGGTTGATTTGACTTTCGGTATTGGTTATTCAGATGATATTGATAAGGCAAAATCAGTTATCACAGATGTAATTAACAAGTGTGAAAAAATATTGAAAGATCCGGCTCCTTTTATAGGTGTGGTTGAACTGGCAGACAGTTCTGTTAATCTGGTTACAAGGGTTTGGACTGAGACTCCCGATTACTGGAATGTGTTTTTTTATATGCAGGAGAATGTTAAAAAAGAGTTTGACAGACAAGGAATATCAATACCCTTCCCACAGCATGACATTCATATGATTAATGATTAATATGGTAAATGTTTATTTTTCATAACAATTCTTATTTTGTTGTTATGAGTTCAGAAATGAAAGAGATTTTAATTACTTTTGAAACGAAATGAGATGTAGAAAAAATATATATCAGAAACATGTCAAAACGATGAAAATGACAGAAGGTTCATTTAGAGATGAAGTTCTATATCCGTTATTTCATTTTGTTATAAAAGAATTTTAAAGTATACAAAAAGACCTGATTTATATTCAGGTCTTTTTTTTGGTTGAATTTTTAATACATAGTTATAACATTTAATTTTTTAATACCGATGAAAGGTAAAAGCTTAGTATCCATCTCCGACTTCTCAAAAGATGAGATAATGGAAATTGTAAGGCTGGCCGGTGATTTTGAAGCCAATCCCGGACAACCGTTACTAAACGGTAAAGTTGTTGCAAGTCTGTTTTTTGAGCCATCAACACGAACCCGGTTAAGTTTTGAAACTGCAATTAACAGATTGGCAGGTAGTGTAGTGGGGTTTACCGATTCGTCTTCATCATCAACCACAAAAGGAGAGTCTCTGAAAGACACCATTAAAATGGTAAGTAATTATGCAGATCTTATTGTGATGCGCCACCCACTGGAAGGCTCGGCAAGATATGCTTCGGAGGTTTCGGATGTTCCGGTGATAAATGCAGGAGACGGAGCTAATCAACATCCGACACAAACCCTGCTCGATCTTTATTCGATTTATAAAACACAGGGAACGCTTGAAAACCTTAATATATTTCTTGTGGGTGATTTGAAATACGGACGTACTGTTCACAGCTTGTTAATGGCAATGTCTCTGTTTAATCCCATATTTAATTTTATATCTCCCGAAGAACTGAAAATGCCGGAAGAATATAAAATGTTTCTTGACTCCAAAGGCATTCGCTATTTTGAACATAGTGAGTTTACCGATATAATATCCGAAGCCGATATTCTTTATATGACACGTGTTCAACGTGAAAGATTTTCAGATCCCATAGAGTATGAAAAAGTAAAGAATGTATATGTTCTTCGCAATTCAATGCTTGATAATACTAAAGATAACCTTCGTATTCTTCACCCTCTTCCCAGGGTAAATGAGATTCATACCGATGTTGATGAAAATCCAAAGGCCTATTACTTTGAACAGGCCGAAAACGGTGTTTATACACGTATGGCCATTATGGCTGCAATTTTAGGTTTAAAATAGATTAAAATTAAAGTTATGAGCCACAAAAAATTAAAAGTAAGTGCTATTAAGAATGGTACGGTTATTGACCATATACCGGCAAATCACCTTTTTAAAGTAATCTCGATTCTTGGTCTGGATAAAATATCAAATCAGATAACCTTTGGAACAAACCTGGAGAGTCATAAGCTTAATCATAAAGCTATTATTAAGGTTACCGATAAGTATTTTGAGGATAATGAAATAAATAAAATAGCACTTATTGCTCCGACAGCCAAGCTTAACATTATTAAAGATTATGAGGTTATTGAAAAAAAGGTTGTTGATATTCCAGATGAGGTTGTTGGTATTGTGAAATGTTTCAATCCTAAATGTATTACTAACAAAGAGGATATAACCACCCGTTTTTCGGTGGTTTCAAAAGAAGAACTAGCATTGAAGTGTCATTACTGTGAAAAAATAACAAGTGAAGAACATCTGACAATAATTTAACAGTAAAAATAATATCTTAATATAGTTATCTTTGCTAAAGATTATTAATAGTTATTAATGTCAAAAATTAGCTGGAAACCCGGAAATATGCTCTATCCTTTGCCTGCGGTAATGGTAACGGTTGGTGATAAACCGGAGAATTATAATATTATTACAATTGCCTGGACCGGAACTATCTGTTCCGATCCTCCGATGTTGTATATTTCAGTTAGGCCTGGCAGACACTCTTATCATATTCTGAAAGAAACCGGAGAGTTTGTTATAAACCTTACGACAAAAGAACTGGCTTTTGCTACTGACTGGTGCGGTGTACGTTCGGGAAGAAAGTACAACAAATTTGAAAAAATGAACCTTTCGATAGGAAAATCCGTAAAGGTTAAAGCGCCTGCAATTGAAGAGTCGCCAGTAAATATTGAATGTAAAGTGACTGATGTCAGAAAACTTGGTTCTCATGATATGTTTATTGCCGAGGTTGTAAATGTACAGGTTGATGAAAGTTTTATAAATGAGAATACAGGAGCACTTGAACTTAACAAAGCGGGGTTAATTACATACTCTCATGGTAATTATTTTGAAATTGGGAAAAAAATAGGCAAGTTTGGATTCTCTGTTGAAAAAAAGAAGAAAAAAAAGAAACGGAAAAATAGTAATAGAAACTGAAGATAATTAGTTATGGATAAATTAAGCACTACATGGTTAGGAGAATTTAAAAGTGTAATATTTCTTGCACTTGGTGTTATTGCTGTTGTCAGAGTACGGTATGAAGGGATGTTTGAAATGCTGCCATTTCTTTTGTTCCTTTTCCTGGTACTTTTCGGAATGATTGCATTTTTTCGTTTTGGGGAAGTATATATTCTAAAACGAACCCAGAATAAAACTATGGATATATTTGCAGGATTGTTAAACCTTGCGTTCGTTTTCTGGACAATAGCTGAGCTGGTAAAATATCCTAATGAAGATTATAAAGTTTTTGCAGGAAATGCTTTTTTAATCATAGCGGTTTGGTTGGCAATTTTAATACTTTGGGGGCTGATTCAAGGGGTTAATCTTTTGATAAAAAAAGATGTTTTAGGAAATCTTATACTTATAGAGACCATATTATCCATTTTGTTAATGTTCTTCTTTTACAGGGTTACATCGGCAATTAAGAATGATACTCTAGATGTAAGAATACTTATGAATTTCGGAATGTTCTGTATATCGCTTGCCGTAATTTCATATTTGCATACCAGAGTTGCAAAATATATTGTAAGAAATGCTCTTTCTGATAAATCGTGATAGTTCAAGGTGCAGTAACGTTATAATATACCCATGTTTGCTTTTTTGTTGTGTTATCTTGGATGAAGTTTTTCCTTTCTCATTGATATGTACATTATGAGCATTGCAACAGACAAAGAGAGAATTCCAATCCAAAATACAGCAGCAAAACTGAACATCTGAAGTACAAATACTCCTATTAATGGTGAGAAAAGAGCCCGTACACCGGTAAGACTTAAATGAATAGACTGATAATCGCTAACTTCATCGTTTTTGCAGAAATATGCAGAACCGATATACCATAACAATCCCATTGTAGCCGTGAATAGTCCGTAAAAGATGTAAGATATTACAAGACTGTAATATATTTTTATACCAAACAATACAACATATTGTCCGAAATATTCAGTCATCTCCATAAAAAACAGATGAAGCAGCATGAACCCGAATGTGTAAATGGCAAATTTGCGAGGATCAATATTTCCCAGCAGCTTGCCAAAAAACGGGAACAGAACAATTGCTATTGTGTTATAGGCGTTTTTGTAAAAGGCAACAGTTGAATAGTTCATGTGCAAAACTTTGTCGAAAAATATTGTTATTACTGCAGCTGTAGCCATCCAGGCCAGACCGTAAAACATAAATGATATCTCAAAGTCGCGGTATGGTTTGTTATTTTTTAGTATTGTGACCATCTTCTTTACCGATGTCCATACTGCACTTAAAAAATGTTTTTTTGGGGCAGGATTATCACTAATGTGATATTCAATCCGGGTAAGTACGAATATTGAGAATATTCCGAGTATCGCAATAAAAGGATAGATATAGCGGTAGGCTGAATTGTCAAAATCCAGAAGTAGTCCGAATAAAAAAGTCGCTGTCAGCATCATTATTTTGTTTACGGTTGATGCATAGCCGTAAAGTTTTCCGAAATCGTTGTGTGAGTATGAATTTTTCAACAGATGATTTATTGCCGGAAACAGTATCGGGTTGGCAAAATAGTATACCATGATTATAGCAAGAAAAGCAAGCTGATAAAAATGAGCATTTTCGGGTAACATGGTATCTTCCGGGAAAAAGAACAAGAGTAACAATGGAAGACGGGTAGTTATGGCAACTGTTCGTATCAATTTCTTTTTGCTCCGGGCCCGGTTCAGAATTTCATTAAGCACAACCGAGAATAAAAGTACAATAACCATTGCCTGAAACAGAAATGCAATCTGGTAGTTTGTTCCTTTAAGGCTTTTTATCAGTATAAATTCATTTAAAGCAAACAATCCCAGTATAAATCCGTCGATGACAGAATAGATGATGTGGTAGCGAAAACTGTGTTTCGCATTATCGGGAATATGTGGTATCAGCTTTTTAAACATCCGGTTTGCCTTGTTTTTTCGATTGGCAAAAGTAGTATAAATTTTCCGCGAATTATACTAATTGCTATTGATGGTTTAACGTATTACAGGATACTAGGAAGAATGGTAGATTTTAAGAGAAGAAGTTGTTTAAACGTGTTATGGAGTTTATCCTTAAATCAGGATATGGTTATGTATGAATACGTTGTTGAAAGTGTATTTTAAAGTCAGGTTAATATAAACAAAAATAAGGCAGAAACCGCTTGTGATTTGCTATCGGTTTCTGCCTTAAAATGTTGTTTTTGATGTTTCCCGTAATAGTACTGAATAGTTAAATCAACTTTTGCTGAAAACAATCAGCCCTGAAATTCCATGAGAAATTAAGAATGCAGACAGTACATAAAACAACCAGTTGTCACCGAGTGTCTGTCCGTTTATTACAATTTGTGAAAACTGATAAACAGCCACACTTACCGTTAATGTTGCTACTGCCGTAATAGTACCAATCTTGTAAAATAACTGGGTTTCACGTTCGTCAATATTTTTCTTTCTGTGAAAGAACGGAATAAGTGCCATTAAAATTAATGCTATTACACCTTTTTGTCCGAATATTATAATTGCCACTAATAATATTATACCTGTGATAAGTTCTAAAATAAATCTTTTATTCATGATTATTCCTCCTTTTTTAAGTAAAAAATATCTTCAACATTACATTTAAAAAAATCTGCTATTAATAATGCCAGTTTTACAGACGGGTTAAATTTTCCGTTTTCGATGGCATTAATTGTCTGACGGGAAACACTCATTTTGTCAGCCAAATCCTGTTGCGTTATCTGATTGTGGTTAAAACGCATTGCTTTTAGTCTGTTCTCTAATTCCATTTTATTTAAAATTAATGACATTGCAAATGTAAATAAAACTATACAAAAAGTAAAGAAAAGTTTACATAAGGGGTGAGATTCCCGGCATGAAAATATTCAGTGACAAAAATTAGCACAGTCAGAAAACCGTGGTATAATGATGCTTGTTCAGGGAGAATATAACTGTTTAATCACAGAATCGTCCGTTTCATCCTTAAGATTCTACGCCTCGGTATTATAAATATGGTTTAGTAACTTTCATCGCTGTATTTTTGAATTATCAAGTTTAGTTTTTCTGTTATGTCAACACCTCGTTCATATTTCTTGAACGAGGTGTTGCTTAGCGTAATGTCAATCCTTAATAGAAAAGCAAATCATTATGAATTATCTTAAGAATATATTGAGTTTAGTTTTGCCGGTTGTTTTGTTATCGGCATGTGCTGCCGGAGGTGAAGGCAAAATGAAGGAAGCACCTCTTGTTAAAGTTGCAGAAGTAAGGCAGTTAAATCTTTCCGACACATTAGCATATCCCGGAAAGATTGTTTCGGAGGGAGATATAAATGTTGCATTCAGGGTATCAGGTCCTATAAAGAAAGTGTTAGTGCAGGAAGGGCAGTATGTGAAAAAAGGAGAAGTTTTAGCTCTGATGGATCCGCGCGATTACGAGGTTCAATTGTCAGCTACCAAAGCCGAATACGAACAGGTTAGGTCGGAAGCCGAAAGAGTCATTGAACTTCATAAACGAAATAGTGTGGCAAATAAGGATTACGATAAAGCTGTGGCAGGATTGCATCGTATTGAGGCAAAATTAAGAGCTCATCAGAATGCATTGAATGATACAAAGCTAAAGGCTCCTTTCAGCGGATATGTACAGAAGATATTTTTTGATGACGGTGAGATGGTGAAGGCAGGACTGCCTGTTCTTTCTCTTGTAAGTACTTCGGTGTTACAGGTTGAAGCATATATTTCTGCAGCCGATTATCTCAAAAAGGATTGTTTCGATACATATTCCTGCCGTACCGGGTTATATCCGGAAGTATCGTTTCCTCTGTCTCCGGCGGGTATTACACGCAAGGCCAATTTAAATCAACTTTATAAAATGGTTTTTACTCTCGATAAGTCCGACAGCGTCAGTTTATCACCGGGAATGAGTGTTGATGTAAACATTGTATGCAGTCGCACCACCGGCAGCAATATGTATGTTGTACCTGTTTCGTCACTCTTCAGTTCCGAAGATAATTCATTCGTTTGGCTGTATGATGAAAATTCAAAAGCTATACGGAAAAAAGAGGTTAAAGTTAGCAAGATTCGTGACAACGGAACAGCCCTTGTTTCCGGTGAACTGACTGACGGATGCAGAGTGGTATCTGCAGGTGTGAATACACTTAAAGAGGGACAGACAGTGAGACTATTGAAGAAAGTTTCGAAAACTAATGTTGGAGGATTGTTGTAATGACGCTGACAGAATACGCATTCAGAAATAAACCGCTTGTTTACTTTTTCCTGTTTGTACTTGTTGTCGGAGGTGTTTTCTCCTTTTTTTCTATGAGCAAGCTGGAAGATCCGGAGATAAAAGTCAAGAAGGCTTTGGTTATTACGGTTTTTCCGGGAGCTTCGGCTCATGAGGTCGAAATGGAAGTTACCGACGTACTTGAAAAAAGTATCCGTTCAATGGGAGAACTTGACCATGTTTCTTCACGTTCACTTGCTAACTATTCAGAGATTCTTGTTGAGCTAAAAAGTACAGTAAAAGAAGAGGATATTGAGCAAAAATGGGATATACTTCGCCGTAAAGTTTCAAATGTACAGGGAGATTTGCCCGAAGGTGTAAGGCCTTCGATGGTATTTGATGATTTTGGCGATGTTTCAGGACTTTTTTATGCAATGACATCTGATGGTTTCAGTTACTCGGAGATGACCCGTTATGTCAATCTTGTTAAGCGTGAACTGGAAAATATTGAAGGAGTAAACCGGGTTACAGTTTACGGGGAACAGAAACCGTGTATTAATGTTGAGGTGAGAAAAGATAAAATGGCCAATCTTGGTGTTCATCCTCTCGAGGTTGTTTCTACACTTAAAGACCTGAACAAAAAGGTATATGCCGGATATTTCGACAGTGGTGACAAACATATCCGAATCTCGGTAAACAATACATATAAATCTGTTAAGGATATAGAAAATCTGATTATCCAGGGGCATGAGCAGGATCGCCTGCGTCTGAAAGATATTGCTGTGGTTACCAGAGGATATACCGAGCCGGTGCGTACACAGATGTTTTACGACAATCTGCCTGCAATTGGTATCGCGGTTTCGATGGAAAGCGGAGGTAATATCATCAGGCTGGGTAAAGATATTGATAAACATCTTGCTGAGCTGAAAAAAACACGTGTTCCGGAAGGAATTGAATTCCGTAAAGTATTTTTTCAGCCCGAGAGAGTTAATGATGCTATAAAGAATTTTATGATAAACCTTTTGGAATCATTGGCAATAGTTGTATTTATCCTGATGCTTACAATGGGGTTCCGAAGTGGTGTCATTATCGGAAGCGGATTGTTAATAACAATTCTGGGTTCGTTCGTTGTGTTAAACATTTTCGGCGGTACTCTTCAGCGTGTTTCTCTGGCTTCTCTTATTGTTGCAATGGGAATGCTTGTAGATAATGCAATTGTTATACTTGACGGAATTCTGGTTGACCTGAAAAGCGGTAAGAAAAAGAGCGAAGCACTGTTTAATACTGCACGTAAGACAGCCTGGCCACTGCTTGGGGCAACAGTAATTGCTATTGTGGCTTTCCTGCCTATATTCCTGTCTCCTGATACAACAGGCGACTATGTGCGCGATTTGTTCATTGTGCTGGCTGTTTCGCTTTTGTTAAGCTGGATACTTGCGTTGGTACATATACCTGTTTATGCCGATAAACGATTTAAGGAGATGCCGCAATCAAAAGGTGAAGAAGAACTGTATACAGGAAGAGTCTACGTATGGTTTCGTAAGTCTCTTGAATTTATGTTGAATCATAAAACACTTACAGTGTCGTTTACTGTGGCTCTTCTTGTTTTAAGCGGATTCCTGTTCAGGTATGTTAAACAGGGTTTTTTCCCCGACCTTAGTTACAAACAGCTTTATATTGAGTACAAGATGCCGGAAGGTACAAAGGTGGAAAAGGTAAAAAGCGATCTTGCTGAGATAAAGGATTATTTGCTTGGCAGAAAAGAAATAACGCATGTTACTACAAGTATCGGAGGCACGCCTGCCCGTTACAACCTCGTACGATCCATTGCTGAGCGCTCAACAAGTTATGGTGAACTGATAGTTGATTTTACATCGCCTGAGATTCTGAAAGAAAGTATTCCTGAACTTCAGAAGTATCTTACTGACAATTATCCCGATGCCTATATACGTATAAAACGGTATAACCTGATGTACAAGAAGTTTCCCATCGAAGTAATGTTCTCTGGTCCTGATCCGGCTGTGCTGAAAAGACTGGCAAATCAGGCAAAGGAGATAATGGAAAATGAACCGACGGCAACACTTGTTACCGATGACTGGGAACCGATGGCTCCGTTGCTGGTTGCCGGCTACGACCAGGCTGCAGCACGTTTGGCCGGAGTTTCAAGACAGGATGTTGGAATTGCACTGATGACTGCATACGGTGGTATTCCTGTGGCCGATTATCACGAAGGAACCCAAACCCTGCCCATATATTTCAAAAATGTAGCCATGAACGGCAAAACTATTAAGGACCCCGCAACCGTTCCTGTTTGGAGTATGCTGCCGTCGCCCGGATTATTGTCGGAAGACGTGCTGAAAAGTGTTTTGGCAGGTATGGTTACTCAGGAGGAGGTAATAGACAGAACACTTGACTCCAAACCGCTTGATCAGGTTGTTGAAGAGGTGAAAGTTGATTGGGAAGAACCGGTTGTGAGAAGATACAACGGACAAAGGGCAATAAAAGCACAGTGTAATAATGTTACGGGATACAGTGTCGAAAGCGTTCGCAGAAAACTGAAACAAAAGATTGGGAAACTGGATATGCCTCCCGGATATTCGTTGTCGTGGCATGGCGAATATGAAGCAAGTACAAAATCAAAGAAGTATCTTTTCAGATATCTGCCTTTGGCTGTTATACTGATGATAGGAATTCTGATTGGTTTGTTCCGGGATTTTAAAAAACCGCTGATAATAATTCTTAGCTTACCATTGGCTATGATTGGTATTGTGTCGGGAATGTTGATTTTTGGCAAGGAATTTGGTTTTGTGGCCATTGTCGGTGCACTGGGATTGATAGGAATGATGATTAAAAACGGAGTGGTTCTGATTGAGGAGATAGGACATCAGATTCGTGAAGGAAAGGAGATGCATCGTGCTCTTATTGACAGTTCTTCATCGCGCTTCCGTCCGGTAATGATGGCATCGCTTACAACGATACTTGGTATGATTCCGTTGTTACCTGACGACATGTTTGGTTCGATGGCTGTAACTATGATGTCGGGATTGTTGATAGGAACGTTGATAACCCTGATATTTATTCCGGTATTGTATTCAATATTTTTTTCATCCCGGCCTTCACCGGAAGAGGGAAAGATTTTAAAACAGGAGTTGTGAAAAGAATATGACCGGAAGTGGCGTGCAAAAACAACCAGTGTTGTCAGAGAAATAAAAATTTACTGTCATAGCGAGGAGGGAAAGGCGGTCTTAATGACGCCGGCGAGTACACCTTAGGTAGTAAAATGCGCAACAATAACATTTGAATTAACGAACGATATTCATAGAATTATGAAACCATATATCATTATCTTATTATTATTGATTTCTGTCTTTTCCAGTGCTCAGATAGAACTGACCAGAGAGAAAAGCCGCGAGCTGGCTTTGAAATACAGTCGTCAAATCGCTATCTCTTCCAGAGAAAAGGATAAGGCTGTTTTTTCCAGAAAATCGTACCGGGCGAATTTTTTTCCAAAATTGTCTGCTAACGGAATGTATATGTACCGTACGGGAGATTTAAGCTATACCCTGCCGGGTGGTTATCTGCCTACATATGTTCCGTCATTGACCGAGCAGAAACTGGTACCAAACCTATTGCTTGATCCGGCAGGAAATCCGGTTATCGGTCCTGATGGTAATCCTGTTTTCAAAAGTTATGCCTTTATGCCCGATGTAAATATGGATATATCGATGAACGGTGTCGGCATTGCCGGTCTTACGCTGGAACAGCCTGTATACATGGGAGGGAAAATTCGTACGGCATCCGATATGGCGAAAACAGGAGAAGCGCTGGCTGATGAGAATATACGTTTTAACAGGGCTAAAGTGTTATCGGAAACTGATGCTGCTTACTGGCAATATGTTCGTGTGAAGGAGAAACTTGAAGTGGCTGTAAAATACCGGTCTTTACTTGAACAGCTTGTAAAGCAATTATCCGATGCTTACTCTACAGGTATGATTTCACGTAACGATCTTTTAAAAGCTGAAGTGAAAAAGAATGAGGCCGGCCTGATGGTTCAGAAGGCAGAGAACGGTCTGGAGCTTGCACGTATGAACCTGTGCAGGGTAACGGGATTACCATATCAGACCGATATTGTAGTTAATGATACTTTGCCTGTGGTCCCGTCGGCAGAAGTCCTGACAGCACAGGAAAATATTGACAACCGACCGGAGTACAAAATGCTTGAGAAGAATATTGAACTCAAAGAGAAGGAGATAAAACTTGTTCGTTCCGATTACCTTCCTCAGGTAGGTGTTGGTGCGTCATATTCATATATTGAAGGGCCGCAATTAAATGATGTCCGGACTTCAGATGATGCATTCAGTGCTATGGCCACTGTTAAAATTCCCATATTCGGTTGGGGCGAAGGAAGAAATAAGGTTAATTCGGCTAAAGCTGACTATGAAATCAGTAAGTTGAAAATGGAAGATGCCCGTGAGCTGATGGAACTGGAACTTGCGAAGGCACGCTTTAATCTTAAAGATGCACAATCGAGGGTTAAGATGACACAACTGTCTCTTAAACAGGCCGAGGAGAATATGCGAGTGAGTAAAAATATGTATGAGCTGGGAGAAGAAACTCTTACCGATTATCTTGAAGCTCAGGTGCAATGGCAAAAAGCAAAGTCGGAACTGATAGAGGCAAAAGCAGAACTCAAACTTTCGGAAACAGAATATTTGAAAGCAATAGGTAAGTTAGAATAGTTTTTTTTGACGTTTGCAGGAGCGTAACTTACCGGTGTAAGTATAAAGAAGCGCAGAAATATAAAAATAGTACTTTGGTAATGCTCATGAATAGCCTGTTGATGATTGGTTTGGGATAAATCTTAACTTTGTGTGTTGTTTTATAATAAAAAGGGGATTTAAGAGGGGATTTTATGAATAATAGATATCTTACAGGAAGTATTAAGTACATATTAATGCGTATTAGTGTTGTTTCTCTTCTGGCAACACTTGTCCTGCTTTTTGTAGAACTCATATTTGTAGATCGAAAGGTATTTGCGCGTCCGGTTGTATATCTTTTTGCCATTGTTGCATTTAACATTGTTAGTGAAGGGAATATCCTTATAAACCGGTATTTTGAGAAAAAAGAACCGTGGGTCTTCCGTGTTTCAGGAAGAATAATAAAACAGGTAACTATTAGCCTTGTGTGGACCTCCTTGGTCGGAATCTTGTTTTATTATTTAATACCCCGGGCAGAACAGAATCTTGAAAAATACACAAAAGGATTTATTCTGATATTTACATTCGGAGCTTTGTTTGTTCTGATTTATAACTCAATTCTGTTTATTCAGAGGTTTATTGCCAACTGGAAAATTTCAATGCTTGAAAACGAAAAGCTGAAACATGAAAAACTGATGTCGGATTATACTGCATTGCAGAATCAGTTGAATCCTCATTTTTTATTTAATAACCTGAGTGTATTGATTTCAGAAATAAGATATGCACCTGAACGGGCCGAAGAGTTTGCCCGTAAGATGGCAGATATTTACCGTTATGTGCTGCAAAGCAAAGACAAAACACTTGTAACAGTGGCAGAAGAACTGAAATTTATCGAAAATTATATTTTTTTGCACAACATTCGTCTGGGAGATGCAGTGAAACTTGAGATAATGCTTAGTGATGACCGGCAGAATAAAACATTGCCGCCTCTTACATTGCAGCTTCTGGTTGAGAATGCCTTGAAACATAACAAAGCCTCTGAAAAAGAACCTTTGAATATCAGTATATTTATGGAGAATGATAACCTGGTTGTCTCAAATAACCTGCAGCTGAAGAAAACAACATACGGTACAGGTACAGGATTGAAGAATCTCAACGAAAGATACAAGCTATTGTACGGTAAGGAGATTCGGATAGAGAAAACGGAAGATGAATTCAGGGTTGTGTTGCCAATGGAGTGAAAAAAGCTCGCTGTCGCTCACATCAGGAGTAGTGATTTGTTCGCCTTTGACTCACGTCGGAGAGGATATTAAGGTTGAGAAAAGTTAGCTCCGTAGGAGTGAAATATTATAACCCAGGGCGTAAGTCCCGGGAAAAAGAAAATTAAATGTAGGTTTGGCGCAATTTTTTGTTGTCCCGACGTTTAGGAGGACTTGCAAAAATTGTGACAAACACTCAAACTAAAAAGCAATGCGCATATTCATCATAGAAGACGAAATACCTTCGCAACGAATGCTTGCCGACCTGATTTTGAAACTGCGTCCCGGATGGGAAATTGCGGGGTTTGCAGGCAGTGTTGCCGATACAGTGGAATGGCTTAAAAATAACGACCAGCCGGATGTTATTTTCTCCGATATTCAGCTTACCGACGGAACATGTTTTGAAATATTTGAACAGGTAAATGTTTTGTCTTCTGTAATTTTTACCACAGCTTATGATGAGTATGCAATTCAGGCATTCAGGGTAAACAGTGTGGATTATCTGCTGAAGCCTATTTCGGAGAAAGACCTTTTGCGTGCTATTGAGAAGCTTGAAGCTGTAACTTCGGATAAGCAAATGGAGATGCCTGATATGAAACTTCTTATGGATACTATGCTTAAAGGAAAAATGACATGGCGGTCACGTATCCTGGTATCTGTTCCTGATGGTTTTATAAAAATTAATGTTGAAGATGTTGCGTTCTTTCAAAGCTCGCAAAAAGTAACAACAGCATTTACATTCGACAGAAAAAATTACGTGATTGATTTTACTCTTGATAAACTGCATGAACAACTTGACCCTGATATGTTTTTCAGGGCAAACAGGCAGTTTATTCTTAACATCAATTCAATTACCAAAGTTGAGAACTGGTTCAATGGAAAACTGATAGTTAAAACACAGCCAATGTCTGAAGAAAAAATAATAGTAAGCCGTGACAGAGCAAGGCAGTTTAAAGAATGGATTGATAAGTGAGAAAAAGGGAAAAGCTGAAAGGTATATCAATAAAGAATTTCATCTTTTCCCTATTAACGTTCTATTTAAAATGATAAAGGAATACAACCTGTCCTTCATAGGCAGGTTTCCGGTTTCCTTCTATTTCAAGCTTAACACCTATAGTTGCTTTTGTTACACCTCGCAGGTTAAGAACATCATCAACTTTGGCCACAAGACGGACACGGCTATTAACCTTAACCGGCTGGTTAAACTTTAGTTTTTCTATTCCGTAGTTTACCTGTAATTTAAGATTCTGAACATCAACAATTTGTTCCCACAGATGGGGGAGAAGGGAAACTGTCAGATAGCCATGTGCAATAGTATCTCCGAATGGAGACTCTTTTTTTGCTCTCTCCACATCAACATGTATCCACTGATGATCGTTTGTGGCATCCGCAAAAAGATTAATCTGTTCCTGTGTGATTTGATAGTAGTCCGAAGTTCCTAATATTTGTCCTTTTAACTCATCCAGCTCGTTGAAGCTTTTAATAATAACTTTATCCATAATCTCATCAATTAGTTTCTGTTTTTCAATGCGGCTAAATTATACTTTTTTCAGCAGTTTGTAAAAAGACTATGAATTATAGTTTGTAAGCTATAGTGTGAATGCTGTATAACATATTGAAATATTGACCTGTATATGTAACAAAACACTATAGTTAGGCGTATAATAGTTGCATAGAAATAAGGTTTAAATTAATAAAAAGCGGAGTGAAGGGGTTCATTTCGCTTTTTATTTTGCGATTATCCTGTCTGCTTTAATTAATAATAAATAAAAAAAATGCATATTTTTGAAATGAATGAAGAATAAGCATTTTTATGAATCAGACTACTGCCTTTAATTCTGTTCAAACTATTATAAATATCCGGGGTGAACTGGTAGACCTGTCTTACCCTTTAGTTATGGGAATCTTAAATATAACTCCCGATTCTTTTTATGACGGAGGCAGATATGAAACAGAAAAGTCTGTTATTGAACGGTGTGAGAAAATATTGCAGGAAGGCGGAAAAATTATTGATATAGGAGCATATTCTTCGCGTCCGGGAGCAGATGACGTACCTGAAAATGAGGAGTGGGAAAGAGTGGAAAGTGCATTAAAGATAATAAGAAGTCGTTTCCCTGATGTATGGTTATCACTTGACACATTCAGGTCGGGCATTGTCCAAAGGGCTGTGGAGGAGTATGGTGTAGATATTATTAACGATATATATGGAGGCAATGCCGACAGTCATATGTTTGAAACAATAGGCAGGCTTAAAGTTCCGTATATTCTTATGCATATGCAGGGAACTCCCATGACAATGCAGAATAATCCGGAATATATGGATGTAGTTGCCGATATTTCATTGTTTTTTTCAGAAAAAGTAAATGAACTGCAATCATTCGGGACTAACGATATAATCTTAGATCCGGGTTTCGGTTTCGGAAAAACTGTTGAACATAACTATGAACTGCTGAAAAGATTACAGGAGTTTGGTTTGCACAAGTTACCTTTATGTGTCGGAGTTTCTCGTAAATCAATGATTTACAAAGTTCTTGGCGTTACTCCGGAAGAGAGTCTTAATGGAACTTCAGCATTGAATACCATTGCTCTGATTAACGGAGCCAATATTTTAAGGGTACATGATGTAAAAGAAGCCGTTGAAATTGTTAAATTAGTGAATCATTTGTAGATGAACTGAGGATTTGAGAAATCGATTAAATAAACCAAAATATATAATCAATAGGACACTGTAACCAAAGAATTAGCGATAGCAGAGAGGCGATTTGAGATTAGCGAAGAAAACAATGTCGAATGATGAACACAGAATGTCGAATTTTGATCTAAATAAAACCAAGAACTAAGAACTAAAAAAAACATCAAACCATTTAACCATATAATATGACCTTTTTACACATACGATTTATCGATATAGTTGATATATTTCTGGTGGCATTGTTGATGTTCAGGGTATATAAGCTGATTAAAGGCACTGTAGCTTTAAATATTCTTATCGGTACGTTCGCCTTTCTTATGGTGTGGCTGGTCATTAATGCTCTGAACATGGAGCTGTCAGCAAGTATACTTGATAATTTTGTAAATGTTGGTGTTCTTGCCCTTATAATTGTTTTTCAGCAGGAAATAAGGAGATTCCTTCTTCTTATAGGATCAAAATATAACATCTCTCATAAATTTACAATGGACAAGTTTTTCGTGTCCGATGGAAAAGGGATGCTTAACATTTATATTAAGCCTTTGGTCAGAGCCTGTGAATACTTTGCCAGGACAAAGACCGGAGCTTTGATTGTTATTACTAAAGATTCAGAATTACTCGATTATGTACAGACAGGAGAACTCATTAACGGAGTGATTTCGACCCGGCTTTTAGAAGCTATATTTTTCAAAAACGGTCCTTTACACGACGGAGCTGTTATTATTACCCGTAATAAGATAAAAGCAGCCGGATGTATTCTTCCTGTCTCGCAAAGTATGTCGTTGCCTGAGGAAGCCGGGTTACGCCACCGGGCTGCTATGGGAATTACAGAATCGACAGATGCTATTTCAATTGTGGTGTCGGAAGAGACAGGAAGAATTTCGCTGTTCAGTAAAGGAGAGATGGAGATGGGCGTGTCGCCTGACGAACTTTCAGAGCGATTAGCTGAAATAAATAAATAGGTACATTGATTACACCTGATAAAAATAGAGAAAATACAGTCGCGATAAGTGGAATAACCGGTTTTCTGGGAGGAGAACTTGCCTCTTTGTTTGAACGTAGTAATCAAACGGTAATTCCTCTTATGAGAAGAGATTTTGACAGAGGTGAAAAACACCTGTCACATAAAATAAACGGTGTAAATGCGGTGTTTCATTTTGCAGGTGAACCTGTATTGAAAAAGTGGACTTTAAAAAATAAAAAGAATATTTACGACAGTAGAGTTAATACAACCGGAATGCTGGTAAAAGCTGTGGAAATGGCAAAGGATAAGCCTAAAATGTTCTTTTCGGCATCGGCAGTGGGCATTTATGATATTTATGAGGTTCACGATGAATTTTCTTCAATCTATGCTGACGATTTTCTGGCAAATGTGTGTAAGGACTGGGAGCGGGAAGCAATGAAGTTATACAATAAATACGGTATACGATTGATAATCGGCCGTATGGGAACGGTACTGGGAAAGAAGGGCGGAGCATGGAAACAGGTAATGAAGGCTTTGAATTTGAAAGTTGGAAACAAAGTGGGTGATGGTTATCAGACTTTCCCTTTCATTCATATTGATGATTTACTAAGCATAATGTGGTATTTATGGAAAAAAAGCGACTGTACAGGTGTATTCAATATTGTTGCTCCTCAACTTACTTCCAACTCTGAATTTTCTGATGAATTATTGCGTGCAACCGGCAGAAGCGTACTTTTTAATGTTCCCCAATGGATACTTCGGATGAAATTCGGAGAAGGAGTTAGGATGTTTACTCACGGCCAGAAAGTATTACCGACACGGTTGATGGAAGAACGGTACCACTTTCTTTACCCTGATATCAAAAGCACAATTGAAGCACTCGTAAAATAAAATAATTCACCATTCAATGGCTGACGAAAATATACTGCTTGAAAACCTGCGTAAATATTTTGGATATGGCAGTTTCAGACCTTTACAGAAGGAAATTATAAACGATGTACTTGAAGGCAGGGATATTGTGGTTCTGATGCCTACCGGAGGCGGTAAATCGATCTGTTATCAGCTTCCTTCGGTTCTGATGGATGGAATCACTCTGGTAGTATCGCCATTGATTGCACTAATGAAAGACCAGGTGCAAAGTCTGAGGGCTAATGGTATTGATGCTGTTTTTCTGAATTCAACACTTACACAGTCCGATAAACGTACTATTGTATCACGGATAAATTCCGGAGAGGTCAAGCTTCTTTATGTAGCACCCGAAACTATATTTTCCGGCGATTTTGTTTCCTTCCTGAAAACTCTAAAACTTAATCTTATTGCCATTGATGAGGCCCATTGTGTAAGCAGCTGGGGACATCATTTTCGTCCTGAGTACAGCAAGCTTCATATACTTAAAGAGGAATTTCCGGATGTTCCCACAATGGCATTGACAGCCACCGCTGACAGGGCTGTACGTTCCGATATAGGAGAATTGTTAGGAATGAAATCGCCTGAAATGTTTATTTCATCATTTGACAGGCCTAATCTGTCTTTGTCGGTACTGCCTGGACAGAAAAAGTGGGAGCAGATTATCCGCATAGTAAACAGACATAATGGAGAAAGCGGTATCATTTACTGCGGAAGCAGGAAAGCAACAGAAACACTTGCAGCCAAACTGCAACGCGAAGGAGTAAAGGCAGAGAGTTATCATGCAGGAATGAACAGCGAATCGAGAGGAAAGGTACAGGATATGTTCATTCAGGGCGATACAGATGTTATCTGCGCTACCATTGCCTTTGGAATGGGTATCGACAAGCCGGATATCAGGTTTGTTATTCATTACAATATGCCCGGAAATATTGAAAGTTACTATCAGGAAATAGGGCGTGCCGGCCGTGACGGACAGCCTGCTGAAACAATTCTTTTTTACAGCTATCGTGATGTTCAGACCCATATGGGATTTATTGAGGAGATAAATAATGAGCAGTATAAAAAAATACAGATCGCAAAGCTTAACAGAATGCAGGAATATGCCGAGGCTCAGGTGTGCAGGCGAAAAATACTTTTAAGCTATTTCAGCGAGACACTGGAAGATGATTGCGGTAATTGTGATGTGTGTAAAAATCCGCCACGATACTTCGATGGCACTATACTTGCCCAAATGGCACTATCGGCAGTTGCAAGAACAAATGAACAGATTAGTGTAAGTACGCTGGTGGATATTCTGAAAGGTGTATATTCCAGACCGGTTACGGAGAAATCTTTTCAAAAAATAAAAACATTTGGTGTAGGTAAGGATACAACTGCTTTTGCGTGGCAGCTTTATATACAGCAGTTTATTCAGCAGGGACTGGTAGAGATAGATTACAAAGACCATTACAATCTTAAGCTTAATGAGCTTAGCCATAAGGTGCTTAAAAAGGAGCTAAAGGTAAAACTTGTGGATTATGAGGTGATAAAGCAGCGGAAAGAGGAACAAAGCAAGGCTCCGGTAAAGAAGCTTGCATTAGAAAAAAACGTTAATGAAACGCTTTATGAACATCTGAAGGAGGTACGGACTCTTGTGGCAAAAGAAAGAGGAGTGAGGCCTTATCTGGTTTTCAGCAATGAATCGCTCAGGGATATGAGTTCGCAAATGCCGGCGGATGTTCAGGAATTTATGAATATTCACGGAGTGGGAGAGCACAAAGCTAAAATGTACGGGAAGATATTTCTGAAAGCTATTGCGGAGTTTAACTCGGGAAAATCTAAGGGGGACACTTATAAAATCACTTATGAGATGCTGAAAAACGGAATGACTGTTTCAGAGATAGCCAAAGAGAGAAATATTCAGGAAACCACCATTTATTCGCATATTGCACATTTGCTTAAAAAAGACAGCGATATCGATGTTTTTGAGTTTATCACGAAGGAAGAGCTTAATGAAGTGAAAAATGCAAAACAAAAAATAGTTGATACCACCCGTCTTAAGCCATATTTTGAACATTTCAATGGAAAAATACCTTACGGTAAAATAAGAATAGCACTGTCATATCTTGATAAAATCTGATTGTTTTCTTAACCTGTTTTTATAACTCTTTAGTTTTATGTTTTATAACATCCCGGCTTGTGGTGTTTTATCTGTAACAATAGTTATAAATTTGTTTGTTTTTAAACTCGTCTAAATCTATTGTTATGAGAGACCGCGAAGTTCTGATGAACCCGAACAGGTTGGTTCGTCAATTAAAAAAGCCCGCATCGGAGTTCACAAAGTACGACATCATCAGATTCATTGATGAAAACGACATTGAGCTTCTTAATTTTAAGTATGTCGGGGAAGACGGAAAGCTTAAAACTCTGAACTTTGTTATTACAAGCAAAGATTACCTCGATTCTGTCCTTTCGACTGGTGAACGGGTAGACGGTTCCAGTCTTTTCTCTTTTGTTGATGCCGACAGAAGTGACCTTTACGTTATTCCACGTTTTAAAACGGCTTTTGTGGATCCTTTTGCCGAAAGACCTACTCTGAATATTCTGTGTTCGTTTTATACTGCCGACGGAGAGCCGTTGGAAAGCGCACCCGAATATATTCTTAAAAAAGCAATGGTTAAGTTTAAAAAAGAAACCGGCTATGAGCTTTATGCGATGGGAGAGCTCGAATACTATGTTTCTGGCGAGAAAGACAGCCTGTTTCAGCCGCCACCGCAAAAAGGATATCAGACATCAGCTCCATTCACACACTGGGAACATTTGCGAATAGAGGCAATGCAGCTTATAGCACAATCGGGAGGAAAGATTAAATACGGACATTCGGAGGTTGGTAACTTTTCCGACGGAGAAAAAGAGTATGAACAACATGAAATAGAGTTTATGCCGGTAAGTGCCGATGATGCTGTTGATCAGCTTTTGGTGGCCAAGTGGATTCTTCGTATGCTGGGACAAAAATACGGTGTTCAGATAAGTTTTGCACCTAAAATTACGGTAGGTAATGCCGGCAGCGGATTACATATTCATATGATGCTTGTGAAGGATGGTGAAAATAAAATGATAGATGATTTCAGGTTAAGTGATGATGCCAAAAGAATGATAGCTGGATTGCTCGACCTGGCACAGCCGCTTACTGCATTTGGTAATACAGTGCCTGTTTCGTATCTGCGTTTGGTTCCGCACCAGGAGGCACCAACAAAAATATGCTGGGGTGATACCAACCGCTCGGTTCTTGTACGCGTACCGTTAGGATGGGTTGCCGAAACAAATATGATTAAAGATGCAAATCCGCAGGAGACCAGTAAAATTCCATATATTCCAGGAAAACAAACAGTAGAATTTCGTGTTCCCGACGGATCGGCAGATCTATATCACCTCATGGCAGGAATAATTATTGCTGCGGATAAGGGCCTGACAGATAAAAATTCGTTGAAAAGAGCCGAAGAGCTTTACGTTAATGTCAATATCTTTGCTGAAGAAAATAAACATATCCTTGATAAGCTGGAAAGCTTACCTCAGTCGTGCTGGGAGTCGGCTGAATTCCTGGAACAATACCGTAATTATTTTGAGAAGGATAAAATATTTCCCAAAGGAACTATCGACCGGTTCATAAAGCAGTTGAAATCTTATAATGATAAAGACCTTAGCGAACGGCTATACGGAAAGAAAGAAGAGATAAGAAAACTTGTGGAGAATTATATCCATTGTTCATAACAAAAAACGAGAGCTCCGGAACGGGGCTCTCGCTTTTTATGGTATTTAAGTAAATTACAATTGTGGTCCGGCAGCAACCAGGCTCTTACCTTCTTCATTATCGGTATACTTCTTAAAGTTATCGATAAATCTGGAAGCAAGGTCTTTTGCTTTTTCTTCCCATTCTTTAGGATCGGCGTATGTATCACGTGGATCAAGAATGTTTGGATCAACGTTAGGCAGAGACGTCGGCACTTCAAGGTTGAAGATGGGGATTGTTTTTGTATCTGCTTTTTCAATTGAGCCGTCAAGGATAGCATCGATAATGGCACGGGTATCTTTTATCGAGATACGTTTACCTGTACCGTTCCATCCTGTGTTTACAAGATATGCCTGTGTTCCGTGGGCTTCCATTTTTCTTACCAGTTCTTCACCGTACTTAGTCGGGTGAACTGACAGGAATGCCTCACCGAAACAGGCCGAGAATGTGGGTTGAGGAGCAGTTACTCCACGTTCGGTACCAGCAAGCTTAGCTGTAAATCCTGAAAGGAAGTGATACTTGGTTTGTTCTTTGGTAAGTTTTGATACCGGAGGCAGAACACCAAATGCATCGGCACTAAGGAATATAACTTTATTGGCATGTCCTCCTTTTGATACCGGCTTAACAATATTTTTGATGTGGTATATCGGATAAGAAACCCTGGTATTTTGTGTAACAGAGCCGTCGCTGAAGTCAATCTTTCCATTTTCGTCTACTGTTACATTCTCAAGCAGGGCATCACGTTTGATAGCATTGTAAATATCAGGTTCGGCATCTTTATCAAGGTTGATAACTTTAGCGTAGCAGCCTCCTTCGAAGTTGAAGATGCCGTCATCGTCCCATCCGTGTTCGTCATCACCGATAAGCAGTCGTTTAGGATCGGTTGAGAGGGTTGTTTTTCCTGTTCCTGAAAGACCGAAGAAGATAGCTACATCGCCGTTTTTACCCATGTTGGCCGAGCAGTGCATCGAAGCTATGTTTTTCAGTGGTAGGTAATAGTTCATCATTGCGAACATACCTTTTTTCATTTCGCCGCCATACCATGTTCCGCCTATCACCTGCATTCTTTCAGTAAGGTTGAATACAGTGTATACTTCAGAGTGCATTCCGTGCTCTTTCCATTTCGGATTTGTTGTTTTTGAAGCATTTAATACCACAAAGTCAGGCTCCCCGAAGTTCTTCAGTTCTTCCTCAGTGGGGCGTATGAACATATTCTTTACAAAATGTGCCTGCCATGCAACCTCCATAATGAATCTTACCTTTAATCTGGTATCTTCGTTAGCTCCTGCGTATCCATCGACAACAAAAAGTCTTTTACCGGAAAGCTGTTTTGCTGATATTTCTTTAAGATCCTTCCAGACTTCAGGAGAAAGAGGTTTATTATCATTGGGGGCTTCCGGTGAAGTCCACCATATTGTGTCTCGGGTAGTGTCATCTAAAACAATATATTTGTCTTTAGGCGAACGGCCGGTGTAGATTCCGGTCATTACATTTACGGCACCAAGTTCGGTTACCTGTCCTTTTTCATATCCTTCAAGACCCGGTTTTGTTTCTTCTTCAAACAATAGGTCATACGAAGGGTTATGAACGATTTCTTTGACGTCCGTAATTCCGTACTTGCTTAAATCTAAATTTGCCATTTTTTAATTTTTTTTAAATGTGAAAAATATTATATAATACAAAAATAAAAAAGTTTGCCAATGAGCAGGTTATATAAGACCATTTTAAACATAATTAACGTTTAAGCCCGGGGATGAAACGAAGTGAGGTTTTCAATCAGGTACTGAAGGTCCAGATGAGTGTAAATTTCGGTTGTAAGTATTGAACCATGTCCCAGCAGCTCCTGAACTATTCTGGGATCTGCGCCGCGCTCGATAAGATGAGTGGCAAATGAATGTCTGAATGTATGTGGACTAACATTCTTTTTTATACCGACTTCTTCAACGAGTGTTTTTATTATTTTAAAAATCATTACTCTGGTAAGTTGTTTTCCTCTTCTGTTCAGGAACAGAAAATCTTCATGTCCAGGAACTATTTTAAGTTCATTACGATAGCCGTACCTGTATTGATTTATGGCATTTATGGCTTTATCACCTATCATTGCCACCCTTTGTTTATCGCCTTTGCCAATAACTCTGATATGTTTTATTTTTTCATCAAAATATAGTTGTGAAATTTTAAGGTTTACAAGTTCCGTTACTCTGATACCGGTACCGTATAATGTTTCAATTATAGCTTTGTTTCTGTGTCCTTCCGGTTTAGAAAGATCTATATGTGCAATTATTGATTCTATTTCATCAACAGATAAAATATCGGGTAATTTTCGTCCTGTTCTAGGAGTTTCAATTTGTTCTGTAGGGTCTTTCTCCATTCTGTCAGTGCTCAGGTATAAATAAAAGAATTTTCTTAATGCACTGATTAATCTTGTTTGGGTACTCACGTTGTAGCCTTTTTCACCTAACCAGTTTAATAACTGCTTAATATGTTCAAACGTGATTTCTTCTGGTTTTAAATGTGAAAGTCCGTTTTCTTCTAAAAACTCTACAAACTTAGGGAGGTCTGTTTTGTATGCTATAATCGTATTTTCGGTTAAGTTGCTGTCTGTTAATAGAAAATTATTATACTCTTCCAGTTCCTTACTCCAATTCATTTTGTCATATTTAAAAATGTGTTTTGTTAAACAAATCTATAATTTTTATGTTAAACAGAATAAGGTTTAGCTAATGAAATAATGAACTTTTTGATTTTCTTTATTGCAAAGTAAAAATGTATGCTAACTTTGATATTACAAAAAAGTAAAGATTATGAAGCAACTATTAATTGTGTTGTCTGCAATTATTATTACTGCAGGTTGTACCAATGAAAATAAAGGTATTAAAAACAAAGGAGATAAACGAACAGTTACAGAATCGGGAGTGTGGGGTAGTATGGATGTTTCTTTCCCTGTATATAAAAATAGTTTTATTGATTCTGTTATTAATACTTTTGTATCTGATCAGATTAAAGAGTTTATGGCTTTGACCGATTATGCTGTTGATGACAGTATGAAGTATGAAATGACCGTAAAATATGAAGAGTATTTTGCCAGACCTGGTGTTTTATCTGTTGTATTTAATATTTACCAGTTTACAGGTGGAGCGCATGGTAATAATTTTATAGTTTCGTTGGTGTTTGATACCGAAAATAATAAAATACTTAAACTTAGTGATTTTGTTAAAGCCGGGGAGTTTACAAAACTGCGAAGCTTTGTCAGGGATAAGCTAAAAGATAATCTTGAGTATGATGAGTCGGTAGATGAAGGAACGGCCACTCCAGAAGATTTTTCTGCTTTTGCAGTTACTGATGATAAACTTATATTCTGGTTTTCACCTTATCAGGTTGCATCTTATGCCGACGGACTTCAAAGAGTGGAAGTTCCCAGAAATTAAGGGTAATGTAGTCCGGAATAGTTGGTATTTATCTCAGGAATATTCTTCATATTACTTTAAATCTATACTAAATAGCAATTCATTTGGGATAATACAATAGATTAATAATTGACTCCGGAGTGAGTTATACTTTAATATAGGTAAGCATATGACTAAAGAAAACCTATTATTCTACAGCAAATAAACAACACATGCCCAACTGCGATTTTTGATGTTTTCATACCAAGAGGATGTCTAAAAAGGCGTTATTCCGAGAATCCACCCTAAATTTTGGGGCATAATGAGTAAATGACAGAATATTCACGTCACTTCAATGAGCGTTAGCGAAGAAGCCTGCCTGGAATATCCATTCAGACAGGCAGTCTTCCTTTTGCCGGGGATTGCTTCACCCCATAAAATGGGGTTCGCAATGACGCACAAGTCTCGTTGATAATCAAAGTTTTAAGCAATTCCGTCATTGGTAACGAAGTTAAGCATGCCTGCGCCGAAGCTTCGGCAGGCATGGGGTCTCAAAATTTACAAGTGTAGAAAATCCGGAGATTGCCTGTTCGGTTGCGCTGGTCAGGCGGACTTCGTCGTTTCTCTTCGCAATGACGTTAAGGTTTTACTTTTTGGACATCATCCTCATAGTTTGTGTTAAATTACTTCTATTGTAGAAACGTTTATCCAGCCTCTGTTACCGTCGCTTATTTCTATTTGTCTCCACTCGCCAACTTTATCAAGTATTTTAACTTTTGTTCCTTCGTGTAGGACAAAAAGTTCAGTACCTCCCGAGTCGGGTGAACTTTTAACATTTACCGTAGGGGCAAAAATAATTGCATAGTTACGGTTTACCAGTTTTTGTTTTTGCAAATGTGCAAAAGAGAAACTAACAATAAAAAGGAACAGGAATAATATGCCCGAGAAGAAACCTGCTTTTTTCAGGGCAGGAGTCCTGCTGAAATAAAACAGAAAAAGCATTCCTATCAGACCGAGAAAGAATCCGATAGACATATAAGCCCATGTATCGGAATCTGCCTTATTACGTAATGCTCTGATCCATGTTTTGAGGAAAAACTCGCCAACCTTGTCAATTTTATCAATAGTCTGGCTGCGTGCCAGTTCCAGATTATATTCTATATCCTTGTCCTGAGGAGCTAACAATTTTGCCCTTTCGTAATTTAAAATAGCCTGTGGCAGCAAGCCACTTTTATAATATGCATTACCAAGGTTATAGTATAACTCAGGGCTTTCCACTCCTGTTTTCAGAATGTCTTCATAAGCCTGGGCTGCCTCTTCATATTTTCCGTCGGTATAAAGCTGGTTTGCCTTGATAAATCTTTGGTCTTCCTGTGCATATAAAGGCATCAGGAAAAGATATAATAGTGCCGGAAGAATTAATATAGTCCTTCTCATTATTTTTTCTTTATTTGGTTTTCAATTTTGCTGATAGTTTCGAGTGTTTGATTGTAAATTCTGTCCATTTCACCGCTTTCGGCAGCTGGAGCATATCTTGCGAATTCACAATCATCGAGAATGTTTATGAACGAATCAATAACTTCTCCGCTTACTCCTGATTCTTCAAGTATACTTCGGATATTATCTCTGTTAAGTTCACTTACAGGTATACTGAGTTTATCGCTGATGTATCCCCAGAGAGCTTTAAGCACTTCTTCGTAGAACTGTTCTTTTTCACCTGCTTTCAGGTATTTTGCCGATTGCTTTAATCGCTTGCGCGCCATTTTATTGGCTTTCTTTGTTTTCAGCAACTGAATATCAGACCTCTCTTTCAGCTTTTTCCTGTTTATTATGTATACAAGAATGAAAACGAGAAGAGGAATAATAAGAGATGCGTAATATGTCAGAGAACCGAACAGGAATGTGCCGGCAGGTTTTAGTTTTGTAGGACCGGTTTTTATGAAACGTATGTCTTTTCCCAGAAACTTAACCCGTTCTCTGTTGTTAGCCGAAACCACGGAAGACATTTGTTCATCACCTTCGCCTTTTTCCACTTCAATGGTAATCGGTCCTGATGAAATGGTTTTATATTTTCCGGCCGAAGGATCAAAGTAAGAGAATTTAATAGAAGGAATAACATATGTTCCTGCATGACGCGGAATGACAAGGTATTCAAAGGTTTTTGTTCCCTTCATCCCCTGCATTGTGTTAGTGAAATTATTTGACACAGTGGGGTCAAACTGATCAAAGTCGGCAGGGAATTTTATTTTAGGAGCAGTTATGAGTTTATGATTTCCTGTTCCGCTGATTATTACTTTTAAGGTTATACTTTCATTGGTTTTCACTTTGGTTTTTGAAGTGGTAACTTTCATCGACAGGTTACCAACACCACCGGTGTAACCTTCGGGCGGAATTCCTCTGTGCGGTTTTACCGTAATTGTTATGGGTTTGGTTTTCACCCTTTGTTTTACATATCTGTAGTTCGATTCAAAAAAATCATCGAAAATACTGTGGGTACGACGTGCCACCCGTTTTTTTACGGTAAACTCCATTTCGGTGGGGCCAATGGTTATTTTTCCTGTTTTTTGAGGGAAAAGAAGTTTTCTCTCATATATTCCCACATTGTATGTTTTCCCGTTGATGTTTTTCATCGACCAGGAAATGTTATCCATTTTCAGATCCTGAATAAGAAACTCACTTAGTTTAGGATCCTTTTTATCAGTAATAGCATCAAGGTTTACACTTGTGTATATTCTTGTTGTTAGCACAAGAGGTTCTCCTTTGTATACACTTTTTTTCGATACTGTATTTGTAATAAACAGATCCTCAGATGACAGATTTCCTGATGCTGCATCGGGAGTTGCCTGAGCAGAAGACGGTCGCTGTGTATTATCTTTTATTACCTCAATCGTAAGGGAATTAGACTCTACTCTTTTGCCATCTACCTCAATAGAGGCCGGTGGAATGGTAAAAGTTCCCGGTTTTATGGCTTTAAGAATATATGTGTAAGTATAGCTTGTTTCACGCGACACTTTACCATTTACAATAGTTGTGCTGTACTGGCGTGAGATGCTTGGTCCCATAAGGATGGTAAAAGCATCCATTCTGGGCAAGCGTATATCAGTAGCTTCAGTATTTATGGTATATGCCAGTTGAAACTTATCATTTAAAACAACGGTTTGCGGAGCTCTGCCTTTAAATGTTGTTTGCTGGGCAAATGCCAGCAAGGGCAGAAACAAAAGCATTGTTACCGTAGCTGTTTTGCGTATCATTTTATTTAAATCAGTTTTAGTCATCTACATTCACTTTTGAATTTTAACACCTTCCTGGCGTTTTTCCTTATTTATCTTAATACATAATATGTCGTCGTGACACTTTTGCATATTTACCATATGCACCTGTTTATCGGTTTCAAAAAGCGTGCCTACCAGTTTTTGCCCGATTTAGTTCTTTTGGCTTTTTTGGCTTTTCTCAGTTTTTTCTGCAACTCGTTTTCATCCTGTTGTATTGCATTCAGCAATCTTTGAGCATCCTGTTGTGACATCTGATCTTCAGGTTTTTGCTGTTGCTGCTGTTGTTGTTTTTGTTGTTGTTGCTTTTGCTGATCATTCTGCTTGTTCTGTTGTTGCTGCTGTTTTTGTTTATCTTTATTCTGATCCTGCTTGTTTTGCTGGTTCTGCTGTTGTTGCTTATCTTTATTCTGTTTGTTTTTATCTTTATTTTTGTCTTTGTCTTTGTCTTTATCCTGATTTTTTTTCTGGTTTTTTTGTTGTTGAAGCATTTTCATTGCAGCTATAAGGTTATACCGTGTTTCATTGTCTTCAGGGTTTATCCTTAATGCATTTTTATATGCCTCAATACTCTTTTCATATTTTTTCAGGGCAAAATAGCTGTTCCCCAGGTTATGATATACCTTGGCCAGTTCTTTGTTATTTTTGTCGGTTGTTTTTGCCAGAATCTCGAATTGCTCTGCCGCTTTGTCATACTTTTCCTGTTTGAACAAAGCATCACCGATGTTATATTTTGCTTCAAACGAATCCTTATTTTTGTCAAGAGCTTTTCTGTAATTAATCTCTGCATCGAGGTAGGAGCTGTCACTGAAAGCTTTATTTCCTTCGCGGATAAATTTGCGCTCTTCCTGTGCAGAAATGTTCACAGATATAATTACTGATATTATTAAAAATATATAGCGTTTCATTTCTTTTGCGTTTAGTTTCTTCACTTTCCTATTGTTGTTCATTAGTAGTATCAACCTCAAAAAGATCAATATCTTTCAGATACCGGTTTTTACGTTCCAATATGAAAAATTCTATTAGCAGAAGCAACAATGCCAATCCTGCAAAGTATTGAAACTGCTCATCGTAATCGGTATACACCTTGGCATCAATCTCTTTCTTTTCAAGTTGTGAGAGTTCGTCGAGCAGATTGTTTATTCCCTTACGGATGTTATTGGCAGGAATATAGGCTCCGTTTCCGGCGATTGCTATTTCCTTTAGGGTTTTTTCATCAAGTTTTGATATAATAACATTTCCCTGGCGATCTTTCATAAACTGATTTGGTTTTCCTCCTTTTACAGGTATCGGTGCACCTTTGGGTAATCCCATTCCCACTGTGTAAACTCTGATTCCTTTTTCGGCTGCTTTTCTGGCTGCCTCAACAGGGTTGTCTTCATGATTCTCACCATCGGTAATGACAATTATTGCCCTGTTTATATCCTTCTGTTTGCTGAATGATTTTACTGCAAGATTAATTGCAGCACCAATAGCAGTTCCCTGGGTGGGCACAATGTCTGTATCTATCGACTGAAGGAACATTTTAGCCGATGGGTAGTCGGTGGTAATGGGCAGTTGTGTATAAGCTTCGCCTGCAAATACAATGATGCCTATTCTGTCGTTCACGAGCTTGTCTACTAATTGTGCTATTGCACGTTTTGCCCTTTCAAGCCGGCTTGGTTCAATATCGGTGGCATTCATACTGTTTGAGACGTCAAGGGCAATCATTATTTCTATTCCTTTTCGTTTTACAGTTTCCAGTTTTGTGCCGAACTGTGGTCCTGCCATTGTGATTATTAAAGTAAGAAAAGCAAACAGCAAAATATAGAATTTTACTGTAGGCCTTACAAACGAAGCCTCCGGCATCAGAGAGGAAATAACCTCAAGGTTTCCGAATTTCTCCAGCGCTTTTTTTCTGCGTTTGGCAATTATCAGATGAATAAATGCCAGAACCGGAATTATTGCCAGAGCATATAAATAATTTGGATGTTCAAACCTGAATATGTCCATTTTTTTCTTTGCTTAATGGTTCAATAAAAGTTTATGTATCTGTTTTTACGGCAGATTTCTCAAAACCGTATTTTTCAGTAATATTTCAAGCAGAAGCAACAGCCCTGCCATTACGGCAAATAACAGATACTCTTCTTTGCGTTTTGTGTACTCTTTTACCTCTATCTTTGTTTTTTCCATCTTGTCAATTTCGTCATAGATGGCTTTTAATTTGTTTTTGTCTGTGGCCCTGAAGTATTTACCTCCGGTAAGGTCGGCAATGTTTCTCAGAAGATTTTCATCTATTTTTACCTCCATTTGCTGATACTGTTTGCCAAAAACGGTCTGAACGGGGTAGGGGGCCATTCCCATGGTTCCCACACCGATTGTGTAAACCCGAACGCCGAATGTTTTTGCTATTTCGGCAGCTGTCATTGGTGCTATTTCACCACGGTTATTCATACCGTCGGTAAGAAGTATTATTACTTTACTTTTGGCTTTACTGTCTTTAATACGGGCAACCGCAGTAGCCAGTCCCATGCCAATGGCAGTACCATCTTCGAGCATGTTTACATGAATATCCTTAAACAGGTTGATAAGGACCTTATGATCAGTTGTAAGAGGACATTGGGTGAAACTTTCGGCAGCAAATATCACAAGGCCTATTTTGTCGTTTGGACGGCCTTTTACAAATTGAATTGCAACTTCTTTTGCTGCTTCAAGTCTGTTTGGTTTAAAATCCTCGGCAAGCATACTCGAAGATATATCAAGTGCCATAACTATATCAATACCTTCGGTTGATACATTGCGTATACTGTTAGTGGACTGCGGACGAGCCAGTACAATTATTAAAAGTGATATAACCAGCATCCGTAAAGCAAATATCAGGTGACGCAGATAAATCTTTTTTGATACGGGTGCTTTTCCGAACCCTCTAAGAGTTGATATCTGCAACGATGCCTGCATGTCTTTCTGCTTCCATATGTACCACGCAATAAAGAGTGGTATAAGGATAAACAGGAACAAAAATTGCGGATGCAAAAATGTTAAATGACCCATTTTAATTCGTTTTTATCGGTTCTCCTTATTTTTCTTATTTCTTCTGAAAGGATAAGGAGGGATTAATCATTCGTTTTGTTATCTTCTTTTTTTTCAGCTGATTCGGTTTTACCGGAGACTTTTTCCTCCTTTTTCTCCAGTTCCTTCTGTTGGTCTTCGAGCGATTTAATCATCTCTTTCTTTGTCTGGTTTACAAAGAACAGAGCGTTAATCATGCTTAGCTCATTTTCGTCAGGCAGCGGTTTGAATTTGGCAAACTTAACCAGGTCGGCGAGTTCGAGAATTTGCTGAAGCTTATCAAGTACTTCTCTGTCGTTCAGATCAACCTTTTTCATAGCTTCAAGTGTTTCTTCGGTTGTCTGCTCCAGAGCATTAACACCAAATCTGTCTTCAATGTACTGACGTATGGTGTCGGTTAGTTCCGAGTGGTATTTTTTCACCTTATCATGCTGCCACAGTTTTTCCTCTTTTATACGGTTAAGGTTTCGCAGGGCAGTAACATGTGGCGGTTCTTTAGGTTTTTGTTTTTTTGTACCGCCTTCCTGTTGCTTATTCTTTCTGTAACGGTATATCAGGTAAATAATTAAGCCAACTAATGCCAATCCACCGAAAATCCATGGCAGATACGGAATAAGTTCTGCCAGAATAAATGGAGTATCAAGTGGTTTTTTAATATCGGCGATACCTTTTTTCGGATCAACATTCTGAAACGGATTGACTACCTGCAGGGCCATAGGTTCAGTTTTGTATATTTTCTTCACCTGATCCTCGGCAAGTTCAAATACCATGGGAGGAATATACTGCAATCCGCTGTCAAAACTTGTTATCCTGTATTTTTTTGTTAATGTCAGCCGGTTATTTTCCAGAAATGTGGTATCAACCGGTGTTTGTGAAACTATTTCAATCGATTTGGTGATGGTATCGGTATATTCCGGAAACTTTACGAAAACATCTTTAGGCTGATTAAGTTCCAGTGTCAGATTCATTTGTCCTCCGATGTACATCAGACTTGAGTCCAGCCTGGCATTTACCGAAACCATTTGAGCATTAACAGCTGCAGGCAATATTGAAAATACTGCCATAGCTGTCAGGAGTATAATTTTATGTCTTTTTCTGATCTTTTGCATCAGGCACGTTTTTTAAATAAGGTAATTAACGCTTTTACATAGTCTTCATCGGTGCTGATCGAAACATTGTCCACTCCGCATTTGCGGAAAGTGTTTTTCGTATTCTGATCATTTTCTATCCACCATTTGCGGTACGCTTCACGTACAGCATCACTTGATGTGTCTACCCAGTTGTATTGTCCGGTTTCGGCATCTTTCAGCTTTATCAGTCCGATAGAAGGCATTTCCGTTTCACGTTTGTCATAAATTTTCAATGCAACCACATCATGTTTGCGGTTGGCTATCTTCAAAGCGTCTTCAAAATCATCATCAATAAAGTCGGAAATGACAAATGCGGTACATCTTTTTTTGATGGCATTAGTCAGATAACTTAGTACTTCACTAATATTTGTTTCGCGGTTTTCCGGAGTGAATGTTATAAGTTCGCGGATAATGTGCAAAACGTGTTTCCGACCCTTTTTAGGTGGAATAAATTTTTCAATTCTGTCGCTGAAAAACAAAACACCTATTTTATCATTGTTTTGTATGCTTGAAAATGCCAGAACTGCAGCAATTTCAGTTATAACGTTCTTTTTGAAACGGAAACCGGTACCGAATTCGCGGGATCCTGACACATCGATAAGCAACATAACAGTAAGTTCACGTTCCTCTTCAAATATTTTAATGTACGGATGATTGAAACGTGCCGTAACATTCCAGTCAATATTACGGATATCGTCACCGTATTGGTACTCCCGAACCTCACTGAAGGTCATACCGCGGCCTTTAAATGCCGAATGGTATTCACCTGCAAAAATATTGTTCGAAAGACCACGGGTCTTGATTTCAATCTGCCGTACTTTCTTTAATAAATCTGTTGCTTCCATAATCTGAACTTCGATTTACGATGTGCGATTTATGATGTTATCATACCGGTTGATGTTTTTCCGGTAATCAACAGTATGTGAGGGGTGTTGAAACCTCTCTTAACATCATAAAGTATTATCCTTTTATTGTTTCCTTCACTTCGTTATCGCTTACAAGAAATGCAGAAATTACATTCTCATTATTTTTCAGCTTTTCGATAACGGTGGTGTCGTTTTTAAAATTCATTAAATGAATTCTCGCTTCTTTATTCTTTGCTGTTGAATCCGATTCTATTCTGGCCTGTTCAGCAATCTCTTTACCAAATACTTCTTCGATATATTCAGGCCATTTTTTATCGGCATATTTCATAGTGAATATCAGTTTCATAATTAAAGTGTTAAATGGTTCTATGGTTACAGTGTTAAATGGCTATAGTGTTAAATGGTTGAAAGGTCGGTTAGTTCTTTGTTCTTTGTTTTTGCCTGCCTTGTCTAATTGTCAGGTATCCCCGACGTTCAGACAGTATTTTTAAGTTCGGAATTCAGCGTTCAATGTTCATCATTCGAAATTCTTTGTAAATCTGTTATCGCCATAAACTAAGAACTTTTACCTTTCTCCTTTTACCTGCTATGGCACCTCAATCACATTAAGTATTTCGCTTATAATATCTTCCGATGTGATGTTGTTGGCTTCAGCTTCGTATGACAGTCCGATACGGTGACGAAGTACATCGTGGCATACTGCACGTACATCTTCCGGGATTACATAACCACGACGCTTAATGAAAGCGTATGCTTTAGCTGCCATTGATAAACTTATACTGGCACGTGGTGATGCACCATATGAAATCATATCAACGAATTTCTCAAGTTTGTGCTCACCAGGGTAACGAGTTGAAAAGATAATGTCAAGAATATATTTTTCTATTTTCTCATCCATGTAAACATCTTTTACGACGTCACGTGCCCGGATAATATCTTCAGGCTTAAGGATTGTTGAAGCTTTAGGGAATGTTTTAGCCAGATTGTGTCGGACTATCATCTGTTCTTCGTCTTTCTTAGGATAGTCGATAACGACCTTGAGCATAAAACGGTCAACCTGTGCTTCAGGTAACGGATAAGTACCTTCCTGTTCAATGGGGTTTTGGGTTGCAAGAACAAGGAAAGGCTCTTCGAGTTTGTATGTGTGGTCGCCTATTGTTACCTGACGCTCCTGCATGGCTTCGAGCAATGCACTTTGAACTTTCGCCGGAGCACGGTTAATTTCGTCGGCAAGAACGAAGTTGGTAAAGATCGGTCCTTTTTTCACGACGAACTCTTCCTTTTTCTGACTGTAAATCATAGTACCCAGAAGGTCGGCTGGTAACAGGTCAGGAGTAAACTGTATGCGTGCAAATTTTGCATCAACTATTTGTGATAGAGTTGTTATTGCAAGTGTTTTTGCTAATCCGGGAACACCTTCAAGCAGGATGTGTCCGTCGCTCAGAAGCCCGATAAGAAGGCTTTCAACAAGGTGTTTCTGACCAACTATCACCTTGTTCATCTCGATGGTGATAAGGTCAATAAAAGAACTTTCTTCTTTTATGCGTTCATTTATCTCTCTTAAATTAACTGTTTGTTCCATGAGTTAATGTTTTTATTTGATTTTATGACATTTCTGCATTTTATCTATGCCAAAAGTATAATTTTCAAATTGAAATTACTGAAACCTCGTAGTTAATTTTTATTAACGTTTATTATGGTATGAATATTAATGAAAATTAACGTTTTATGAGCACAATGTTTGTACCTTTAACAATTATAAAAATTGCGTTTGAAAACAACACTGTATGAAAAGCAGGAATACTCTGGTTATTTTAGTATTTGCCGTTCTGATTAATAATGCACTGGTATCACAAACCGGTTATGCCGGAATTCCTGATGTTTTGTTGAAAGAAGCCGATACTGCAAAAGATGCGGATTATCTTAGCCGTAATGAGAAAGATGTTATTTTGTATATGAATCTGGCAAGATTAAACGGGAAGTGGTTTATTGCAAACGTGCTTGAAAAAAATAAGGATATTATAAAACCAGGTTATGAAAAATATATTCGTTCACTGATGACGGATTTAAAAAAAGTAAAAGATCTGCAACCTCTTTACCCTTCTGCAGACTTGACTGATGCAGCAAGATATCATGCAAAAGATATGGGAGTAACAGGTAAAGTTGGCCATAAGTCAAGTGACGGAACCAAAACTTTTGACAGGATAAAGCGGTATGCAAGAGGAAACTATAAGGGTGAAAATTGTCAATACGGATATTCTGATCCGGTTTTAATTGTTGTTTCTCTGTTGGTTGATGGGGGAGTACACTCTTTAGGTCACAGAAGAAACATTTTAAATCCGGAGTTTAAGTATGCAGGTGTAGCAATAGAGTCGCATAAAAAGTATAAATACAACTGTGTTATGGATTTTTCCGATTCGAAGTGAGCATATTACAGTTGCAATCTGATATTTCAATGGCATAAGTTTTGCCAAAATATTTTGTGAATAATTAATGGTCTGAAATACTGCAAATCAGACTGTATGATAAGAAAAGTTGTCAGTGTCTTAATGAAGGTTCTGACAAAAATACTTCAAATCCACCGGACGGCCATACTTTCCTTGTTGCCGGGCGGCCGGTTTAAAGATATTGTTTAACCCTAAAACCTGATAAGTTATGAGAATTGCTTTTATAGCTACATATCCGCCAGAGAAATGCGGAATTGGTACGTTTACACATAACCTGAGAAATGCAATAGAGATGGTAACAGAAGGTAACGATACATATACCACATCAATCGTTGCAGTATCGTCCAGCCCGTCTGAGTTTAAATATCCGAAAGAGGTAAAATTCAAAGTGAATAAAAATAAACCCAAACATTATGTTGAGGCAGCAAAGTATCTGAACGAGAATGCCGATATATGTTTTCTTCAACATGAATTCGGAATTTTCGGGGGTGAAAACGGTAATTATATTTTAATGCTTTTATCGAAACTTAAGATTCCTTTGGTAGTAACCTTTCATACAGTTCTCAACAAACCATCGAAAGGTCAGATTTCGGTAATGTCGGCCATAAGCCGCAGAGCATCGAGAGTGTTCGTAATGAGCGATCTGGCAGTTGACTTTCTTGAACATATTTATAAAGTTGATAGGGAAAAGATTGTTAAAATAGAGCATGGTGTTCCTGTTTTTCATATGCCGTCGCGTGATCTTTTACGGCGCAAACTTGGATTTGAAGGAAAAAGGGTGCTCTTCACATTTGGGCTGTTAAGCCGTAATAAAGGACTCGAAGTGGTGATTAATGCTCTGCCTAAAGTTGTAAAGAAATATCCTGATGTTCAATATGTAATACTTGGAAAGACACATCCTAATGTAGTTAAGGAGAGCGGAGAAGAGTACCGTAACTATCTGAAACTGCTGGCACAGAAAAGGGGCGTGGAGAAGCATGTTGTTTTCGACGACCGGTATGTTACCGATGAAGAACTGATACAGATGCTTAAAGCCTGTGATGTTTACATAACTCCATACATGAATGAGGAGCAGATAACAAGCGGAACATTGTCGTATGCTATAGGAGTGGGAGCTCTTGTGGTTTCAACACCCTATTGGCATGCCAAAGAACTTCTTGATGAACAAAGAGGAGTACTGTTTCCGTTCAATAATTCCGACAGTCTGGCCGAACGCCTTATTGAGCTTTTTGATGATCCTGAAAAAGCTGATCGTATAAGGGAGGCAGCTTCTTTGTACGGAATGCAGCTGTCGTGGCCTAAGATTGCCCAGAGGTATCTGACTTCTCTTGATAATGTTATGAAGGAGAGTCCGCCGGAAATACTGCTGGAAGGTAATCATATTGATATCTCGGTAATGCCGGAGTTTAATTTTAAACATCTTCGCAAGTTAACCGATGATACAGGTATTCTTCAGCATACAAAATATGATGTGCCAAATCTGAAAGAAGGATATTGTATTGATGATAATTCACGTGCTTTGATAATGGTGCTAATGGCCCGAAAATTCATCAAAGAAGCTGATCTTTCGCATTACGTTACAAAATATCTGAGTTTTATTCATTATTTGCAAAAAGATGACGGTTCGTTTCACAATATGTTGAAATACAACTACGGGTATATTCCTGAGAAAGATTCGGAAGATGCTTTTGGACGGACAATCTGGGCCCTGGGAACTTTGGTCTGGGAAGCTCAGTCCGACGGACACCGTCAGCTTGCCATTGAAATGACAGAGAAAGCATTGCCTGTTGTGGATACTCTGAAATCATTAAGGGGGAAAGGAAATACTCTTATCGGACTTTGCCGGTATGCCGGTAACGACGATAAACGTATGAAGGCAGTAAAAGATAAGATTGTAAAACTTGCTGATGATTTGGTTGATGCATTTAAAAATAACGACTCAGGAAGCTGGCGCTGGTTTGAAGATATTCTCACTTACGATAACGGAATTCTTCCTTTGGCATTGCTTAATGCATTTAATGTTACCGGAGAGCGAAGGTATATTGATGTTGCTGTTAAGTCTATGAACTTTCTTGAAAAGCAGACTTTAATAAATGGTATTTTCATTCCGGTAGGAAATAAAGAATGGTATAAAAAGGGTGGTAAAAGATACGACTATGATCAGCAGCCTGTTGAGGTTATGTCTATGGTACTTGCCTATCTGCAGCTTTTCAGAATAACCGGTGACGATAGTTATCTTGGCTCTTTGTTCCGTACTTATCTATGGTTTCTTGGAAACAATACGAATCATGTATCGTTGTACGACCACAAAACAGGAGCTTGTTATGATGCACTAACACCCAAAGGTGTAAATGAAAACCAGGGCGCAGAAAGTCTTATAGCATACTGGATATCACATTTCACTGTGCTCGAGGCGTATTACTTACAGTATTCATAAAGTGTTTGTGCTAATCAGTTTCAGCCTGTTAATAAAGAATTGAGTAAAAATTCTACCGATGTGTTAAATTTTACCCTGTCTGCAGAGTATTAACTTTTAATAAACATTAGCTATGGAAGTAATAAAACGATATAAAGGGAATCCGATATTGACAAAAGATGATATACCTTACGATGTTGTTACAGTACATAATGCTGCCGTTGTGAAATACGGCGACGAATATATGATGGTTTTCCGTTCACACAGACGTAACGGTCGCAGTATTCTTGGGCTGGCACGAAGTAAAGATGGATTCTCTTTCAAAGCTGATCCGGAGCCGTTCATGACTCCGGCAACGGAAGGAGAGTTTGCAGAGTATGAAGCTTTCGGAGTTGAGGATCCTCGCATTACCGTAATCGACGGTGAATACTGGATGACTTATTCTGCTTATTCGCAACACGGAGTGAGAATCGGATTAGCAAAAATAAAGGAATTTAAACAGATTGAGAGGTTTAGTCTGATAACAGAAGCCGATTATCGCAATGTGGTGTTGTTTCCCGAAAAGATAAATGGCAGATATATTCGTCTTGACAGACCTCATTCAGAGATTAGTCCATGGTCGGTTTGGATAAGCTATTCACCGGATCTCAGACACTGGGGGGATTCTAAACTTATTATGAAGCCGGTTCAGTATCATTGGGATGAAATGAAAATTGGTCCCGGAGCTCCTCCGATTAAAACTGATAAGGGCTGGCTGAATATTTATCACGGAGTATTTCCAACAATGGACGGTTCGGTTTACCGTCTTGGTGTGGCACTGCATGATCTGAAAGATCCTTCAAAAATAATAGGCCGTTCAGATGATTGGATACTTCAGCCAGAAGAGCCGTATGAGATAACCGGTTATGTTCATAATGTGGTGTTTACGTGTGCAGCAGTACCGTACAAAGATGATGAATTGCTGATATACTGGGGCGGTGCCGATACAGTTATGAACGTCGGAACAGCAAAAATATCCGATCTGGTGAATATGTGTTTGAAATAATTTACCAGTAGGGACGCACGTCCCCCAAATTCTGTAGGGATACACGGCCGTGTGTCCCTACGATAAATTAATGTAAAAAATATACAGTTATGAAAATAGCTATATTATCTCCTGTTGCATGGCGAACCCCGCCGCGTCATTACGGACCGTGGGAACAGATTGCCTCGTCGGTTTGTGAGGGTATGGTTAAAAAAGGGCTTGACGTAACTCTGTTTGCAACCCTCGATTCGGTTACCGAAGCAAAACTAGAAGGAGTGTGTGAACGAGGTTACGAAGAGGATAAATCGGTTGACGGGCTGGTTCATTCGGTGATGCACATTAGTCATCTGATGGAGATGGCAGATCAGTTCGACCTTATTCACAGCCATTTTGATTTTCTGCCGCTTACTTATTCGAAACTTATAAAAACACCAATAGTAACTACAATACATGGTTTTTCATCGCCGAGAATATGGCCTGTTTATGAAAAGTATAATGGTCATGTATATTATGTTTCAATTAGTTTTTCCGACAGGTACGACAAGCTCGATTACATTGCCAATGTCTACAACGGTATTGATATATCTAAGTTTTCTTTTACTGAAAAGCCGGGTGATTACCTTCTTTTTTTCGGACGTTTCCATCCCGATAAGGGGCCCCATGATGCCATTAATATTGCTAAAAAAGCAGGTAAAAAGCTGATAATGGCAGGCATTATTCAGGACGAAGAATATTACAAAAAGAAGGTTGAGCCGCACATCGACGGAGAGCAGATAGTCTTTGTTGGAAGTGCTGGGCCTGAGAAAAGGAATGAACTTCTGGGTAATGCCCTGGCTTTGCTTCATCCTGTATTTTTTGACGAGCCGTTCGGGCTTAGTGTTGCCGAAGCCATGACCTGCGGAACGCCTGTTATTGCTTACAACCGTGGATCAATGCATGAGCTGATAAAACCGGGAGAAACAGGGTTTCTTGTGAAAAATGCCGAAGAAGCAGCAGAAGCGGTAAAGGATATCGAAAAAATAAACAGGGCCTTTTGCCGTGAACATGCAATCGCTAATTTCAGCAACGAACGTATGGTGGATGATTACTACAAGGTGTATGAGAAAATACTGAACGGGTGAAAAAAGTTAGTATGTTGGTAGGTTAATAGGTTAGTAAGTTGAACCAAGAACCAACAAACCAAAAACTAAATCACTTTTTCACCCTTTCTCTTCTCTCCTGAATTTTGCAGGAGATATGCCTGTGTGTTTGGTAAATATTCTTGAAAAATAATAAGGATCGTCATATCCCAGCTTGCGGCTTATCTCTTTTACCTTCATGTTGGTTAGCAACAGGTAGCGATGTGCTTTTTCAATTTTCAGATGAATAAAGAAATCGAGCGGAGCACTTTCTAGGTCTTTTTTAAATAACTTGTAAATATTTGATGCTGAACATCCGAATTCATGTGCAATGTCATTTATTTTCAGGTTCCGGTGTGTGTTGTTTTTCATATAGTTTATTATATCACTCAGCCTGTCATTTATCTTGTCCTTTTTCACCCAGTTGTAAACATCATTGTACTTAACCGATGTCAGAAAATATTTTAAACTTATATTGGCAAAAATTACATTATCGGAATTCAGATAGTTTTCCAGATAAACCAGCATATCCTCAAACAAAAGCTGTCGTTCATCCGTACCGTAAATATTCTCTTTATAAACGCTAAGAACCTGATTGAACGGGGGAGAGTATATTTCTGAATTTTTTCCTGTGTAATGAAACCAGTATAATGTCCAGGGATCATTACTGTCGGAGCCGTATCTGCATGCAGTTTTCGATTTAATTACAATCATCTGATTCGTATTAAGGTAATGTTTTTTACCTTCTGTCTCAACAAAACCTTTGCCGTCTGTACAATATAAAAGTATGTGCTGGCTGCTGCCCAAAGGGCGGTTTCTCAGATGTCCGTATGCTTTGGGGAATATTCCGATGTGGGTAATGTATAGATCACTTACTCTGGGGTCTTTCAATATCTTCTTTTTTACATATCCGGGCAGATAGGTCATTCTTTGTCCTGTGAATCCATCTTTCCTTATAATTTCCTGATTGTTGTAAAGAGTCATTATTGTTAAGTGTTGAGTAATATGTTAATGTAAATATATGAAAATATTTCATCCGGTGTAGAATAGTCCATCTTTTTCATAATTTGACTATTTTATAACATCCAGGTTACATATAATTTTGAATTCAATAATAATACATTTGGTTATGAAACGGTATCTGACAATACTTGTAACTCTTTTTTTAGCAGTAAAAGTTTATTCACAACAAACAGAACAGGAAGCATTGCAGCAATTCCGCGACATGAAATTCGGGATGTTTGTTCATTGGGGGCCGGTAACTTTGCGAGGAACAGAAATAGGCTGGTCGAGAGGGAAGGAGGTTGCTGTTGATGATTATGATAATCTTTACAAGGAGTTTGATCCTGTTTTGTTCAATGCTGATGAGTGGATAAAGGCGGCTAAAGATGCCGGAATGAAATATTTTGTGATAACTACACGTCATCATGATGGTTTTTCTCTTTGGGATACAAAATATTCCGGTTACAACATAATGAATACTCCATACGGAAAGGATGTACTTCGTCAGTTGAAAGATGCCTGCAATAAATATGGCGTAATGTTCGGAACATACTATTCTATTTGTGACTGGCATCATCCAAACTATCCATTGTCTCATGTTGAGGGGATCGATAAGCCGGAAGCCGACATGGATAAGTTTTATAACTATATCAAAAATCAGACAAAAGAACTTATTGAGAATTATAATACCCGTATTTTATGGTTCGACGGTGAGTGGGAAGAACCATGGACTCATGAATTGGGACTGGATTTTTATAAATACCTGAAAGGTCTTGACAGTACCGTGCTTATTAACAACAGAGTTGATAAGGGACGTAAAGGAATGGAAGGTAAGACAATATCGGATGAGTATGCTGGTGATTTTGATACTCCCGAACAACGCATTGGTACATTTGATAACGATAACCCGTGGGAGTCGTGCATAACTATTTGCAAACAATGGTCATGGAAACCAAATGATAAACTTAAATCATACGATGAGGTACTGAGAACTTTGCTAAAAACAGCAGGCGGTGGTGGTAATCTGTTACTTAATGTTAGTCCAATGCTTGATGGCAGGATGGAGCGACGTCAGGTAGAACGTCTGAAGCAAATTGGTAATTGGCTCGGAAAATACGGTGATTCGGTATACGGAACCACCGGTGGGCCATACAAACCTAACGAAACAATGAGTTCAACCCAAAAAGGGAACAGGATATTCCTTCATGTTTTTAGTATGAATGGAAACGAACTTGTACTTCCACTGGCAAAAAATATCATAGTAAAACAGTGTTCGGTAATGAAAGGGAGAACTCTGGACTTTACACATAAAAATAATGTGCTGAAAATAGTGCTGCCCGAAAAGCTCAGAGGCGAAGTGGTGACAACCGTTGAAGTTGTTTTGGAAAATAATGCTTCGGATGTTCCGGTAACTGAAGTTGAAAGTTAAAGTTATTACAATGAAAAAGATTTTACTTTTTACACTGTTTTTTGTTGTAATATTTTTTGCTGGTTGTGAATACGGTATAAATAAACCTGAAAAACCAAATATTGTAATAATTCTTGCCGATGATATGGGCATAGGCGATCTTCAATGTTATAATCAAAGTTCAAAGATATCTACGCCCAATATCGACCGGTTAGCATCGGAAGGAATGAAGTTTACCGATGCTCACTCGGCATCAGCCGTATGTACTCCCACACGTTACAGTTTGCTGACAGGCAGATATTGTTGGAGAACGAGATTGAAAAAAGGCGTTTTGTGGCCCTGGGACGAGCCATTGATTGAAGGTAATCGCCTTACCATAGCAGAAATGCTCAGACAGCAAGGCTATAGAACTGCACTTATTGGTAAGTGGCATCTTGGCTGGAACTGGCCTGTAAAAGACTCGATATCTCCCGGTAAAAATAACGGAGCCGGTGTTGATTATTCAAAACCAATAACAGGAGGACCGTTGGATCATGGGTTTGATTACTATTTCGGTGATGATGTACCTAATTTCCCACCTTATACTTTTATTGAAAACAGAAAGGTAACAATTGTACCAACAGTGGTGAAACCGGATAGTTTGTTCGGACATAAAGGAATGATGGCTCCCGGCTGGAAGCTACAAAATGTTATGCCTTCCATTACAAAACGTGCTGTACGTTACATTGCCGATGAATCGAAAGATATAAAAACACCTTTTTTTCTGTTTTTTTCTCTTACAGCACCACATACTCCTATTGCCCCCGATGACAGGTTTAAGGGAAAAAGTATTGTCGGGCCATACGGTGATTATGTTCAGGAGGTTGATTTTGTGGTTGGTGAAATAATGGAAGCACTTAAGAAAAACGGTTTAGAGAAAAATACATTGCTGGTTTTTACAAGTGACAACGGTTCTCCTGCACGTAACGGAAAGGACTGGTCGGGACCGATAGGTTCTGTGGTAAGTGAGTACGGACACAATCCGAGTGGCATTTATCGCGGCTTTAAGGGCGATGTATGGGAGGGTGGTCATCGGGAACCTTTCATCATAAAATGGCCTGGAGTTGTAAAGCCCGGTTCGGTTTCGGATGCGCTTATTACTTCAATGGACATAATGCCGACAGTTGCCGGTATTCTTGATGTAAACATCCCTGCCGGAAATACAGAAGATGCTCATAGTTTTGAGGGTATACTAACAGGAAAGACAGACAAGGCCCGTGAATATCTAATAAACCATTCATTGAAAGGGGTTTTTGCAATACGAAAAGGAAAGTGGAAACTGATTCTGTCTGATCGTTCGGGAGGATTCAGTGACATAGTAAATCCTAAAGGGTTTGGTATCGAAACTCCCGGACAGCTTTACGATCTTGAAAAAGATCCAGGTGAAAAAAATAACCTATGGAAAGAGTATCCGGAGATTGTGAAAGAATTGAAAAAAAAACTAAGGAATATCCAGGAGAGAGAGTAAAAACAAAGAGATGTTTTTAAGTTATGGTGTTATGCACCTGAGTAATAAAGCGGCAGAGCCGTGGTAATATCAATAGAAATGTGATTTTCTTCAGAGCGGCGGCTTTTTTTGACTGTAAAAAAAGTAAGAGCCAGTCCGGCTTGAGGACAAAGAAAAAATTAATTATTCACTTTTTATCAAAGTAATAATAGATACTAAAAACACATAACATGACATCAAGAGAACGAGTCCTTGCAGCCATAGCACACAAAGAACCCGATAAAGTGCCTCTGGACCTTGGCAGTAATCCCAGTTCCGGAATTTCAGCCATAGCATACGATAATCTGAAAAAATATCTCGGCATGAATCATCCAACACGTGTATACGATGTGGTGCAACAGCTTGCTCAGCCAGATAATGAGATGATAGACCGGTTCGGCTTCGATATTATCGATATAGGAAGGGAGTTTAATACACGTGATGAAGATTGGTATGATTACACTCTTGCCAATGGTAGTACAGCGCAATATCCGGTATGGTTTAAACCGATACAGGCCGAAGACGGTTCGTGGTATACTACGGATGAAGAAGGTACAATGTTGTCACGAATGCCGAACGGGGCAACATTTTTTGATCAAACATACTTTCCTTATCTCGACGGCTATCCTGATGATTTTTCAAATCTTCCGGAGGTTATGCAAAAGGTGATGTGGGTACGTCATGCTCATTCTCCGTGGGATCATGCTTCGGAACCGGACTTTTGGGATAAACTAAGGGAAAAAGCTCTTTATCTGAAAAAGAATACGGACAAGGCCTTGTTTCTCAGTGCCGGCTCAAATCTGTTCGAATTCGGGACAATGCTTCGTCGCATGGATAATTTTTTTATGGATATTATGATGGATCATGATAATGTGATGAAGCTTGTTGATGCTTTAATGGAAATGCACCTTGCTAATCTGGAAAAGGTGTGTAATGCTGTTGGTGATGTGGTTGATGTTATCCGTTTCGGCGATGACCTGGGTATGACAACAGGGCCGTTCATGGATATTGATACATACAGGCTGCTGTTTAAGCCTCACCATAAAAGACTTTGTGACTATGTAAAGGAACATAGCAATATGAAGATTATGCTTCACAGTTGTGGTTCTGTTTATCAGTACATTCCTGATCTTATAGAATGCGGTTACGATATATTGAACCCGGTACAGACCAATTGTCTGGATATGGAACCGGAGAAACTCAAAAATGAGTTTGGTAATGACATTACATTCTGGGGCGGAGGTGTTGATACTGCGAAGGTTCTGCCTGAGGGGTCACCTGAGGAAGTCAGAAAACATGTGTTGCAAAGATGTGAGATATTCTCGAAAGACGGCGGTTTTGTGTTTAATACGGTGCACAATATAATGCCGGATGTGCCACCGGAGAATATTGTTGCAATGTATGAAGCGGTAAGGGAGTTCAATGGAGATTAGGGTTATATGGTTCTATGGCTACAGTGTTAAAGGACTCAATGGTTAAATTGTTGTTTTTGTTTCAGGGGTTCCAGGTCTTTAATTCAATAATTTATGAAGTTCATTGAAACAGAGGTGCTAAGTCAGGAGCAAAAGCAGGAGATGTTTGAATTGTGGAATAATGAGTATCCTGATGTTCTTGCTTATTCGGTATTAACGGAGTTTGAGGACTATTTGAACAAACTGATCAACAGGCATTACATTCTTCTGGTTGATGATGCCGGAAAAGTAAAAGGATGGTATTTTGAGTTTACAAGGGACGATGAAAAATGGTTTGTGCTGATAGTTGGCAGTGAAATTCAGAATAGGGGATATGGAAGTCAATTGCTTGAGAAGGGAAAATCCCGGTCAGACAAGCTGAACGGCTGGGTGATCGATCATAACAACTATAAAAAATTGAGCGGGGAACCGTATCTGTCGCCGTTGGGATTTTACGTAAAGAATGGATTTAAAGTATTACACGATAATGTATTGAAAACAGAAAAGATAAGTGCAGTGCAGATTGAATGGCAGAAAGATTATGATTAGCGATAGCAGATCGGCAATTTGAGATTAGTGATTAGCAAAGAAAGAACAACTGAAACGTGGAACTAAAACAACAAGAAAAGAAACTAAGAATTAAATAACTTATAACCCACAAACCTAAAAACCAACTAACATGGATTTCAGCGTAGGAACAATCGACATTCTGGTTATAATAGCATACCTGGCAGGTATAATACTGCTGGGGCTTTATACTGTAAGAAAAAAGATTACAAATCAATCGTCAGAAGATTATTTTCTGGCAAGCAGGTCTTTAAAGTGGCCGATAATCGGGGCTGCACTTTTTGCGGCAAATATTTCAACTATTCATCTGATTGGTTTTGCAGAGTCTGGCTTTAAATACGGACTTGTGGATGGTTTGTTTGAATGGATGGCTATTCCGTTTCTTGTCTTTCTGGGTTTTGTAATTGCACCTTATTTTTTCCGGCACAGGGTATCAACAATCCCGGAGTTGTACGAACGTCGTTTCAACGGAGCCAGTCGTACTTACATGGTGATATTTGCCATACTTACTGCCTTACTAATACATATAGGTATAAGTTTGTATGCCGGAGCGGCTTTATGCATGAAGTTTTTCGGACTGAATGAAACTTATGGAGTCATTTTTATCGCCCTTCTTACGGGAATTTACACCATTCTTGGCGGACTGAAAGCAATTGCCACCGTGGAGTCGGTACAGACAGCTCTGTTAATCTTAGGTGCTGTAATACTTACCATGTTCGGGATTTTTGCTCTTCCCGATGTAGGAATTCACAGCTTTGAAGCATTCAAGGCACATCTTAAGCCGGAAGCCCTATCTATTTTGCGTTCACCTGATAGTCCTGCGAATCCACCGGAGGGAGGTATTTCATGGTATGCCGCCTTGCTGGGCTATTTTGTGCTTGGCTCCTGGTACTGGTTTTCCGATCAGACAATAGTTCAGCGGTCGCTGGCTTCACGTTCCGAGTATGATGCCCGTATCGGTCCAATGTTTACTGGTTTTCTTAAACTTCTGCCGGTTCTGTTTTTTCTTTTACCCGGTACACTTGCTTATGTGCTTTTCGGAAATGAGATTACAGATACCAAACTGACATTGCCATTTATGATCGACCGACTTGTTCCTGTCGGGCTGAAAGGTCTGATAATTGCAGCACTCCTTGCAGCTCTGATGAGTTCTGTCGGCGCAGCTATCAATAGTGCTTCCACGTTGTTTTCGATGGATATCGTTAAGAGGCTCCGGCCTGAAACAACAGATAAGGGGCTTGTGGTTACAGGACGAATAACAGGAGTTGTGGTGATGGTTCTTGCTATCATATGGTCGATAAATGCTGATAAGTTTGGCGATACTATCATTTACACAGTAAATTCATTAGGTTCGATGATTGCTCCTCCGATAGCAGCGGTGTTCTTATTGGGAATGTTCTGGAAACGAGGTACTGCACGTGCAGCTAATGTGACTTTTGCCACAGGTCTGGTTATTGGTATATTTTTTTTCCTGCTTGATTTTCCATACGAAAATCTTTTGCCCGGGTTTACTTCAATAGCCGATGTGATTGCAGATATGAGTGGTTATTTTATAACAGCATCAACCAAAGTCATAACCAATATTCTGGGTGTAGGATTTATGATGCAGGCCTGGTGGAAATTTGTATTTCTCTCTTTTGTATTTGTGGTTGTAAGTTACCTGACTCCCAGGCCCACAGCAGAACAGGTGTCGAATTGTATAAGCGTAAAACAGTTCTGGCCTGACGAATGGAGAGGAATTAAGGATTTCAGGATAATAGGTCTTTTGATTTTGCTAGTACTTGGAGCATTGTGGGGAGTACTGGAGTGGATAGCGTAGTTTAAGTTCGAAGACGGAAGAAAAAACACTTCGTCATTCGAAATTTGTTATTCGATATTCTTCATTTGAATAATGAATATTGAACGCTGAATGTTGAATCTCGAAGTTTTTTGTCCAGAAATAGGTAGGTGTTAATCATCACGAAGTTCCCCTTTTAGGGGGTAGAATAGCCGGAAAACGGTCGAAGGCGGGAAGGCACTTCGTCATTCGAAATTCATCATTCGACATTCGAAATTCTTGAGGTTTGAATTACGAATACTAAACGCGGAATGTTGAATCTCGAAGTTTTTGGAAACTCGAAGTGTTTTTCACTTCGTCATTCGAAATTCATCATTCGATATTCGAAATTCTTGAGGTTTGTAATGACGAATTTTGAACCCCGAACGCCGAATTATGAAGTTTTTATTGATAAACTCAAAATATATCAGATATGCGAATCACTAAAATTGTATTTGTTTTTTTGTTCGTACAGCTTTTGGGCTGCAGTCAATCAGCGGATGTGCATAAAGAAGCCGGTGAAAAAATACTGCGTAAAGGCTGGGTTATAAGAGTTAAGCAGGGTAAACTTGAGGAGTATAAAAAACTACACAAAAATGTATGGCCTGGAATCCTGAAAAAACTCAGAGAAGTTCATGTGCGGAATTATACAATCTTTTACCGTGACGGGCTGCTTTTCAGTTATCTAGAATACACCGGTGACGATTTTAATGCCGATATGAAGAAAATGGCAGCAGACTCTCTGACCCAGGAGTGGTGGAAACTGACCAATCCATGTCAGGAACCTGTCAGGTCTGCAGGAGATGGAGTATGGTGGGCCGATATGGAAGAGGTTTTCCATATGGACTAAATGGTATTTGTTTACATGTAGTTATTTTACAGTAAGCGTGGAAATATTGCTTTTCTCGATTCTGGGTAATGCTCAAATTTTTGTTTGTACCACTTGTGATGGTTCAGAGCTCTTGGAATCAGATTAGCCATAGTCCATATCGCAAACGATAATGCCGGCAGATTCCAGCAAAGTATTGCAAAACCTACCCATTCAAGAATCTCTCCAAGATAGTTTGGACATGATACATATTTGAATAATCCGCCGTGAGGAATTTTATATCCGGTATTGAACTTCCGTAAATGAATCAGGATTGTATCGTGATACTGATTTATAATAAAACCTATAATGAAAACGGCAACACCAATGATGTAATGCGGAGTATCCAACAGGTCGGTATGTGTTTTAGGTGCAAAATTAGCAAGCCAGTAGCCATTAAGCCATGCATTTACAATGTTGAAAAATGCACCGGAAAGCATAATGGATAAAGGCATTTTTTTCTTTTTGGTTCTTAATCTTAACGGAAAGATGAATGCTCTGTTAAAATAGTGAATTATCCAAAGCATATAAGCTGTTAATACCATCTTGTTCTCCAGGTTCGGAGTGTTGTAAAAGAACCATAGAATAACCGCAAACGAAGGTACTTCCATGAAAAACCAACTGAGTTTGTTGTTTATCATTGGACCTTTATACTTATCAGCGTACCGTCCGTATGGCGAAATGGTTTTTAATAAATACGGGAAAATAATAACAGCTAAACCAATCCATCCCAAAGCAATATAGTTTAATGTGCTTTGGGATACGGATAAAAGAAAATAATGGTGAGTGTCGGTCATAGATTCGTATTATTCTGGATTTTCAAGAATTTTATCTATTAAATGGTTAAGCTCTATTGTGGCTATCTTTGATGCATAGTCGGAAACAGCATACGGAATGACCAGAAGGTTTCCTGTAAGGTATGAGCCGCATGTGTATACAACATTCGGAACATAACCTTCACGCTCTTCTTCGGTAGGGATAAGTAATGGTTCTTTAAGTCGTCCTAAAACCCTGGTAGGATCATTAAGGTCAAGCAGGTAGGCGCCCAGGCAGTATTTGCGCATCGGGCCTACACCATGTGTTATCAGTAACCATCCCCTGTCTGTTTTTATCGGGCTCCCGCCGTTTCCTATCTGTACCAGTTCCCAGTGATATTCAGGACGCAGAAGGATTTTTGCTTCCTCATCCCAGCAGCATATTGTGTCGGAAAACATAATATATGTGTTCACTCCGTCGATACGGCTTATCATGGCATATTTTCCGTTTATTTTTTCCGGGAACAGAGCGAGATTTTTATCAACGGCATATTTGCCGTGCAAAGGTCTTATATTGAAATGGTAAAAGTCTTTTGTTTCAAGTAACTTGGGCATTATTGAGAAGCCGTCATATGCTGTGTATGTTGCATAGTAGGTAAAACTGCCGTCATCATTGAAGAATTTAACAAATCTGGCATCTTCGATACCTTTCATTTCATATTTTGATATCGGAAATATTACTCTTTCAGAAATATCAGTGTCAAGTGAAAATTTTATGTCAATGAATGATTTTGCCAGCCATCTTAACTCATGCAAAGTCTTTTGTTCTTCAAGTGTCAGGTTGTTTTTTTCGAAATAATCGAGTATTATAGGTTTAAGTTCGGAATATGAAAAAGTATCAGGCAGCACGTTTAAAATAGGTTTGTAAAGTTTGCTGTCAATTTTCATCTGGGTTACTATTTTCTCAAACTCTTTTTTGTTAAGAGTAGCACCTTTAATAACCTCGGCCCCGTCAATAAACCTGCCTGAAGGCACAAGCTTTATTTGATTACCGTCGAGTAATGCTCTTCTGAATACAAGTGATGAAATGTGGCCTTCTCCGGTGGCACGAAAACTAATGATTAGCCGTTTTTGTCCTTCGTCGAGTCCGTCCTGGTCAGGGTCTTCAACTACAGAAGGGTTGAAAATGGCAGCTGATTCAATGGAGTATTCCATTGTGAAATATGCACCTATGAGCAGTTTTCTCCATTCGGTCAGGCTATTGGGATCAATCTCGAGTTGTTCTATTACATAACTCACTTTCCCGAAATGTTTCATCAGAAGATTTGTAATTCTTCTGTGACGTCGTGAAAAATCACGCAGTATATCCCTAACAAGGTGTTCTACTCTCTGTTCGGGCATATCCAGCACTTTCTGAATAATACCAATAGCCCTTTCATCCCCGTAAAAGAAATGACGGGCAAAAACCCGTTTTGAGTCAGGGGTGATGATAATGGGCAGTCTGTTTATTGCCAGTTTCATATTTCCGGGATATTTGATTTAATGATAAAAAGATTAAACGTCATCGCTGTCTTTCTACGGCTTAATCGGGGATAAGGTTATTGTAAAAATAATTAAAGTTGATTTAAAACGGCAAATAAAGTGTAAGTAATTTTGGCTTTTGTTGTATGATGAGGTGAAAAGTTGTTGTTTTTTACAGCATAATACAGAAATAAGGTCAAAAAAAATCCTCCCTTGAGAGGAGGATTCTATAAGAATCGTATGATTGTCAGATTCTTTTTTCTTTGATTCTTGCTTTTTTACCTGTAAGTCCGCGAAGATAGAATATTCTTGCTCTTCTGACTTTACCGGCACGATTAAGCTCAACTTTTTCAATGAAAGGGGAGTTCATCGGGAATATTCTTTCGATACCCACGTTGTTAGAGATTTTTCTAACAGTAAATCTTTTGTTGTTTCCATGTCCTTTAATCTGGATAACAACACCCTTGAATACCTGAATTCTTTCCTTGTTTCCTTCTTTGATCTTGTAGTGTACTGAAATAGTATCACCGGGACCAAACTTAGGCATCTCAATGCCACTCTCAAATGCTGACTCTGCTACTTTAATCAAGTCCATTATCTTTTATTTTTCGGATTAAACTTATCCGCGCAATATTACTGACACCCGTGTTCAATAAGAGATTACGCAAAATCGGCGGCAAAAATAGTGTTTTAATGTTAATTAAAAAAAGATTTGATAATAATTGTTGAAAAAAACAATGTTTATACAGGTTTCTGCACCTGTTATGTTCTTAAATTATCATTTTATCTTTTTTCTTTGTTTGCCGAAAATACTGGCAATACGTGCTTTTGTTTTTGCAAAAAGCGGATCCACTACTTTTGTGAGCATTATCTGGTACAGCATTTTTTCAATGCTGAAATGCTTTTTTATGTTGTAAATACTCAACTGAAGCTTTTTTTCAGTAAGCCGCAGGTTGTAGTACAATTGTACTTTCTCAGCTTCAAAATCCTTAAACGATTTTATGTGTCTGTAGCTACTCATCTTCTTCTAATTCATCTATGTTTTGTTCGGGAGGAAAGAAAATATTAATCATTGATTCTATTATTGGTTTTTCAATTACCTTGTGTCGTATAATCCAGAAAACCAATGCAAAAACAATGTATAGCCCAGCTACTGTGATATACCCGAAAACGTGTGAACCATACAGGTCGTTGAGCCAGGCTGCTCCTGCAAACGAGAGAAACATGACAGCAAAGAACATAACAAAAAACAGTACGGACTTAATTATAAAGCCGGAAATGACCTTTGAGAAGTTCTCAGCCATGTTCAATCTTAAAAGATCGAAACGGGCATTGAAATAATCGTTAAGGTCGTTTTTACCTGTGTTGAGTTCTTCTTTTAAAGAATTATCCATACAACAACGAATTTAAATAACCGGAGACCGTAACTGTTTACGGCCTCCTTGTTTATGTGCAATTTACTGTAAAGATACGTTGTTTGCATCAAAGTTTAAAAATCCCGGCGGTAAAATGTGCCTGAATATTTTTTCAGTGGAGAATTTACTTAGCTTCGGCACTGGTTTCAACTTCTTCTTCGTTGAGAGAGAGCTTTTTTTGATACTCTTTGAGAAGAGTCTCAAGCTTCTTTTCGATTTCGTTAATCTTTTTCTTAAGCTCGCCTTTAAGTTCTCCACCTTTCTCTTCTACTTTTTTGCGAAGATCGGAAAGTTCTTTTTCCAGTTCGTCTTTTTTCTCTTTAAGTTGTTCTCTTGTTTCAGCTCCTGTCTGGGGTGTGAATAGCATTGCCAAAGCAGCACCAATAGTGGCACCGGCTATCAATCCTCCTAAAAATAAACCTGTATTTCTCATGGTTAAAAATTTTTATCGGTTATTAAAAAATATCATTTCTTTTCATTTAATTAAAAT
>JAADEM010000184.1 GCA_013153405.1 Chlorobiota bacterium
CGACGGAACTGCTTTTGTCGGAATTGACGGAGGTGGAACGGTGGATAATATATTTGCTATTGATAAAGACGGAAATAAAAAGTGGAGTTATAAGTCAGGAGCCGGTAAAATTTACGGCAGTATGTCATTATCCGAAAATAATGATACTCTGTTCGGAGCTGATGGTGGTGGATATGTTTTTGCTTTGAATGCAAATGACGGAAGTGTGATTTGGAATAACCAGGTAAGTACAAGAACGTATTATACCGGAACTACACTGGCTGCCGATGGTAAAACACTTTATTGCGGGTTCTATACCGGTAATAACGACATTAAAGCATTAAATACATCTGATGGCAGTGTGAAGTGGGAGTATGATATTATTAACGGGGTTACGGGAACACCAGTAATTGGTGCCGACGGAACAATATATTTTGCCGATCTGTACCGTCGTTTGTATGCTCTTAAAGATACAGTAACCGGAGTTGATGTAATGTGGAAAGTTGAAGATGAAATGTCAAAAACATCAAATCCTTTTTCTTTGGATGTAACCCGAGATATTATGTATATCGGAACACAGTATAACCATTTTTATGCTATAAACCTTACCGATGGAAGCGTTAAATGGGAGAATACCGATGTTGATGGAGTATACCTTAACGGAGCTGCGGTAGCACCTGACGGAACTGTTTATATCACAAGTGAAACAGATTCTATGTTAAGAGCAGTTGATCCTGACAACGGAGAAACGTTATGGGCATACAAACTGAAAGATAAAGTAAAAGCCGTACCTGCAATCGATAATGAGGGAAATATATATATCGGTGACCTGTCCGGTTATTTTCATATCGTAACTAAAGACGGAGAAGAGTTGTGGAAACCGGTAAAACTGTCGGGAGAGATATGGTCGTCATGTGCTATTTCTGATGATGGAACTATTTATGTTGTAGCTTATGACCCCGATAACGGAGGTGACCGTCTCTATGCAATTAAAGCAGGAGGCAAGGCTATGGAAAAAGAAGGCTGGCCTACACGAGGATTGAATAATAAAAGACAAAACTCCGCATATGTTGATGCAATTAAAGTTATGAGTTTTAATATTTATCATGGCGGTGCAACCATGGACGATGATTATGACATGGATACAATTGCATCTGTGATAAAAAGAGAAGAGCCTGTTCTTGTTGCATTGCAGGAAGTTGATAACGGAACTGATCGGGCAAATGGTATGGATGTGGCAAAAGAACTGGGCGACAGATGTGGTATGTATTATCTTTTTGGCCGTGCTATTGATTATCAGAACGGAGAGTACGGTGTGGCCATATTATCAAAATACCCGATAATCGATAATAAGCTGATATCTCTTCCTACTGATGATGACGAAGAGGACAGAGTTGCACTTATGGTCAAAGTCAGTATAAATGATAAATATTTGTGGTTTATCTCTACTCATTTCAGTTATACCGATTCTCAGGTACAACAGGCCGAAACGATAACAAACGAGGCTTTCTCTCTTGATGCTCCTGTGATACTGGGAGGAGACCTGAATGCAGAAGCTGGAAGTGATGCTATAAATTATATGGAACAGTACTGGAATAAAACATACGATGATGAAAATATCAGGAATACATTTTCATCTTCCAGTCCTACCAAAAAAATAGACTATATAATGTTTACATCCGACGACTGGAGTGTTGTTTTTGACAGGGTTGTAATCGACAAAGAGGCATCTGATCATTATGCATATGTTTCGTACATTAAATTTTAAGATAATATGTGAGTTGAGGTAAAGTTATCTTTATACGGGTAACGGGTGAGGATATATAAAATTGGATGTCTCCAAAAAGTATAAACACAACGGCATTGCGAAGAGGAATGACGAAGCCTGCCTGCCGAAGGCTCGGTACAGACAGGCTATATTATCGCGATGACGATAAACACTTCGTCATATCCTCTATTATGCCCCAGGAATTTGGTGTGAATTCTACCAATGACGGAATTGCTTAATGGGTTAGCTTTTAGTAAAAAATGCGTCATTGCGAATCCGTCGGTAGACGGGTGAAGCAATCTTAAAGTGGTTGAGTTTGCCTGTCCGACCTGGTCTGGCGGGCTTCTTCGCTCGCGCTTATCGCGATGACGCTGATATTCCGTCATTTACTCGTTATTCCCCAAATGTTGGGGTGAAATCTCGGAATGACGACATTGGGGACATCCTTCTTTTATTCCGGTATCACATCTTTATAAAGCTCATACCGGTCAAATATTTCTCTGACATAATTGTAAGGTTCAATACCTCTAACATAACCAAATTTAACAACCGGGTCGTTATAGTATTTCGGTTTTGAAAGAAGGCGCAGATAGTTTTCTACATTATCGTCCCAAAGATCAGGATTACCATTGTATTTCTTTGTGAGATTACGGGCATCAACAACATGGTTGTATCCGCAGTTGTAAGAAGCAAGAGTGAATTTTATTCGTTGTATTGAATCTGGAATTTCAGTCCATTGATCGAACAGATGCTTGAGGTATTTAATGCCGCCTTTGATGTTTTGTTCAGGATCTTTCGGATCTTTTATTCCCATGGCCTTTGCTGTTGATGGCATAAGCTGCATTAGTCCGCATGCTCCTGTCCATGATCTGGAGTTTATATCAAACCTTGATTCCTGAAAAATTACAGAGCAAATTAATCGCCAGTCCCAACCTATATCTTTGGCGTATTTTTTTATAATTTCATCGTAAGGGCTGATTCTTCCGGTTTCCTTACTGAAATATTTGCTGGTTTTCAGGGTTTTGAATTTACGGTTGTTTTTAAAATATTTGTTGTATATGACATAATAGTCATCAGTTTTTTTCATTTTCACAATCCAGTCGTTAATTGCTTTTTTGAGCAAAGGGGAACTTTTTCGCACAGCCCAGGCCAGGCGTTGTGAAAGGCTGACAGGAACACTAATATCAATATTCTGGTAGTAGCTGCTTAGTATTGATGCCAGATTGTAGTCGGAAACTGTTTGTTTTATTTTACCGTCGTTTACCTGATGAATTATTTCTTCAGTATCCATTTCTCCAGGCAATATCTTTATATAAATTGTATCGCCTATTTCTTTCATCAGGTTCTGGAGACGTTCGTAATATGAAGAGTATCGGCGTACCCAGACTGTGTCACCGATAAGATCAAGAGCATCTGATTTAAGCAATTTTTTTATTTCGTGGAGTTTCATGTGACGCCATCCGTCAGGTTTTTTCTGAACAAGTACCTGATGCGTCTTGGCATGATATATTGTAAAATCAATGACTTCACGGCGACTTTTTGTTATGGTTAAAGGATATGCAATCATATCACCGTCACCTTTTATAAGCATATTGATAAGCTCATCCACATCCCGTGCCACAACTATTTCAAGATCCAGCTTCAGATAATCGGCAAGCCTGGTAAGCAGTTCATAATCAAAGCCCATAGGTTTCCCGCGATAGATAAAATAGCTTGTGGAACTGTACAGGGTTATGGCCTTCAGAACTCCGTCTTTTTTTATTTCCGGAAGGTCTCTTTTTATTTCTTTTATTCTGATACTATCGGCATGTGAAGTACGGTCCGGTATGTTTTTGTTTGTATCGTTTTCTTTGCAGGGAGTATTACAACTGAGTATTAAAACAGGTATAACAAGTAGTAAAAATTTTTTCATACACAATAAACGGTTAATGATTGTTTTTGTTCTTTTGGGTTTCTTTAATGACATTTCTGACAGAACCGTACTTTAATAATAATTTCCTTGCGGTATTGTAATCAATGTTAAGTTCTTCCATAATCATAAATGTACCTCTTTCTACGAGTTTCTGGTTGGTAAGTTCCATATCCACCATTTTATTGCCTTTTACCCGGTTCAGTTTTACCATTGTAGTTGTTGATATCATATTGAGTACAAGTTTCTGTGCTGTTCCGGATTTCATTCTTGTACTTCCGGTTACAAATTCAGGACCTACTACAACCTCTATCGGGAATTCAACAGCTTTGGCGAGCTCTGTGTTTGTATTGCAGGTTATACAACCTGTTGAAATACCTTTTTCACGTGCTTTCTGTACAGCACCTATTACGTAAGGTGTTCTGCCCGAAGCGGCAATTCCTATGACCACATCTTTCTTGTTAATATTATATTTCATTAAGTCTTTCCAGCCTTGTTCTTTGTCATCTTCTGCATTTTCCACAGCTCTCCGGATGGCCGTGTCACCTCCGGCTATCAGCCCGATAACCAGGCCTTCAGGAACTCCGTATGTCGGAGGGCATTCTGAAGCATCAAGAATACCAAGCCTGCCGCTTGTTCCGGCTCCGATGTAAAATAGCCGGCCGCCATCTTTCATTCTCTCCACAATTCTTTCCACAAGTTTTTCTATTTGTGGTATTGCTTTTTCAACAGCAAAAGGAACAGTCTTGTCTTCTTTGTTTATATTGACAAGAAGTTCTTTTACCGACATATTTTCCAGATCGTCGTAGTTTGATGATGCTTCGGTTATATTCATAACTGCATTAATTTTATTAGTCTGTATTATGGTATTTTATAAGTCCTTCCATTGGTGCTTTTAATAGTCTGCTTATTCTGAACCCGTAATATTCGGATACATTTTTAAGAACAACCCGGTTGTGAAATGCAACAGAACCGACAAATCCGCAGGTTTTATTTTCATAATTCTTATATCTGATAATATATTTTTCGGCAAACATGGCAAAGCTGTCGTAAATTAGTCGGAAAAAGTATGAATTATAAGTGTGATTGCTTATAAAACGGGCAAACTGGGCCAGGTAGGTGCCAGGTAAAGAACCGTGGTTTACCTGTTTCAGAATATTTTCTTTGTTGATGTCAAATTCAGATTTGATTATATCAATGCATTGTAATGGCATATCTCCGCGAAGGTAGTCTGTTATCATTTTTTTACCTATCCAGGCTCCGCTTCCTTCATCGCCCAGAATAAATCCGAGAGATGGAATTTGCTCCGTAATGTTTTTTCCATCGTAATAACAGGAACCGGATCCTGTTCCCAATATGCAGACAATGCCTTTTTCTTTTCCGAACAGTGCTCTGGATGCTCCCAGTATATCTGAATTTACGCTTATATCGCTTTCTGCAAAAAACGCTGATAAAGTATTTGTTATTATATTTTTTTGTTGTTCAGAACCGCAGCCTGCACCATAAAAAAACACCTTATTGACAGATAAAGGATTAATTTGTGGAATCAGCTCTGTTTGAAGTCTGTTTATAATATCTTCTTTCTGCTGATAATAAGGGTTTATTCCTGAAGTACGAAAGTTCTTGTATGGTTTACCATTGGCAATCAGTTGCCATTCGGTTTTTGTAGAACCACTGTCGGCTATAAGAATCATAAGTTTAATGTTTGGGCAGTTATTACAAAGTTAATAAAACCAGATTTTATACCTGCATTCAATTAGTCGGTAATACAAAAACAAAGGCGTTATTCTGATGTTCCGGTGCCGGATTTTTTAAAAAACAGGTACACCGGAATTCCCAAAAGTAGTAATCCTAGTCCTGCTCCCGCATACAAAATATTTTCGGCAAGAGTATTCAGAACAAATAAAAAAGAGGTGATAATAAATATCAAAGGAACTACCGGATAAAATGGTGTTTTGAAAGGCCTGTTTACGTTCTTACGTTTTATGCGAAACAGTATTACAATAACGGCAGTAAGGAAAAAAAATATCCAGTCGATAAATGTAACATATGTTATTACAGCCTCGAATGTTCTCCACATAAATAAGATTATCAATGCCCAGATACTTTGTGCTATTATTGAGTTTACGGGAGTGTTAAATCGTGGATGTATTTTGGTAAGATGTTTGAAAAATAAACCGTCATCAGCCATCGCATAATATATTCTGGGTCCTGACAGAGTGTCAACCAGTGCTGTGCCGAAGGTGGATATGGCTATGAGAACAGCCACGAGAAGTCCGCCAAACGGGATTACAGTTTCAAGCGCATCGGCTGCAATGCTTTGGGATGAGATTATTTTGTTAAGTGGCAAAAGAAACATATAGGCCATGTTTGTAAGAATATATACTAATAGTACTATTATTGTTCCGTAAACCATTGCCCTCGGAATATTCCTGTTCGAGTTTCTTGCTTCGCCTGCCAGAAATGATGTGTGATGCCATCCTCCGAACGACCATAAAACACCAATCATTGCGAGTCCGAAAGCAGTTATGCCTGTTGCTTGTGAGGAGTGTTCAGCTACAGTCTGCCCCGATTCTTTCATTAAAGAGTATGAACCAAGAAAAAGTCCTGCAATTATTATCAGTGAAATGCCGATAAGTTTAAGAATAGAGAATGTATTGGTGGTTTTTTCAACAATCTTTACCCGGAAAATATTTATAATAGTTACAATTACAATTAAAAGTGCCGACATTGTTACTTTACCGGTTTCAGACAAGGGAAAAATATAACCAAGATATGTTGAAAATGCGATTGACAGTGCAGCAACAGTACCCGACATGATAACCGTAAAATATGCCCAGCCATATAAAAATCCCACAAAATCACCATATGCCTCCTTAAGATAAACATAGATTCCTCCGGTTTTGGGAAACATACCTCCGAGTTCCCCAAGAGTGAGAGCCCCGGTTAATGCCAGTATTCCACCGAATATCCATGCGGAGATTATAAGAAACGGATTGGGAATGTTTGAAGCAATTTGCGACGGAGTAAGAAAGATGCCGGAACCAATGACCGAACCAACGGCTACCATTGTGAGTCCGAAAAGAGAAAGGTCTTTGCGAAGCTTCATGTTATATCGTTTAAAAGCAAAATAAAATATTATTACTCTCTTATGAGTTTTGTAATGAATGAAACTTAAAAATGCAAATATTATTGGTGTTATAAAAGTTATTTCTATAATTCCCGTTATTTAGCAGAGGTTTTTATATTTTTGTATCAATCGTAAGTTATGAGTAAATCTTATCACACAACGGCACGACGAAAGCTGAGAAGTTCCTATTTTACAACAATTATCAGTATTGCACTGGTATTGTTTGTTTTGGGAATAATAGGGTTGTTGTTGTTAAATGCCAACAGGCTGTCAGTTTATGTTAAGGAAAATCTGGGGTTTACCATTTTGCTTAAGGGAAATGCCCGTACCGCAGAAGTGAAAAGGCTGGAAAAGGTATTAAAAACTTCCGATTTTATTAAATCGACCGAATACATTGATAAGGATCGGGCAGCAAAGGAGCTTGAGCAGGAACTTGGTGAGGATTTTGTTGACTTTCTGGGATATAACCCACTGTTGTCATCTATCGATGTAAAGTTGTATGCCGACTATACCAGTCCCGACAGTATTGCAAAAATTGAGAAGATATTACTGGACTTCCCTCAGGTAAAAGAGGTGTATTACCAGAAAAACCTGGTACATCTTGTTCATAAAAATGTTAATCGCATATCTTTGGTGTTATCTCTGTTTGCTTTTCTTCTTTTGACTATTGCTATTGCTTTAATTAATAATACCATTCGGCTTTCGGTTTATTCGAAACGTTTTCTTATAAGGACAATGCAACTTGTTGGGGCTACAAAAGGATTTATACGGAAACCGTTTCTTCTTAGAAGTATTATGCATGGATTTTTAGGAGCGCTTATCGCGATTATTCTTCTTACAGGTCTTATTTATGTAACAAGTAAGGAGCTTTCAGAAGTAGTAGGTTTTCAGAATCTTGATCTTATTTTTGTTTTATTCGGCATCGTTATAGTACTTGGAATACTTATTACCTTTACATCAACATATTTTTCTGTAAATAAATATTTACGATTGAGTACTAATGAATTGTACTATTAAATTTTAAGTTATGGCAAAGAAGAAAAAAGAGACAGATAGTAAATTTGAATTTGCCCTGGGTAAAGAAAACTATATTCTTCTGGCAATAGGATTTGCAATTATAATTATCGGCTTCCTGTTGATGATGGGGGGACGTAGTAATGATCCTAATGTTTTCAACGGCGAAGAGCTATACAGTTTCAGGCGTATAACGCTGGCCCCGATAGTTGTGCTTTTTGGTTTTATGTTTGAAATTTACGCTATCATGAAAAAGCCGAAAACAGATAATAATTTAAAGACAAAAAATTAAGATGGGTTGGTTAGAAGCATTGGTGCTTGGAATAGTCCAGGGACTGACAGAGTTTTTGCCGGTGAGCAGCAGCGGGCATCTTGAGATAGTTAAGGCTCTTTTCGGTGAACAGCTTGTGGCAAAAGAGAGTCTGTTTATGACAGTTATGCTGCATGGAGCTACGGCTTTGAGTACTATAGTGATTTTCAGAAAAGATCTGTTGGAAATTTTTAAAGGACTATTTCAGTTCAGATGGAATAAGGAAACACAATTCTCGGTTAAAATAATTCTGTCGATGATACCGGCAGCCGGTGTGGGAATTGTTTTCAACGACCAGATTGAAACTCTTTTTGAAGGTCAGATTCTTTTGGTCGGATTTATGCTTTTAATCACTGCAGCATTGTTGTTGCTTGCTGACAGGGCAAAAACAACAAATAAAGATGTCAGTTATTTTGATGCAATTGTTATCGGTATATCGCAGGCAATTGCAATTTTACCGGGCATTTCAAGATCCGGTGCTACAATTTCAACTTCTGTGATTCTTGGCGTAGACAGAGCTAAAGCGGCCCGTTTTTCATTTCTGATGGTCGTTCCTTTGATTCTTGGTAAAATGGCTAAGGATTTGCTGGATGCGGGCTCTGTGTCAATTTCCAATGAGTCGTTTTTATCGGTTTCAATTGGGTTTATTGCTGCATTTATTACCGGATTAGTTGCTTGTTCCTGGATGATAACGCTTGTTAAAAACAGTAAACTCACATATTTCGCTATTTATTGTGCCATAGTAGGTGTTGGTGCTATCGTTCTATCTCTAGCATAAAGCATAAAATGCAGATGAAAAATATTTCGGATATGGACTTCCCGGCCGGGGAAGTCCTCTTTATTGATAAACCTATTAAATGGACATCGTTTGATGTTGTAAATAAGATCCGGTTTCTGTTAAAAAGATATCTTGGAATTAAAAAAATCAAGGTCGGGCATGCGGGGACTCTCGATCCGCTTGCAACCGGACTGGTTATAGTGTGTACCGGAAAGTTTACAAAAAAGATTGAAGAATACCAGGGTATGCCAAAAGAGTACATTGCTGAAATAAGTTTCGGAGCAACTACGCCTACTTACGACCTGGAATCTGAACCGGATGAGAAATACCCTTTTGAACATATAACTAAAGAGATGTTGTTGAATGCCCTTGATCGGTTTACGGGTGAAATAGAGCAAACTCCTCCGGCGTATTCGGCAATAAAAATAAAGGGCAGAAAGGCTTATGAACTTGCGAGGAATGGTGATAAAGTAGAGATGAAATCAAGAAAAGTAACAATTTATGATATTGAACTTTTAGATTATAGCCTTCCTGTTGCAAAAGTAAAAGTTAAGTGTAGTAAAGGAACATACATTCGTTCTCTTGCATACGATATTGGTAAAGAACTTAAATCCGGGGCTTATCTTTCGGGCCTGCGCCGAACGCAAATCGGGAGCTATTCTGTTGATGATGCAATAGGCATAATGGAGTTTGAAAGACTGATTACCGAAAACGGTTCTTAGTTTTAAAAAGAAGAGCAACAGAGAAACGCAGGTGATGCTGATTTGCATGTGGATTTTTATTTATGAGTACGGGCCATCCGTCTATGTATTCTGTTACCGTTTCATCTTCTATATTTGGAATTAAAATTAAGCTCGCATTGAGGTCGAGAAGAGTATTTCTGTTTAGTTCAAATACCACTCCTGTTTCCGGGGCAAAGCCGGGTTTCCACATGTTTATTTTATAGCTTACGGATCTGTCGTTGTCGGTTCCTGTATAAGATGATACAAATGATAAATCGTTGAAGATAAAGAATCCCCCGAAAGCAATTCCTGTATATGGCCTTGTGCTTTTATGACTGAAGTAGTATTTCCCGCTGAATAATACCGATGCTGTCTGATAATGGGCTGTTACGTCTCCGTAACGGGCAACATCCCAGAATTGCATATTCGCCGGATTGTATTGATAATTAAGTTCTGCATCCAGGCTTAATCGTTTTTCATAAATCCACTTTCCGGTAAGACCTATAAGTATACCGGGTGATGCAACATCGGAGAATCCTATATCGTCGGAGCTTTTTAAATTTAAAGGTATAGTCATCCCGAGTTCCCCACCTATAAAAACACCTTCTTGTGCAGCAATAACGACAGGAAATAATATGATTGATGCAAAAATTAACGGAATCGCTTTCATGGTGTTAATATAAAAATAAAATCTATTTAAACACAGAACAGTTTAATAAATAAAAAAGCCGGCATATACCGGCTTTTATGACTTGATGTGTTCAGATTATTTTACAATAAACTTTGCTGTGAGTATGTTATTATCATCAATAATCAATACCGAGTAAACACCTTTCGGGAGGTTACTTACGTTAATATTATTTCCATTGTTTATTGTTGTTGATATAATCTCTTTTCCGCTCATGTCTGAAATCCTGATTCTGGCATCTTTACTTATGTTATCGGGTACATTTATATGCAATAAATCAGAAACGGGGTTAGGATATAGGGTAAGTTTTCCGTTGTGGGTTTCAGATATAAAAGTGGTTGTGCTTACTGTTATGCTGAAAGTCTGTTCTGAGAGATCCTCGCCGCCGTTTAATGTGCCTCCGTCGTCACTCAACGAAAGAGTAATATGTGCTATGCCTTCGGCTTGTGCAGCAGGAGTATACCTCAGTGTTGCAGTATTGCCGCCTGCTGTATAATCAAGAGAAATGTCGGAAAACAGAGAGCTGTTGTCATTAGTAAATGTAAGAGATACAGTCTGGTCAGACTCGTTACCCGGGCCGGGTGCAATACCGGTGATATCTATCGTATGTTCTGCTCCGTCATTATCAATTACCACATCATCAACAGGGTCCATTAACGGTGGGTCGTTTACCGGTAAAACTGTAAGTTTAAATGTTGTTGCAGTTCCGTTAAGTATATTATCATCAATGAGTTTAACTTCAATATCTGTATATCCGGTTGAATCTGGCGATACGTAAATCATTAATATTCCGGTAGATTCACCGGTTGTGTATAAAATTCTTGTGCTGTCTAAAAGATCCTGGTTGGATGAATATACAGAGAATATAAGATCTTGTGGTTCGTTTGGCGGACCTGCGGATATCCCGGTCATAATAATTTTCACATAGGCGGTGTCTTCATAAACGTCGACATCAGCAATCGGATCGATTGTTGGGGGATCATTAATTTCATTTACTGTAACTTTAAATGTCATGTCTGTGGTTCCGTCATCATCGGTTACAGATACTGTTACTTCTGCAATTCCGCTTGAGTCAGCTGCCGGCTGATATACAATAGTAGTATCTGTTCCGGTTACAATTTCAAGTTTAGAAAACAGGTTCTGGTTGTCGGTTGAAACAGAAAGATTCAGAGTCTGACTTCCGTCATCTCCGTCTGTAATACCTGAAAGAACAATGGTTTGTTCCGGAGCATCTTCATCCACCGTCTGATCAGCAACCTGGTCAATGGTGGGAACATTCTGGGCCCTCAATAGTGTTATTGATGCGAAGAAAATAATTGTGGTAAATAAGTGTTTCATATCGTGGAGAGTTTGAATTTATTGTTAAGTTGGTGATTATCCAGGTCTGTTCCATGAACAGTAACTTTTTAAAATGTATTTCTGATTTATACTTTATTTTCCCCAAAACAAAGAAGATGTCTTTTGGGTCAAAAGACATCTTCTAAATTAGAAATAACATATCGTAAAAGCAGTGTGTTTTATGAATAAAAAACGAACGTTCGTCAAAAAATAAAGGAATATGTCTCTAATTACCTGTGAAACTCTATTCCAATTAAGGAAATGTCATCAAAAATAGCATCACTTCTGATGTATCCTTCAATTGAACGCTGAATCTCTTCAATGTTTGTAGCGATGGATTTTCTGTTCGAAATTATGTTTTCTATCATCGAATAATTTGATTCTACATGATCGTCTTGTTCATGTTCAATCAGTCCGTCGGTAAAAGCCATCAGTTTGGAGTGTTTTGTTATGGAGATGTGTCCAACTTCAATGGTTGGAATGAAGTCAAGCATCCCCAGGCCGATACATCCTTTATCAAGAGAATGTATAACTCCTTTTTTGTCATCAAAATATAACGGAGGAAGATGTCCGGCATTAACGTAAGATAATTTACGGGTACGCAGATTGTATCTCCCGATAAACATTGTTATAAATTTTTCATTATTGGCACTTTCATTTACTCTTGCATTAAGTTTATGTACCAGTTTTTTCAGGTTTCCTCTTGCGGTAAAAAGAGTTCGTACCACAGCCTGGAAGTTCGACATCAGCATAGCTGCTGCAATTCCTTTTCCGGAAACATCAGCAATACAAAATCCGATAGTATTTCTTGATAGCTGGATAATGTCATAATAGTCGCCGCCTACACCATAGTGTGGATGATACAGGGTTTTAATGGTGAGCCTGTGGTTTTTAGGAAACTGTTCTTCGCTTGGTATGAGCTGGTTCTGAATTCTTGATGCCAGTTCCATCTCTTTTTTCAAAGCTTCCTGTTCCAGAAGCTCTTTTTGCATCCGTTTATTCTCTACAAATACAATTATCAGGTTCGAAATGATCTGGATTAACTGGCGGTGCCGTATGGTAGGACTCATTCCTTCTCTTTCCTCTTCAATGTCGCCTATTATTACAAAGCCTATCGCTTTGTATCTGTAAAAAAGAGGAATGACAGAATCAAAACCTTTTAAACTGGGGGGCGGGGGCGATGAGATGGATAGTTCTTCGATATTCCTGTATCTAAGCAGGTCTTTTTCAACATCTATATTTTGAACCTCCTCCTCGGAAACTCCAGAAACAAGGATGTTTTTCCACTGATTACCCGAATATGTAAAAACAAGTACCTTGCCTACATTAAGCTCTTCCCTAAGAATTTTTTCAAACTCATTCAGCAAGTCCTCAATGGAATGATCCTGATTCATTGTCTGGAGGATATCCAGAATAATGGACAGGCGTTCCTTGTAAAGCCGTACTTTTCGTTTCTTTAAGTTAGTTACCATTAAAAAAAACCAAATGAAATCTAATATATTACTTTTTCGAGCTTAATGACAACTTTTTAAAGAAAAATTTACTATTTAACCCGTTCAATGTAAGACTTGTCTCTTGTGTCAACTTTAATTTTATCACCGGTATTTACAAATAATGGTACCATAATGGTTGCTCCGGTTTCGATTGTGGCGGGCTTTAAAGAGTTTGTAGACGACGTGTCTCCTCTTACTCCAGGTTCGGTGTATGTTACTTCATATACAGCATGGGTAGGGAGTGTAACCATTAAAGGGGTTTCGGTTTCAGCATGGAAAACCACTTCAACTTCCATTCCTTCTTTCAGAAGTTCCGGATTGTCCAGCAGGTTTTTATCCAACGATACCTGATCAAATGTTTCCATATTCATAAAGTGGTATCCCATATCGTCGTTGTAAAGGTATTGGTGTTTACGTCTTTCTATTCGTGCTTCCTTAACCTTAACACCAGCTGTGAATGTATTGTCTATGACCTTTCCGGTGGAAACATTTTTAAGTTTTGTTCTTACAAAAGCAGGGCCTTTGCCCGGTTTCACATGCTGAAATTGTACAATAAAATAAAGTTGTCCGTTGTACTCTATACACATTCCGTTTCTGAAATCAGCTGTTGTTGCCATAATATCGTAATTCTTTAATTTAAAATTGTTTTATGTTGCAAAAATAGTGTAATCATAATCAAAACCATAAAATATGGCTTATTTTGTTTGTAGGCCCGTACCCTGAAGTTTGTTATACAAGTCCAGAGCATATACATCAGTCATTCCTGATACGAAATCCAGTACTGATTGTATTTTTTCGTAAACAGAGGCTTCTGAATCAATTCGGTATTGTTCCGGAATAAATGGCAGTAACATTCCTGAATAATGAAGTTCAGGGTTCATTACGGCATTTGTAAATTCGTGTATTAAGGTGCCGAGTATTTTAAAACCGCTAAGTTCCACTTCCACCACCGACGGATGTTTGTAAACCTGTTTGAATGCAACTCCGGAAATTGTTTTCATTGCTTCATCCGTTTCATTTTTTAATTCTTTTATCAAAGCTTTATTGAATGTTCCGTTCATTATTTCTCTGTAATTTTCCAGATATATATTGGTACATTCGTTTACCAGTTTGCCTATTACACGGGCTCTTAAAAATGCAATGCGTTCGTTCGGGTCGGTTACTTCCGTGAATACTTCATTTATTCTGGGATCGTTTTTTTCATCTTCGGAGAAAAAATTAAAATACAGTTCTTTTGTTTCATCAAATGAAAGGATTCTTAGCTTATGGGCATCTTCTATGTCCATAATCTGATAGCAGATATCGTCTGCTGCTTCGACAAGATAAACCAGTGGATGACGGGCAAAAATGTTCTTTTTGTTATCAAGTTTTGTAATTTCAAGCTCATCCATTATTTCAAGAAAAATATCCTTTTCTGACGCAAAAAAACCGTACTTGTTTGTATCGGGTAAAGCATAGGAAGGGAAAGGGTATTTGATGATACTTGCGACGGTGGTGTATGTAAGGGCATAACCTCCTTTTTGTCTGCCTTTGAACTGATGGGTAAGTATTCGTAAAGCATTTGCATTACCTTCGAAGCTAATAAGATCGGTCCATTCGTTTTTGCAGGCATCCTTATATTTTTGTCCCTCTCCGTTTTTAAAGTATTCGGATATTGCTTTTTCTCCTGAGTGACCAAAAGGCGGGTTTCCTAAGTCATGGGCCAGGCATGCTGCAGCTACAACGTATCCTATCTCATCGATTAATTCGGGAAGACTTTCTCCTGTTGTTTTACTTCTTTCCTTAAGGGCTTTTGAAATATTATTTCCTAATGAACGTCCGACACTGGCAACTTCCAGGCTGTGTGTGAGCCTGTTGTGAACAAAAACACTTCCCGGAAGAGGGAAAACCTGTGTTTTGTTTTGTAATCGTCTGAAAGGAGATGAAAACACAAGGCGATCAAAATCACGCTGGAATTGTGTTCTGTCATGATGTCCTGTTACTTTGTTTTTTCCGGTTCTGCTGGTTGTTAATAATTTATGCCATTCCATTTTAGTAAATACTGGTTTGATAATTATTCATCATTTTGTCGAGTTCACGTGCCTGGTTGTTTGTTACTTTGTTTAACAGCGCCCAGAATCCTTTTCCGTGATTTTTTACCACGGTATGGCAAAGCTCATGTAAAAGAACGTAATCAATAAGCTCGTCGGGCAGGCGCATAAGATGTAGGTTAAGGTTTATGTTATTTACTCCGGAACATGATCCCCATCTTGTTTTCAGATTTTTAATGGTGACTTTATTGAATCTGAAGCCATATTCAGAGGCAAGCCAGGTCAGACGTCCCGGAAGAAAAGCCTTAGCTTCTCTTCGCAGTCCCTCTTCTATTCCGTAGCGAATTGCTTTCTGCACGACTTCATCTTCCACATTTATGTCTGAAGGATAATAAACGTGCAATATTCCGTTTGCTAACAATAACCGTATGTCGTTTCTGGTTTCTTTTTCTATCAACAGCCGGAAAGACCTTGTTTTAAACCGGGTGTTTTCGTTAAATACAGTAAGGGAATTTTCTTTTTCAGCTATTTTATCAAGGGCTTTCTTAACCCAGTCTTTTTTACTTACCAGAAAGTTTACGGCATCAGTTTCGTTTCCATTAAACGGAATAATCAGTTCTACACCCTGAAACGGTTTTATTTTTATGTTTATACGGCGTGCTTTTTTGCTTCTGCGCAATTTAACATTGCCAATGTCCGGTATGTTTATCAGTTTTTCCGTAACTATTTTTTTATTGAATCAAAAGTAATAAATGATTCTTAACGGGAAAACTGAATTGAAGAGAACGGGTGTTTCAGTCCGCTGAAGTTTTCAAGATTGCATACAAATGAGCCCACAACAAGTTCAAATTTGACTTTTATGGGAATACGGTTTTTATCTTTTGAAATCCACATGTACATTCCTTCATTTGACTTGAATGCTCTTCCTACTTCTGTAACCGGAGCAAATTTGTAGCACTCTATTTTTCCGAATCTGGAATTAATAACCTCTGTTCCCACATATCTTATCTTAAATGGAAAAATTTTATCGGAAAAATATGTTACAAATGATATTACATCGCCTTTTTTCAGGTCTTGATTAAAGTAGTGATTGCGGGCATAGTAAAAAGCAGAAAGTATATCAAGTGTTTCTTCCGGAACATGTTTTACACCTGATCGCAGACTGGTAATCGTAGAAGAATCTCTGTTGTAGGTTACTTCGTTGTAATATCTGTATCCGCCTTCTTTTATTTTCCGAACAGCTTTTACCGGTAAGTCGGTACCGGGGTCGGTATAGCTTTCATAAACGTCTCTTACTTTGTAAATGATATCGGCAAGACCAACAGTTTTGCCTGTAAGTTTTATGTGAAATAGTTTTTTATTGTCAAAAACAGTATCGGTTACCTCAAGGCTGGCTGTACCTGCCGAGATAAATCCATATCCAAGTGAATACTCAAGTTTTTCGCCTGCTTTGAATGCCCTGTGTGGTGTGTGCTTTAGTTTTTGTGGTGTGCCTTCTTTCAATCCTGTTAAGATTGTAAAAAATGCAATATATATTAAAGCGCGTTTAATCATATTCAAATTTACCCCATGTTTTTATGTTTTTGTTCTAATATGACAGATTATTTAATATTGTCACTTATTCCGGGGAACATAAAATAAATAACGTTTCCTGTATTCACAGTTCTAAAAATCAAGAACAAATTTACCAAGTATTCCAAAACTGGTTACATTAGGATTGTCAAGGTATGACAGTCTTCTTATAAAATCTATACGTAAAATCTTAAAGATATTGGTTATTCCCACACCTACTTCCATATATGGTTTTTCTTCAAGAGTAAATGTAGTCTGGTTTCCGTACTGATCTTCCGGGAACAGCATCAAACCGTCTGTTACATTAGGATTGTTTTGATCGGAAACACCTCCGTACAAGCCTTTAAATGTAACTACCTCTCTGAGTTTTAGTTTGCGAAGTAACGGGATTTTATTCAGAAAAAATCCGTAAAACTGATGTTCAAGATTAATTGATATGTAATTGTCGCTGACGAATTCAAGGAAATTCATCAGGTTGTAGGCATGAAGCTGATATGAGTATGTCTGGTTTGCCCTGTGAACAAATAATAGCGGGAAGGGAATCTCTTCACCAAACACTTTCCCTCCTTCTATTTCTATGTTTGTAAATCCGATAGGGGCAAGGTGGAAACGTTTAAAAAAGCTGAGTTGTAACTTCTGATAGTCGTATTCCGAGTCCCATACTCCTTTTATACCTTTGGTATATGAAAGCTGAATTATCGGTTCTTTTGATATAATCGGAACACGGTAATCAAGGTCTCTGTAGAATTTTTCGTTGGGTGAATATCTTAGTCTTACAAATATTTCGCTTGTGGTTACACTTTCGGCATAAGTATTATCATCATATTTAAATGTGAGATTTCCACCGGGCATCTGAATATTATGTCTCAGATTCAGAGTGGTGGCAAATCCTCCCGGCCAGTCTTTATAGTGTTCAAAACTGAGAAGTTTGTAGTAAATCATTTTATCCGAAACACCTCTTTTAAATGATAGCAGGAAGTTCTCGGAATTAGTGAAAAGCTGGTCAACACCCGGATATTTTGCATTATCTTCATACGTTAGTTTCAGGTAATGCTCCGGAATCTCCATTATCGGGAGTTTCTTGTTAAGTGAATATTTTCCGCTTAGTGAGTATTTGAATTTTTTATCCTTGAATCCGTATCTGCCAAATCCCCTGAAACGAACCTTTTTACTGAACTTGTCACTGGTCCGGCCACCTGCTCTTATCCTGAATCCTTCAACGTCGTTGAAAGTAAGGAAAGTATTTACACGCCCTATGTCTACCCAGCCGGCATTTACATATCCTGCCACAAAAGCCATTATAACATTAGAGGCAGTTCTGAAATACGGGTTTTTTTTAAGGCTATCGGTCATGGAATATATGCTCTGTTCTTTTTTCGTCAGGGCAATTATTCTGTTTTGTTTCCAGAACTCTTCATCCCGGTTGTCGTAGCCGTCAAGTTTGACAATTTTCTGAATGCCGGAATAAACGCTGTCAGGCTGGGGGTGATCAACAATGAATTTGTCGTAAAAAACGGATTTCTTACCCAGTATACCATTGCCGTTTTCTCTAATTGTGAAAATAATATCCACATTGTCTTTGGTCATTAGCCAGGCGCGGTTATCCTTTCGTTCCCACTCCTGAACAATATGCACGTCTTTTACCCAGTTCAGGTTTATATCCGGCACAACCCTCATATCAACTTTTTTTACGGCATAAAGACTGTCGTTGGTAATAAACAGATTGCCCTGGAATGCGAAAGATCGTTTATCTCTGGGGTAAAATACAACATTAATACAATCGGTTCCGTCAATGTCCACAGTATCTACAATATGATATTTGTATGTGGCAGGTGCAATTTTCGCCAATGGGCTTATAAAATCGTTAGTCGCCAGTCGTACTGTGGATTTGTAAATGTCAATATCCTCGTAAAGGTGATCCATTAAATTATCCACACCTTTTGAATCTAGGAACTCGTGGAATTTTATTGTTTTGTTACCTAAGATGTATTCTTTTTGAGCTTTGGGTTCTTTTCGGTAATAAACTTTTGAAAGTTTTTCTTTCAAAAATACCGGCAGATAAACTTTCCCGTCCAATGTCGATGTGTCGGCATAGTCGAAGATGAAGTTTATTTTTTTTAATATCTTCTTTTTCTTAACCTTATCGTTTATACCGTTTATGTCGAATTCCAGTTTTTCGTACTTGGTGTATTCGTAGTAGTTGAAGTTTTCCTTACGGTTTATTTTTTTATTTGCAATAACTTTCCGCATCAGCTCTACTGCCGGATTACCTTTGTTTCTGTATCTTTTTTTCTTGCTCTGGACTATTACTTCGTTTAAGCTGATATTTTCTGCTTCAAGAAGAAAGTTTATAACCTGCGATTTCCCTATCTCTACCTTGTGAGTTTGTGTGTAGTATCCCATAAATGAAGCCGATATCTGACCCGATGCTTCATTTGTTTTTAACATGTAATACCCGTTGTTATCTGTAATTGTACCAATGTTGCGGTTTTCAAAGTATACATTAACAAAAGGTAAAGGTTCTTTTGTCCTTTTATCTATAACTCTTCCTTTTACTTCCGTAGTCTGAGAGAATACCGATGGAAAAGAGTAAAATATGAATAAAAATAAAATGTATATATATTTCAATAGTCTCATTATGGTTTTTATAAACCCTTTATTCAGGCAATTATTAATGATAAGCTCCCCATTTAAAAGGCGTGTAAAGATATTACTTTTTGCAAATAATACTTAAGATTGAGGTTAAATTGCAATTATACATAACTA
>JAADEM010000182.1 GCA_013153405.1 Chlorobiota bacterium
AAGTGAGGAGTATAAGGATTTTGCATCACAATTGAACATCCCGGATATTGAATGTATGCCTATCTCAGCTTTAAAGGGGGATAATGTTGTAGAAAAATCTGATGCCATGCCCTGGTATCATGGTCCGTGTATGTTGGAATATCTTGAAACTGTTCATGTAGCAAGCGACAGGAACTTTGAGGATTTCAGGTTCCCGGTTCAATATGTTCTTCGTCCAAACCTTGATTTTAGAGGATTCTCGGGGAAGGTAGCATCGGGCATAGTCAGGAAAGGTGATGAGATTATGGCATTGCCATCCGGAAAGAAGTCAAAGGTTAAGATGATACATACTTATGACGGAGAACTGGATGAGGCTTTTCCACCGCAGGCAATAACTCTTGTGCTCGAAGATGAAATCGATATCTCAAGAGGAGAAATGATAGTACATCCGGATAATCAGCCAAAAATATCACGACAGTTTGAGGCGATGCTTGTATGGATGGACGAAAAGGATATGGATATCTATACTCAATTTTATTTGAAACACAATACCAATAAAACGAAGGCCAGAATTGACGATATCCAGTATAAGGTTGATGTTAATACCTTAGATAAAATAGACGAAAAGAGCTTTTCGTTAAATGAAATAGGCCGTGTTACCATAACAACGAATAAGCCGCTGTTTTTTGACCCGTACTATAAAAATAAAAACACAGGTGCATTTGTGCTGATTGACCCTGTGACCAATAATACCAGTGCCGTTGGTATGATCATTGATAAGTCAAGGGATAAGGACCTGTATTCACGTATTACGGATATGGACCGTGAGAAGATGAAGCGTGGCGAGAGTTTAATATCAGATACGGAGCGTGAAAAACGATATGGGCAAAAGGGACAAACAATATGGATAACAGGATTACACGGATCAGGGAAACGTGAGTTTGCATACACCTTGGAAAAGATCCTTTTTGATGAAGGTAAAACTGTTGTTGTTTTTGACGGGGCAACAGTGAGGGCCGGCTTATCGCACGAGCTTGACTTCTCATTGCCTGACAGGGCTGAGAATTTGCGTAGGATAGCCCATGTTTGTAAATTGTTAAATGATCAGGGAATAATTACAATTTGTGCCTTTATATCCCCAACAAAAGAGATCAGGCAGCAGGTAAAAGAGATTATAGGAGAAGATCGTTTTACAATGGTTTATATGGATAAGTCATTGGAAGAGTGCAGGCAAAACCAACCGGAGCTTTATGAGAAATATGATAAAGGCGAAGTTAAATATTTGCCGGGGTTGGATATAGAATATGAAAAGCCGGAAGAGGGGATTAAAGTTAAGTCATTAACAGAGATGTCGGGTATTTTGGAGCAAATAAATTAATTTAGTTCATCGATTTAATGAAAAAAGTATTAATTGTTTTTGGAACACGCCCCGAAGCCATTAAAATGGCACCGGTTGTAAAGGTATTTCATTCTGATGAAGACTTTGTAACTAAGGTCTGTGTTACTGCGCAGCATAGAGAGATGTTAGATCAGGTTTTGGATTTTTTTGATATTAAACCTGATTATGATCTTGATTTAATGAAGCCAAATCAAAATCTTTATTCCTTAACAGGTGATATTATTAATGGTATGAAACCTGTTTTGGAGGAGTTTAAACCTGATTATGTACTGGTTCATGGTGATACAACAACATCTACAGCTGCTGCATTGGCTGCTTTTTACAGTGGAGCCAAAGTAGGGCATGTTGAAGCCGGATTGAGGACATATAATAAATTAGCACCTTTCCCTGAAGAATTAAACAGGCAACTGACAGGACGGATAGCTGATTATCATTTTGCTCCGACAACGAAGTCGAAAGAAAACCTTTTGTCTGAAAATACACCTGAAGAATCAATTGTTATTACCGGTAATACAGTTATTGATGCCTTGCTCGAAAGTGTTGATATTGTTAATAATATTGAAGGAAATGAGAATATTGAGAAATTAAAAAATATTATTGATCCTAAAAAGAGATTGATTCTTGTTACCGGGCACAGGCGAGAAAACCATGGTCAGGGCTTTCTGAATATATGTGAAGCATTAAATAACATTGCAAATAAAGATGATGTACAGATTATCTACCCTGTACATTTGAATCCTAATGTGCAAAAACCTGTTTATTCTATACTTGGTGATAATCCAAATATTCATTTGATTGATCCATTACCTTATGAAGCGTTTGTGTGGCTGATGGATAAAGCATACTTGATAATTACAGATAGTGGCGGTGTGCAGGAAGAAGCACCCAGTCTTGGTAAGCCGGTACTTGTAATGCGCGATACAACAGAACGACCTGAAGCCGTGAATGCAGGAACTGTTATACTTGTTGGAACAGATAAAGAAAAAATAGTGAAAGAAGCAGAAAGTCTTTTACGGAATGAAGCAAGATATAGTCAGATGAGTGAATTACATAATCCTTATGGTGATGGAAAAGCTGCGGGTAGAATTGTCGAATTTTTGAAAAAACATTAGTTGATCAACACTCTTTTGTTAAAAGAAAAGGGAATATATTTTAAAATTATGAAAAACATAACGGTATCAACAGTAGGGCTAGGCTATATCGGTTTGCCTACAAGTGCATTAATTGCATCAAACAAAATACCTGTAAAAGGAATGGATGTAAATCCAAAAGTTGTGGAAACTATTAATCGTGGTGAAATTCATATCGTTGAACCCGACCTTAAGAGGTATGTTGCAGATGCCGTTAAAGAAGGGTATCTTTCTGCACATACAGAAGTTCAACCGGCAGATGTTTACCTTGTGGTAGTTCCTACGCCATTTAAAGGTAATCACGAACCGGATATTTCTTTCGTTGAGGCAGCAACAAAAAATATTATACCCTTACTTAAAGAAGGTGATTTATATATAATAGAATCTACATCTCCGGTTGGAACAACAGAGAAAATGCAAGAGGTTATTTTTAATCAGAGACCGGAATTAAAGGATAAAATATTTATGGCCTATTGTCCGGAACGTGTTTTGCCCGGTAATGTAATGTATGAGCTGGTACATAATGACAGGGTTATTGGTGGTATTGATGATAAAAGTACAGATAAAGCCATTGAGTTTTATTCTCTTTTTGTAAAGGGAGAATTGCACAGAACTAATTCCCGCACTGCTGAAATGTGTAAGCTTACTGAGAATGCCAGCCGTGATGTTCAGATAGCTTTTGCGAATGAACTTTCACTTATTTGTGATAAAGCAGGAATAAACGTATGGGAGCTTATCGAACTTGCAAATAAGCATCCCCGGGTAAATATTCTTCAGCCGGGTTGTGGTGTTGGAGGTCACTGCATTGCCGTGGACCCGTATTTTATTGTTTCAGACTATCCGCGGGAAGCACAAATGATTGGGAAAGCACGTGAAACAAATAACTATAAATCTTTCTGGGTATCAGAAAAAATACAAAATGAGAAACTGCAATTTGAATTAAAACATGGACGAAAACCATCAATTGCAGTTATGGGGCTTGCGTTTAAACCAAATATTGATGACTTGCGTGAATCTCCTGCAAAATATATAGCACAGCGTGTATTGCAAAATTCAAATAATGAGGAAATATATTTTGTTGAACCAAATATAAAGGAGCATCACATTTTTAAACTTACTGATTACAAAGAAGCTTATGAGAAAGCTGATATTGTTGCATTTCTTGTGGCTCATGATGAGTTTAAAACACTGGAAATAGATGAGAGTAAAGTTAATCTGGATTTTTGCGGGGTGCTGAAAAAATAAGGTTTTCAATAAAATATAAATATTAAATAAGTTATTAAAATAGTTTGAAAAACACTACTATACTGTTTATTTCAAAGTTATTTGAGAAAGGAACTTTATTCTTATTTTTTATATTCTTCGGAAGATATTTCGGGAAAGAAGCTTTCGGAGAATATTCATATTTGTTTTCTATTGCTTCGTTCCTTTTTGCATTTATGGATGTTGGAGGGGAGTTTTATCAGATAAAACTATTTGCAGATAAAAAGTCAAATAAAGTTATATTAAATATAATTTTTATTAAGACAGCACTGTTCCTTATTTTATTGTCTGCTGTCCTTGTATGGGGGAATTTTTATCTTACATTGCTTGTTATATCTTTTTATATAGAATCTGTTATAAGTGTAGTACGTTCATCCTTTTATTTTGATAAAAAATTTGCATTAGCAGCTACATATAATATATTCGAAAAGACATTATTTATACTATTATTTGTTTTTTCTTCTATATCTGTTAATAATTTACTGTTTATGTATTCTTCTTTGGCTACAAGTAAATTATTACAGATTTTATTGATTTATGTAAATAAGTATAAAAAAATAGACAAAAGGGAATTAGGCCTAGATGTAAGTTTTATAAAGGAGTATTTGTTAAACGCATGGAGTTATATATTACATTCTTTATTGGTAATATTTTTTGGCCAGTTTTCAATAATAATATTAAAAAAGCTCAATGTTTCTTACAGTGAGATAGCTGTATATTCGGTGTCTATTAAAATCTTAATGGCTATAGTTACTCTTTTCCCTGATATTTTATTTAGGCAATATTATCCTGTTATTGCCAGATTGATAATTGAAAATAAGGAAGGTCTTAGAGATTATTTAAA
>JAADEM010000066.1 GCA_013153405.1 Chlorobiota bacterium
AAATCTTTGTGTTCCTGAATAGCGTTATTGATTTTATCCACCAGTTCCTTTCGTCTCTCTTTATTTTCAACTTTTGTATCATTATACTCTTTGATTAAGTCATTAACAGTCTTTTTCAGCTTAGCAAGCTTTTCGTTAAGAATCTGAATATATGATGACCCTATAGAGTTTTCAATTTTATATCCTGTAGCAAAATTTTCAGCATCTGCTGTTACAATGACCTTCTCCGACGAATCAACAAGAAGAGTAATAATTCCGCTATTTTCCAGACGCAAGAGAAAGAATGTAGGTTGATTAAGTTTATCTCCTTTAAATCTGAATTTTCCGTTTTTGGAAAGTGTTACCGAATCGAGAGGATATGCAGTATTTAAACCCAGTTTTTCAAAATACAGTTTCCTGCCTTCGGCATTTGTTACTTTCCCTTCAACCACATACCGGTCTTTTGTTGAACAGGCAGCGAAAATTATTAATAACACAGGGATAAAAAACCTTAAACCTTTCATATTGACCAATTTATTTGTTTACTCTGATTAAACGACCGTTTTCAAAAAAAATTTTAAGATAGTCAAAGATAAATTATTTTTTCTTTTTTACCTGTTCTACAATTTTTTCAAACAGACAAAACAAAAAAGGTTGTCTGCATACAGACAACCTTAATTATATAATTATGTATTCATTACATGTTTTTCATCTCACTTTCCGAGAACTGTTTTACGAGTGAAAGAACAGCGCTTGAGCATCCTTCAGCACCCCCACGATATGAGAACACCAGATTATACACTCCTGTTTTTCCACAAATAAACTGAAATGACTTATAGAACTTGCCCTTTTCAAAATTGCTTACCAACAACTTATCATTATAATAAAGCTGCATTATCACTTTTTCAGCATTGCTAGGGTCATCTACAACGTTAAATTTATATTGGCTACGGCTTTGCAAAACAACAGAGTATTTTACATAACCTGTTTTCATACTTTTCTTTGCTTTGAACAGCTCTATTTTAAAGTCTTTAATGTATTGGCCGTTGCCCATTTCCTTCAGTGCCTGTTTCAACAATGCTTCCGAATTACATTGTGCACTTGCAAAAGTGAACACTGATAAGAAAACCAATAAACTGACTAGTATCTTTTTCATCCTTGTAGAATTTTCAATTAACAATCTTTTTATACCCACAAACCTATGATACAATATACTCACGTATCTTCTTTATCTGGTTTACTATCGCTTTAACCTGCTCGGGTGTTATCTCCACATGGCTTATTTCATCCTGTACAATGATAAGAGAGCCATTTACTTCCATTTTCTTCGGTTCCCCGAATTCTGTGGTTATTTTAACCTTACCATACAAGTCTTTAAGAGCCTGCAGTTGTTCTGATAATTCGGCAAAGTTAGGATCATGTTTGTAATTCTCAAGAATAATGAGAAGAATATTTACAATATCTTTTTGTTCGGCAAGTCTGTCGATCAACTCACGGTTGTTAGTCTGCTCAATTACACTACCTGTAATATACAATCCTTCAATCCAGGTTCCTGTTACTATCAGCGAACTGACATTACTTCTGTTCTGCTCACGAAGATAAGAATCCATCTTATTAAAACTGGAAACAGAAATCTCCATCAGTGAATCCAGGTTATTATTATTTGTTGCCAGACGTTTCAGAGAAGCAAAATCAAAAAACTGTCCTACCTTAATCCCTTCTGCCAGATCCTTAACAGCAACAAGATAAGATATTACAATTGAGTTTTTATCAAAAATATTGATATAACCCAGATCTGCAGCAAATACACCAAGATTTAATGCTCTTTTAAAACTGGTATTGTATTTGTCTACATTATCGGGATCATTAAGTATCTTCTGCGAAAAAGACACTCCTGTTGACTTAATAAGAGAAGCCATCTCAACAGGTGAGGAGATGTTCTGAATAACATCGCTTATTACTTCTTCGGATAATTTAAGCGGCGCTTCCGAACTTAAAGAGTCAGCACTGATAAGCTCATCCGATGAATTGTCCGATTTATTATTTGATGAGTTGCCACAACCTGTAAGCATTGACGTACCGGCAACTATTAAAAACAGATATACAAATTTCTTTAGCATGGTTAAATGTTTTTGGTTTTTTTGATTTAACTAAGGCTATTATACTAATAAATTTTAAAAAGGTTACCTTTTGTGTAATTTAAATTCCCCCAGTCGTGTTAATGCTTTTCTAAGCAAATCGTAATACAGCACAACATATAGCATAATAGTGAGAAGCCATACAACTGCAATGTTGAACCAAAGAGTATCGTAGAATTTCCCGAATATATGTTTTTCCGGAGCAAAAAAGTGTGTTCTGAAATCAAGTGCATTCTGGGGTTCCGGAATCTGATAAATTGGATCTACCATTTGTATAAGCTTATCACCCTCACGAAGTATCTTGTTCTTCTCAAACACCTTGCGGACTATGTCAGATATACTTTCGTTAAAATAGTTGTCTTTTATTCTCTCAAATTTTTCCCTGTCTGCACGAATGTTTGCCTCAATAAAACGTTCTTTTTTACTGTTGGCTGCAAAGAACAGTTTACTGTAATACTTCTTCAGTTTTTCAAGATGTACCTTAAGTTTTTTTGCTACTTCGGGAGTGAATTTATCCGGAGTAAGTTCCGACACCTCTTTAAACTGAATTTTCGGAACCCTTCTGTTTTCTTTAGACACTTCATTCTTCAGCAATGCCAGGTCCGACACAAATGTTTTATCATCTTTGCTTACATTATTATTCAGGGCATTTATACTTTTATCAAGAATATCTTCCAGTTCTGGAATGTAATAAACCTGTTTAAAATCAGCTTTGCTTTCCTGAAGTTCAACATTGAAAATGTTTTTCTTAAACTTATTATGTTTATACTGATGCACCATCAACCCTTCATATATCCATCGTGAAGGCATCCACTCGGCAACAAAAGGAACTTTATCAACACTGGTAAAATCTTTATTCAGCTTATCAAATGTAAACATTGCGCCTCCCAGTACCATCTGTGGAATCATCAACAGTGGAATCAATATGTATATAGTAACTATAGAGTTAAACGAAGCTGATATTATAAGCCCCATAATATTTGCAAAGGCAGAAATACTGAACAATGCTATCCAGAATTCAAAGGTCATATCTTTTATGCCAAGAATGTTGTTTGCCACAAGCACAAACAGAATCATCTGAATAGCAGATAAACTAAAAAGTATCAGGATTTTCGACAGCAGATAGCTGGAACGGCTTAAATTCAGAAACTTCTCCCTCTTTAGAATCTTTGCATCCTTAAATATTTCTTCGGCACTTACTATTAAACCAAAAAACAAAGCAACAATAATGCCCATAAAAATATAAGGCGGAATATTCACATTCTCCCTGAAAATATACACATCCGATTCCGGATCAGCAATATACCTTATAAGGTAGGCAAGAATAAAACCAAGAAGCGGAGCTTCGAGTATGTTAAGCAGAATATATTGCTTGTTGCTTATTTTCGAGAAGAAATCCCTGAGTGTATATATTTTAAACTGATTGAACCACGATGGAATATTCAGTGTTTTCGGCGGAGTATCTTTTACCACTTCTACATCAGGTATCTTGATGTTTTCCTGATAATATGAGTACCATTCTTCCGGTTTTGTTTTTCTCTGATTTGTATAATTCCCGTACTCATCTATTACATTCGAGTCGATGATATTAAATATAAGTTCCGGGTTCAGATTTCCACATGTGGGACACTCTCCGTATTCACTGTTAATCTGGGCATCAAGCCGCTTAAAATATATAAGTGATTCACTGGGATTACCATAATACACAGGATAACCGCCGGTATCGAGAATAAACATCTTATCGAACATTTTATATATGTCCGAAGACGGCTGGTGTATTACAACAAAAATGAGTTTTCCTTTAAGAGAAAGTTCCCTTAACAGGTTCATCACATTTTCTGAGTCCCGTGATGACAGTCCTGAAGTAGGCTCATCAACAAACAGGATGGCAGGCTCTCTTATCAGTTCAAGTGCAATGTTAAGCCGTTTTCTCTGACCACCGCTTATCATTTTGTTCAGTGGTGATCCAACCTTGAGATCTTTTCGCTCATACAGACCCAGATTAATAAGAGTATTGTTTACAAGCCTGGTAATCTCTTCTTCCGACTTATCTTTAAAACAGAGCTTTGCATTGTAATACAGGTTTTCAAAAACAGTAAGCTCTTCTATAAGCAAATCATCCTGTGGAATAAGTCCAATAACACCTTCAAGCTTTTCTTTCTCCCGGTGTAAATCGTATCCATTTATCAATACCTGCCCCTCAGTAGGAGTTTCGAGTCCTGATAAAACATTCAGAAGCGTGGTTTTCCCTGCACCACTGGCTCCCATTATACCTATCAGTTTTCCCTGCTCCTCTGCTATGTTTATATTTCGAAGTCCGATAGTGCCTGTTTTAAAGCGGAACGAAACATTCTTTACATGATAAGAGATTCTTGCTGTTGTTGCATCAGTCATAAAGTGAGCCACCACATCGGTATAATAAAGTGGCGGACCTACCGGAAGCTTAAGGAAACTTCCTTTCGGAAACAGGTAAATACGTTTAGGATTTATCAGAAGTCCGTTAAGAAATAACTCCTGATCTCCTGTATACCGGATAAAATAAAGGTTTGAGCTCTCTATTTTCAGAATTACAATATTACCATGCAGACCATGCGAATGAACGAAAATAGCATTCTTTGGTTCAAACTCCTGTGCCGACAACAAAAGAATCATTTTTCTGTCGAGTTTATTCATGTCATTGTGTACAATGAATGCTTCTATATTCTCGACCTCATCCTTAGGCAACTTAAATACGTCGGCCACGGTATTGATTATGGCCATTCGCTGCTCGGTAAATTTTCTGTCGGTATTTATGAGTTCATAAAGACGAACCAAAACAACAACTTTTTGTTCTTTGTTAAGTTTCCGGTTTATCTTTTTACAAATACCAAGAATTTTGACGGAGTCTTTCATTGAAGTAAGCTGGACCTTACCTTTTTTTTCTCCGCCCTTATTATCTAATTCGGCATGTTTCAAAAAGAGTGAAAAATACTCTTGAACCGCTTCTGTATTCAACTGCTGCTTCAGAAACGACTTCACATACTCTGTTTCATTTGACTCAACCCCTCCGTCCTGCTTGGCAATAAGCCCAAACAGTTGCATTAAAGCTTTTAGTATTTCTTCACTCATAATTCAACTATAAAAAATATCGATCAATCATCCAGGATCACATACTCAAACGGTATGCTTACAATGTCGGCATATTCTTCACCGGCTTCCAGCATATCCTCTTCATCTTCATGGTAGTGCCATTTAATAACAACATCTTTATCGTTTTCAACAATCTCTTCAAGTTTAAGCAGAATATCCAGAATTACTTTTGACGATGCTGTATTAAAATACTCAAGTTTGAAATTGAAAACTGTTTTATCGAGAGGATCTTCAGCATATTCATCAATCCAGTCCATTATCGGCTCAAAAAACATATTAACGTCTTCCGGAAGCGAACGGCCGGATATTTCAAATTGCGCGTTTTCCTTATCTAAAATTACATTAGGTGTATCGTCTGTTCCTTTGATATTTATAACTTCCATTGTTATTATTTTTTTAAGTTCGTTTTACGGTTGATGTTAAAATAAAAAAGCTCACCTGATCATTCAGTTCCTTAAACTGATAATGCAGTTTACTGCCGGTTTTTTTGGCAATATCAATCAGCCCCAGTCCGGCACCTCCTTTATCCGAGATTGTTCCTTCTCGCATCTGCTTACGGTAAAGCTGGCCAAGTTCTTCTTTACTCAGGTTATTTACCATTTCAAGACTCTCTTTTAACGCCGGAACTTTTTCATTTTTAATAACGTTACCGGTAATAATGTTATAGCTTTCCTTTCCGTGGCTAACCATAACTATTCCGCGTTTCTCTTCCTCACCATCAAGAGAGTCGGCATGTTTACTGATATTCTGAAGGCACTCAACCATTACATGAAACACCTTACGTTGAACCATGTTTGATTCTTCGTTTTTTGAGAGACTACGTTCAGTAAGAGAGGTAAAGGTTTTTGTTATTTCCTGTGTTACCTCTCCCTCATAAACCAGATTAATCTCGTTTGTTTTCATCGATTTATACATCTGATATGCAAAATCGAGAAAACTGTGGCTTTTATTCTCATTAAGTTCATCCATAGTTAAAAAAAATTTCTTAAAAATATATAAAGATAATTACAATTCAATACCTATTAACAAAACATCATCAACCTGTTTTTCTTCTCCCATCCATTCGAAAAAGTCTTTTGGGAAGAATCTTGAGTAGTATGCCATTGTATGAGAAGGATCTTCAACAAGTGCTTCTCTGATTCTGCGTGCCTGATATTTTTTCTTTCTTTCTTCTTTACCTCCTATCTGATCTGGCAATCCGTCAGAGAAAATAAATATTTTATCTCCCTTCTGATATTTTATAATATTATTTTCAAAGTCCTTCTCCACTCTACGTGGCAATGGTGTTCCGCCTATTCCTTTACGAGTTCCTTTAAACTCGATAAGTTCTCCGTTCCGAACCAGATAAAGAGGACGGTGTGCTCCTGCAAACTGAAGTTCACCTTTCTCGGGCGATATCTTACACAAGGCAAGATCCATTCCGTCACGGCCGTTGGCACCTTCCTGATCCTGCTTAAGATTCTTCCTTACCCCATAATGCAGCTTGTCCAGAATTTCGGCAGCTGTATAGTTTTTATCAGTATTAACGATATTGTTTAACAAAAAGTATCCAATAAACGACAACAGTGCTCCCGGCACTCCGTGTCCGGTACAGTCTACTGCAGCAACATAATATGTATCGTCCTTTTTGAAGAACCACGGGAAGTCTCCGCTTACAACATCCTTAGGCCTGTAAAAGATAAAAGACCTGGGGAAGTGTTGCTGCAACGACTTGGTATCCGGAAGTATCGACGATTGTATTCTCTGGGCATAGTTAATACTGTCCGATATCTTTTTGTTTTTCTCTTTCAGCTGTTGTTCAATAATCTTAATCTCTGTAATATCATGTGCTACAAACAGAATTGACTCAAGATCATTGTCATCGTTGTATTCAGGAATACCTTTTATTTCCATTACCCTTTCGCCCTCTGAGCTGGTAATGGTAATCTCAGAAATAATTTCCTTGTTTTCATCACGAATTGAGATGAGAGATTCTTTCACAAACTGTATGAATCTCGGATCAATCTTAAGCTCAGAGATGCGTTTCTTCACCAGTTCAGAAGCCGGAACCCCAACAAAAACAGTTACTGCCGGATTTACATAAATAAGTTTTCCACTTGTATTTATACGTATGATCATGTCGGGTGAGTTCTCCGACAGTGACTGCATACGACTCTTCATACGTTCCTCTTTCTCGGCCCGTTTTCTTTCGGTTATATCTCTGGTATTAAATATTAATCCACGAATGGCAGGATCGTGCAAAAGGTTGGTACCTCTTGTTTCCAGAAACAATTTTTCACCATTCTTTTTCAGATATGTATACTGAGCTGTCCGCTGGCCTCCCGGTGTCTCAAGCAGATACTGGAACAGTTCATTGATAGTTCTGTATCCTTTGGGAGTAAGAAGCTCCGGATCCATTCCTCTCACATCTTCGTCATCATCATCATAACCTAATATGCGTTTAACCGACGGACTCTCAAACAACAACTGCTGTCGTTCATTGTAAATAGAAATAAACTCCGATGCATTTGTAAGCAAAGCCTGCAGTTTTTTGCGCCCATGCTCCACCTCCTGAATCTGAGACTCGAGCAACTTATTTGATTTTTCAAGTTGTTCCTGGGCTTCGAGCATTTCAATGGCATTCTGTTTTAGCTGCTCCTCGTTTTTCTTAAGTATCTCTGTCATCTCCTGAGATTCTTTCAGGAGCTGTTCGGTCCTTTTATTTATTTTCAGATTATAAATTGTCTGGCCAATCATCCGGCTTAACTCTTCAGCCAGAGTAAAAACCTTTTCCGGTACATTCTCCGAAATAAAAGCAATTTCATAAACACCCTGAAGCTCATCTTCCTGTACCAAAGGTACTATCAATAAGCCTTTAGGCTTTCTGTCACCCAGAATTCCCGATGTCAATGTAAAATAATCATCCGGTATTTCGGTTCTGAAAACATATTGTTTCTCATATGCAGTTTCACCTATAAGGCCTTTTCCTACAGGAATTTCCTGCTTAATAAATCTTTGACGGCCATATGCGTAGGTTGCTATATTCTTCAGCATACCTTTCCCGTCGTATATATAAAAAGCACCCTGTACCGCTGAATTATACTCAATTATTTTCTTTAATACCTCTATTGATAACGATTCAATGTTGTTATAAGAACGAAGTATATCAGAGATTAAATCTTTACCTTTAGATATCCAGTTAAGAACATTCTCTTTTTCCTGGTTATGCTTTAAATTCTGTCCTAAATTGAGTAATACTTCGGAGAGTTTACTATCTGCGGCTTTAACATCCAGATCAAGTTCGCCGCGACCTATCTTCTCTGCCAGCTCTACATTCTGCCTCGAGTTGTCATAAAGTTTATTAAGCTCTTTCTTCAGCTTTGCTGTTTTTATTTTATGATAATTAACAAAAAACACAAAGCTTAACGGCAATGACAGAATAACGAAGTCGATAAACCAGACAAATGGCTTTGTATGAATATAAAATATTGAATTAATGGTAAACCTGCCGGAAGTAAGAGATGATACTCCCGCCCAGGTAAAAAACAGTAAAAAAACCGTAAAAAACGACATAACGTACAATTCCGTTTCTGATAAAAAAGAAACAGAAAAATACTTTTTAAGTCGTTTGATAATCTTTTTATTTTTTTTCGACATATTGCCGTATTATCTATCTTTTGATACTTCAGTTAATATCCGTTCCGTTATCATTTTATTAATATCATTCCAGTAGCGCTTAAATTCAAGTTTACGAAATGATGCAACCTCGATAACACCCACCGGGTCATCTTTTTGCCCTACCGGCAATATATAAATAAATGCAGGTTTTGCTTCCCCAAGCCCGCTATATCCCGAAAAATATTCTTCCGGTACATCCTCAAGGGTAATAACCTCACCCTCATCCACGGCCGTTCCATGTAATCCTTCACCAGGCGAAAACGGCTCTACCTCTTCATCTTTCATAATTCCGTAGTTCCCTTCTACGGAAAAATTCTCAGATTGTTTATCGTAAACGAAAAAAAGTCCTGTTACAATCTCAAACTGAGTTGCAATACTATTTAACACATTGTTACAGAAGTTTTTTTTGTCATCGAACGAAGGTAATCCGGCAAAAGATCTTGCCAGTTCAGCAGGAATGTCTGTTTCCTGTTTTTCTTCTGTTGATTTTCTGTTTTTCTCTTCTATATTTTTTTTCAACTCCTCTATTTTGTTACGAAGTCCGGTGTTCTCCTCGTAATACTTTTCAAGTGTCTCGTTAAGTTTTCGTATCTGCATTTCGGTATAAAGATGCAACAACAAAATACCGCTTAATGCTACAATGTATACCATAAAAAACACTGCTGACGGATAAACTGACATGAAAAAATATATCCCCAGCGATAACAAAACAACTGTTGTTATACTGAAAACTATTGCTTTAACAATATTTGTTACTTTCATGTTTTTCATGATGCAAGTTGATTTAAATATTCTGCTATCTTCTCCGGAGTAAGAATATAATCGGGTTCAAACAGGTTAAGTGCAGCTTTAGTCATTGTATCAATGTCACAGCTGGCAGGATCCTGAACAATGGTGGTTCCGTTTTTATCGTGAATATCCTTCAACCCGTTTGCACCGTCTTTGTTTGCGCCGGTAAGTATAATTCCCAACACTTTATCACGATAAGTGTATGCCGCCGACGAAAAAGTATAGTCGATAGCCGGCCTGCTATGATTATGAACACTCTCCGTGCTTAAACTGAAAGTATTGTCAAATTCAATAAAAAGATGATAGTTAGAAGGGGCAAGATAAACTTTATTTCCTTCTATCTTATCTTTATCACAAGGCTCCACTACTTTTATCTTTGACTTCAGATTTAATCCCTCAACCAATCCTGAACGAACATGCTTAAGCCTATGCATGCAAACTATCACCGGAAGAGGGAAGTCAGGTGACATTTTCGATAATATTTTTGATACTACCGAAAAACTGCCAGCAGAACCTCCTATGACTACCGCTTTATATTTTTTTCCGTTAATTTCCATTATTCCAGCTTATATCAAAACCGTGTTTTTTAAATACACGCTCTTTCTCATTAATACACTTAAAGGATGACATGGTACTTTCCGGCATTTTTTCTTTTCCTCCGATAGCAATCAATCCACCGGGAGACAATTTCCCGGTTAATGTTTTTATTCCCTTTTCAGACACCTCTTTATCGTAATAAATCATTTTATTACGAAACATTATTAAACCTGCCGGTTCATTTATTGCCGTATTTAGAAAATGGCCTGTTACAGTTTCAACATTTTGTAGCAAATACGTATTTAGAACAAAAATGTTGTCCTGCAAAGAATAATAATCCTTAAAGTTGCCGTTTCCTTCTATTCTGATATAATTATTGGCATTAACCTCTGCATTCTTATTTCTTAAAATCCCCTTTCGAATATCCTCTGTTATCCGACTCGACGGGTGTTGGCAAATAACCTTTATCCTGTCAAGCATATTGAGTTCGGCAATAAGAATAAGAAAAGAAAAAACCTCCTCACCCGATGAAGCATCCGGGAACCAGACGGTAAAAGTTTTACCGGGAGAAAGATTCTGCAACAAAGATCTTAAATACCTCCAGAATCCCGGGTCTCTGAACATCTCGGTAATACTTACCGAAAAATCATGATATATATTCTCTTTTATATCTCCTGATGTAAGAAGCTCTTTAAAATGCTCTACATTTCTTATATTATTTTTTGCGAACACATTGGTCAGGCGGCGTTTAAAAAATGATACCGGCATATGATCGTAAGGTATACCAAGCACATCCGACATAAATGCCGACAACTCACGCACATCTTTTAATCCTAAACCTAACCCTCTCTCAAAACTGGAAAGTGTAGGCACTGTTTTTGATATAAACCGGGCCATCTTTTGAAAATTTAGCTCTGTAAAAACCATTTACCCCTTCATGATTACCAAGAATCAACATCCCTCTGTTCACAAGTTTTTTATGGAACTTCTGCAATATTCTGGTTTGTAAAGAGGTATTAAAATATATCAACACATTTCTGCAGAAAATGATATCAAACTTTATACTGTCAATATCGCCATTTACCAGATCATGATATTTGAATACCGGTATTTTTCTGAGAAAACTTTTTATTCTTATTGTTCCGTCGTCCTCCGATATGTCAAAATATTTTTCGACAGAAACATCGGCAGACATCTCTCCGCATTCAAGCACATCTCTGATGTTATCATCGAAGGTCTTGTTATACTTGGCATTATAAACACCGGTTCTGGCAATTTTCAACATCTCATTATTTATATCCGTTGCCACAACACGGCTTTTGTCCAATAGTCCGAGCTCATTCAGTAAAATAAGATTTGAATAAACTTCCTGCCCCGATGAACATCCGGCATGCCATATGTTTATTATCTTTTTATTTTTTAACGAAGGAAGATAATTCTTATACAACTCTTTCCACATCCATGGATCTCTGAAAAATTCAGTGGTATTAACCGTAATATCCTGAACAACATTTTCAACAAATTCCGAATCGGTACGAATCCGCGTTATAAGCTGATCCATATCAATTTTATTGTCATTTAATATCTTGCTTACTCTGCGCATGATAGAACTGTCAGAGTAATCACAGAAATCGTATGATGAATGTTTCTTCAGCTCACGCAAAAAAATCCTTATCTCTGCTATATTTTCAACCTTCTCTGTCATAAATTATTAAAACAATTCCACTTCAACATTTTGTATAAATGCTGTAAATGAATGATCATCTCCTACTTTGGCTTCCGACAAAAGGAACAGTACCGGAATCTCTTCACCAAACTTAGTTAAAATAGGCACTTCGCGCCTTTCTCCTACAATTTTTTCCTTTTCCGGATTCACAAAAGCAGAAACAAACTCATCGTTTTTAGCCGTATCTTTGCTAAACAACAACGCAACCTGTTTTCCTAACACTTCCTGCCTGTCGTAACCAAACAGCTTTTCAGCTGCAAGATTAAAAAATTCTATTATACCATCTTTATTGGTAGTAAGGATAGCATCGAGTGCTCCTTCAAGTGTTTTTTCGTTTCTTATTTTAACGGCTTCTATTTCTTTAAATTGTTCTTTCACTTCGTTTCGTGCCTGTTCGAGCATTATTCCCAGTTCTTCCTTACTTTTCTTCAGCTCCTCTTCCATTTTAACCTGCTCGGTAATATCATAATCCAGGCTGAGAATCTTCACAATATTTCCCTCATTATCCATAACAGGAGTATATGTTGTAAGCAGGTAAATAGCATCTCCCATTTTTGTCCTTCTCCGCACACGCCCTTTAAAGTTTTTCCCGTTACGAAGGTCTGCAAGGATTTTATTCAGTTCGTCCAGATCATCTTTAAAGAAAAATATTCTGATATTCTGATTTTCCACCTCTTCGATATTGTACTTAAAAGCATCTAAGAAGTTATGATTTACAGAAATCAGTGTTCCGTCAGTTTCAAACTCCGAGCTTATAGCAGAATGGTCAATCGCTTCAAGTATTCCTTTCATCTCAAGCTCACGTCTGTCACTCTCTTCCTGTGTTGCCTGCATCTCTTCCAGGTTCTGACGAAGCTCCTCTTCCTGCTGAGCCATTTTTTCTGCCTGTTCCTGCGTTTCTTTCAGAAGCTTGTTGGTTTGGATGTTAATCTGAACAGCCGATATAGTAGAAGCAATACTTTCAGCAATTTTCTCGATAAACTCAATCTCAAATTTCTGAAATTCACTGAATGATGCAAGTTCAATAACCCCATAAACTTTATCATTAACTTTCAGTGGAACAATAAGGACTGCCGATGCATTTGCCTCTCCCAGCCCGCTGGTGATGTTCATGTAGTCATTAGGAACATCGGTAAGATAAATGGTCTCTTTTTCCAGGGCACACCGTCCTATAAGGCCCTCTTCCCATTTTATTATTTTATCTGCATATTTTTTGCGGTCATATGCAATACATGCTTTCTGTTCAAAATAAGGTTCGCCCTCCTCGGGCTGGTTAAGCAGGAAGAATCCGGCCTGATTAATTTTCAGGTAATCGACGATATAACGTATAATACTAAAAGATAGTTCTTCCAGATCGTTATTGGTTTTACGCAACAATTCACCAAACTGAGCAAGTCCGTTAGTTACCCAGGTTCTTTGCTCTTCTTCAATTCTGCGTTGCTCTTCCTCTCTTTTGTTTTTTATCATGTACTCTTTTAGTCTCACAAGCGAACGTCCGAGCTCATCTTTTTTTGATGATAACGGAACTGCTGTTTCAAGATTTCCCTTACGAAGATTATCAATAAATTCGAGTACAAGCTGAGACCTTTTAGCTTCTTTTTTTATTTTCCTGGTTGCTTTTTTTAATGTTTCGGAGATACTGTTTGCCGTATAATAACCTGCTATTGCAGTGATAAACGGTAAAAAAACAACTAGCCACAATCCGGGCATCAGCCTGAAGGCATCTAAGACACTGGTATTATCTTTGCTGAAAACATCAGAATTCAGGCTTAGTAATGCAGTAAAAAGAAGTATTCCCAAACCAAAAGTAAATCCTCTGAAAATATATTTCTTCCTAATGGCTTTTGATTTAACTTTTTTCATAACCTTATTTAATTCACTATTGTTGTGCAGATACAATTTTGCACTGTTATACGGCACAAATTAATTAAGGTTATGTATTTCGGGAAAATTACTTATTTAAATTGGATATAATATATGGAGCTATTTTATCGATAGGCAGAATTTTTTCGGCAGCATCAAGTTTTATGGCTTCTTTGGGCATGCCGAAAACCACACTTGTTTGTTCATCCTGGGCAATTGTATGCGCTCCGGACTCTTTAAGTTCAAGAAGTCCTTTTGCGCCATCGTTCCCCATTCCGGTCAGAAGTATTCCCAATGCATTTTTCCCTGCATAACGTGCTGCCGAACGAAAAAGAACATCTACAGACGGACGATGCCTGTTTACCAATGGACCCTCTTTAACTTCAACAGAATATTCTTTACCTATTCTTTTCAGTAGCATATGCTTACTTCCCGGAGCAATCAGGACTCTGCCCTGATATAATTTATCTCCGTTTTCGGCCTCTTTTACTTCAAGTTTTGAGATATTATTCAGGCTGTTGGCAAATGATTTAGTAAATCCCTCAGGCATATGCTGAACGATTGCAATACCAGGTGATTTAGCCGGCATCTCGGCCAAAAACTTACGGATAGCCTCGGTTCCTCCGGTAGACGCACCAAGCACAATTATCTTATCAGTATTTATAATTCGTTTATATGCCGATGCTTTCTCAATAATTACATCAGCTGTATACTTGGGAGGTATTACAGTCTTTTTTGATGTAGCTACAATCTTTTTCCGCTTAAGTTTTGCACTTGATGCAGCTTTTACTGCATCGCAAAGAAGAATTTTAGAGTCATTAAAAAACTGAGCAGCATTCATTGCCGGCTTGCCAATTATCTCACTTGCTCCGTACTCAAGAGCTTTCATTGCAGTTTCTGTACCGGCAGTAGTAAGAGATGAAATAACAACAACCGGAATTGGATGTTGTGACATTATCTTACGAAGAAAAGTGAGCCCGTCCATCCTCGGCATTTCAATATCCAGAGTTATGACATCGGGAACCTCTTTCATTATTTTCTTAACTGCTATTATGGGATCAGCAGCAGTAGCAATCACTGTTATTTCAGGATCTGACTCCAAAATAGTAGAAAGACTCTGTCTCACAACCGCCGAATCATCGACCACCAACACCCGGATGTTCCTCTTGCTCATTATCAATTATTTTGTTCCTTGTAAAATAACAAAACCTATCTCATTTTGTTACAGTTTTTTTTCTAAAAATTTATGCCTAACTTCACCGGTGTCAGTAAAAAACAGAATTTTCCGGCCCCTTTTCCCTCCGGTACTTGAAGCAATAATGGGAATATCGTTTTCTTCGAGCATTAACCGGGCAACTCTTATATTTCTTTCTCCTATCAGATAGCTGTTTTGCCTGTTGCCTTCGAGCATATCGCCACCTCCGAATATTTTGGCAACCAGGTCTTCCTTTCTGCTTCCCATTGCCTGCAACTTACTTATAAGTTTTTCAATGGCAATGTTTCCGTATTTAGGCGATGCCAGGTCATTACCGTTCCAGTTTGGCAGCATATAGTGATTAATCCCGCCTATTTTCAGGCGTTTATCCCATATGCAAATAGCCACACAAGAACCCAGTATCGTTTTTACTACATACGGTTCTTTACTGACAAACAGGGATGAAGGGTATAAAAAATATTGTAAATAATTTTTATTCATTTAATTGATCCCTTAAAAAATCTCATCATCATCATCAAAAAAGATATCATTTCCTTCTCCGCTGAATCCTTCAATAATGTTTTTTGCTTCAGGCAGATTAATTGAAAAGGTTGAACCTTCTCCTTTTTTACTTTCAATCTTAATGTCACCATCAAGGACATCGAGCAAGGCTTTTGTAATTGACAAGCCAAGTCCGTGCCCGCGGTTGATTGAATTAATACCTGAATCAAGACGTTTGAATCTCTCAAAAATAATTTTCTGGTTTTTTTCAGAGATTCCAGTACCAAAGTCTTGTACCGATACGTTAAGAATATCGTCTTCGATTGATACCCTGATGATAATTTTACTATCCTTATAGCTGTATTTAAGGGCGTTATTTATAAGATTACTAAGAATAAGCTTTAATTTTTCAGAGTCGGTTTTAAAATACAGGTTTTTTCCGAAGCCGTAATCGACATTGTATTGCAAGTCAATACCGATTCCCATTTTACGGGATACAATATTGAATGAATCAATAACATTCTGAATTAAGCTTTTGATATTTACTTTAGTGATATTTGGTGCAACTTCTCCCGCTTCAATTTTGGCTGCAACAAATATATTCTTCAACTGAAAATCAAGATTGAAGGCTTCGCTGTGAATTAGTGCCACCATCGAAACAACCTTTTTCCAGTCGTTTTTCTCTACTGATAATATTGCTTTTGATAGTCCCAGTATTGAGGTAAACGGGTTTACAATCTCATTTGAGATATTTGAAATAAAATGACTCTTCAGAGATTCTGATTCATTCAGCTTCCTGTATACCTCCTGATACTCCTTTGAAAGAGTCTGAAGCTCTTCTTTGGCTTTCCTTGATTCTTCCAGTCTTAACCGTAACTCTTTCAAAAGTTGTCTGTCCGATAAGTTACTCATAGTATTTGTGCGTTTAATAATATTATTTATTTCGGTTTTTGGAATATTGTTGGTTTAATATGTTCCAGCTGTACATCCATTCCGGTCATTGATTCGGAATGGCCGATAAAGAAATACCCTCCCGGATTAAGGTAACTGCTAAGCTTGTTTATTACCTTCTCCTGGGTTTTTCTGTCGAAATATATCAGAACATTCCGGCAGAAAATTACATCAAATTTTTCATTAACACTATATGCACTGTCCATCAGGTTAATATATTTCAATGACAGGTTTCTTTGCAATAAAGGATTCACCCTTACTGTAGGGTTTTTTCTGTCTTTACTTTTCAGGAAATATTTTTTCTTCAGATGAAGAGGCATAAGTTCCACTTTACTCTCCGGATATACCCCCTGGGCCGCAGCCTTCAGCACTTTATTGGATATATCAGTCCCCAGAATTGAAAAATTAAAATGGGGATGATTTACTTTAAACTCATTCAGTACGATTGAAATGGTATAAGGTTCTTCCCCACTTGAACATCCTGCACTCCAGACTTTGAACACCGAGCCTTGATTCTTTTCCAGAAACTCAGGTAAGATATTATCCTGCAAAAAATTAAAATGAACAGGCTCTCTGAAGAAATCTGTTTTATTGGTGGTGATTACATTCAGAAAATTAAATATCTCTCTCTGCTGTCCCTCTTTACTGAAAAAATACTCCTTATATTCGGAATAAGAATTCATATTAAGCTCGCGTATTCGCTTGAGCAAACGCCCCTGAAGCATAATGCGTTTCACGGGCGGCATCTTTATTCCATACTGGGAATAGATAAAAGAGCTGAAAGCCTGAAAATCCTTTTCGGAAAGTTCGGCTCTGAAACAGTTCAGTTCTTTTCCCTGCTCATATTTGCTCTCCTGATACATATTCTTTATTACTATCCTTTCGTATTAATCTCGTCAATAGCTTTATCCATTGCAATGATATCTTTTGCCGAGAATATTTTATTCGCATTAATAATCATTACAAGATTATCGCCCTGTTTGTAAGTGGCTGAAATATAATTGGGTTTGTAATCATCTTCTATCTGCTTTAACACTTCCGGGTCGGCTTCTATAACATCAGAAACCGTATCTACAATTATACCAACCTTGGCATTTATATTTTTTTGTTCATTAATAATTTCAAGAACAACAATACATGTTTGGGACGTAAGGTTTATTTTTCCCAGATTAAACTTAACAGCAGTATCAATCAAAGGAATAACCTCATCCCTGTATTCAAAAACACCTGTAACATAAGGAAGTGTTTCCGGAATACTTTTGGGTTCTTTATATTCCTTTATCTCAACAACTTTTTCAACGTGAATTCCAAATATATTGTCATTTACCTTAAACGTGAGATATGAATTGGTACTTTGGTCCATTTGTTCAAATTTTATTTTTCTATTTCTCCTACAATATCATTCAGATTTATAATATGAATAAAACTGTCTTTTAACCTCAGTGTGCCTTTGAATGTAATCTTAAAAGACGATTTTTCATTTATATCAATTATTGTTTCCTGTAATGCATAATCTTCGTTTAGTGATATTACCTCTTTAACCCCATCAACTATAAATCCTATAAGTGATTCCGCGCGTCCGTCGTTTGATACCACAATAATAACCGTATCCTTGTTGATCTGGGCATTTTCAATACCCATTATTTTTCTCAGATCAACTACTGGAATAATATTACCGTGTAAATTAATAACGCCCATAAAATATTCCTTGGTATTCGGTACCGGTGTTATTTTACCCGGCTCAAGAATATTACGAACAGTATCCGTATCAAAAGCGAATATTTCTTCACTGATAAAAAATGATAATATAGATGTTAATTGCTTATCTGCCATTGATATTTACTTTTTTGTTTTATACTTATGTGAGGCGTTATACTGAATAAGCCTGTTTGTATCAATCACAAGCGATATTGAACCATCACCCATAATGGATGCTCCCGATATATTCTCCTGTGTTTTCAGAAATCTTCCCAGCGATTTTACTACTGTCTGATATTCTCCTATCACATTATCTACAATTAATCCCACACGTCTGTCTTCATATTTCACTAATATCAGTTGGCTATCGTTATTTTCTATCGACTCTTCTTCAAAAACATCCCGTAGATCAATATATGAATATTGTTCATTATCGATAACAGCAATTTTATTAAAAGACTTACCCAGCTCAATATCACTAACCGAATAAATTTTTTCAATACTCGAAATTGGGATAACATATTGTTTACCCACAACCTCAACCAGCAAACCGTCAATAATTGACAATGTAAGCGGAAGCTCAAGAGTAATTATTGTTCCCTGACCTAATTCCGATTCAATTGATACCTCACCTCTGATATCATTAATTTTTCTTTTGACGACATCCATACCTACACCCCGACCGGAAATATCTGAAACCTCGTTTCTTGTCGTAAATCCGCTAAGAAACACTAAATCGAGAATCTCTTTCTTCGTAAGCTCAATGTCCTTGTCTATAAGACCTTTTTCTATTGCTTTTTTACGAATAACATCAGTATCGATTCCCCGTCCGTCATCCTGTATTTTTATTATAACATTAGCTCCCGAATAATATGCCCTGAAAAGAATTGTTCCCTTGGGCGATTTCCCAAGTTTAATTCTCTCTTCCGGTAATTCGATACCATGATCGACCGAATTACGGATGATGTGAAGTAACGGGTCTGTCAGGTTTTCTATTATATTTTTATCAAGTTCTATTTCTCCACCTTCCACTATAAAGTCAATCTCCTTATTCATCTCTTTTGAGAGATCCCTTACCAGCCTCTGAAAACGCATCAATTCATTCTGAAGAGGGATAAGGCTTATTTCAAAGGCATTGTCGCGAAGCTGACGCGACAGTTTTTGTATATTCTCGGCTAGAGAAATAATTGCAGGGTCACCACTGTTTTCGGCATACAGGTTTAGCTGTGCCTGTATCGTTACCATTTCACTAACCAGATTCACCAGGTCATCAATTTTATTTGAAGCAACCCTGATACTTGATATTTTATGTTCCTTGAAAAGATTTTTCTTCTTTAATCCGGCTTTTGATGTAGTTTTGTTTTTTTCAAAATTAAGCTCCTGAACCGCTTCTTTCTTAATAAATTCCTGTGTTGCCTCTGCCTCTTCAATCAGTTTTTTCAGCATCGGATTATTAAGAACATTACCGTTTGCAATCTCCGTAATTTCGATAGTACATTCGTCTTCCACAAAGATGAAGACATCCTTTATTTCATTATCTGATTCTACGGTATTGAGGACAACCTGCCAAGAACAATAATTTTTTATAGGTTCAAACTCCTCAATTAAAGGTATATTTTTTGTGAAGGAGATAGTAACAGCATTACCCATGGCATGAAGATCGTCGAGCAGAAACAAAGGATTAGTTCCATTTTTCAGTATATCTTCGTTGGGAATTACTGATATAAGGTATGTTTTTGATTCATCATCGGTAACTTTGCTCTCGTCCTCCTTCAGTTCCGGTTCATTGGTATCCTTATCGTTTATGTTTACAAATTTTTCTATCTCTTTTATTATCTCATTCTGTTCATCAATATCATCCTGAGATTCAAGGTTACCTTTTTCCAGAAGCTCTTTAATATGATCGATAGATTTAAAAGTAAGGCTTATTATTTCCGGATTTGCCTTAAGTTGATTATTCCTAATAAGATCAAAGATAGTTTCAAGGTGATGTGTAAAGTCACTAAGGTCATTAAACCCGAACATTGCACCACCCCCCTTAAGTGAATGCATAGCACGGAATATCCGCTCTATGATATCCATATTATTCAGGTCTTCTTCGAGCAGCAATAATGACTCTTCAAGATCCCTGACATTATCCTGTGCTTCTTCTACAAATTTTTCCTTAAACTTATCGATCATAATTCTCTGAACTTACCGTTTTTGCACTACTAAAAAAAAACAGAAATTTTTTCTTTTTCTTTTTCAATATCATGCAATTCGTAATCTGACTTTGTTAACAAATCCATAATTAAAGCCACTACATAATTTATACCTTTCAGCTGTTTGTCATCAAAACATTTATCTGACTCAAACAACATCTTGCCAGCAGCTTCAACAGGGAGTACCAAATCACCTAAAGTACTATATCCGAACATCGGAGCTGTACCCTTTATAAAGTGCATTGTTTTATAAACCACTTCTACAAGTTCCCGGCAATCTTCTCCTTTTTTTAAAGATTCTATCTTTCGGATAATATTGTTCAGGTTAGCAACGGTTTCATTAATAAAGGTATCCCTGATCCTGTCAATCATCGTAATACTCTGGAAATAGCACTTAAAAGCTTAGCCGGCACAAATGGCTTAATAATCCATCCGGTAGCACCGGCCTGCTTGGCTTCCATTTTCTTTGCTGTTTGCGATTCTGTTGTTAAAAACAGAATCGGAATATGTTTATATGCATCCATTTCTCGAACCTTCTTTATCAATCCCAGACCGTCAAGGTTTGGCATATGAAGGTCTGTAATAACAATATCAATGTTACGACCGTCAAGATACTTTAAAGCATCTTCACCATCTACACCTATTAATACTTCGTATCCTTCGTTTTGAAGGGTGAAATTTACAACTTCACGTATACTTTCTGAATCGTCTACTATTAGAACTGTTTTTGCCATAATTTAAAATTATAGTAAATGTTATTTTAGGAATGAACTAAATCCTGAATTATTTAATATAAGCTTTAACTCTTCTTTTATTTTTGTTTCAACAGAAAAGTCACGATTATTGTTTAACCATGTTTTCTGTAAAGACAAAACCATCTGAATGAAAGTAAGATCAATATTCTCCGGTTCAGATATTTTTATATGCAAATCCTTTGATTTGTCAACTTTATCTTTCACTGTGTTAAATATATCATCAATATGATTTATTATCAGATTGCCTGTAAAATTAATAGTTTGTGAATCTTTCTTTTTACTGAATTTTATTTCAAATGGATTGTTTGTCATCACTGATATTATTTAAAACTTCTCATAATTATCAAGGTCGAACTCTTTACCAAAATCGGTTATCGGTTCCGAAGGAGGTGTAATTTTTACATCTTCGTCATCGTCACTCATAGTGCCGGTATCAGCATCTGTCATTATATCCTCATCCTTTTCCTCTTCTTCTTTTTCCTGTTCCGAAAATTCGTCAGGTAATATATCATCTTCCGTTTCCTTTATCTTAAAGAACCCCACAGCCTGTTTAAGGTTGGTGGCAAGAACCGATAGCTGGTTCGAGCTCTGTGTAAGTTCATCCGAAGATGATGCATTTTCCTGGGTAATCATATTCAGCTGTTGCATTGCAAGGTTAATCTGCTCTGCTCCGGTTTTTTGCTCAATGCTGGCTGCCGAAATCTCTTTTATAAGCTGAGTAGTTTTTTCAATATCGGGAACAAGCATCTTGGTTTTTTCTCCAGCCTCGTTCGATACTTTCAACCCTGTATTAACAAGAGAAACAATTTCATCTGCAGCACTTTTACTGCGTTCGGCAAGCTTACGCACTTCAGATGCAACCACAGAAAAACCTCTTCCGTGTTCTCCTGCCCGTGCTGCCTCTACTGCTGCATTAAGAGCAAGAATATTTGTCTGAAATGCAATATCACTAATAACTGTAATCTTTTCCGAAACAAGTTTCATCGCTTTTGCTGCCTCCGACGAAAGCTCATTTGCAATATTTACGTCTTTTGCAGTTTCAATTGTTATTTTTTCTGTTTTAACAGCATTTTCTGTATTCTGATCAATATTGGCAACCATCTCTTCAATCGATGTTGAAACCTCTTCGGCAGATGCTGCCTGTTCGGCCGAGCCTTTTGAAAGCTGCAACGAACTGCTCTTCAACTGATGTCCCGAAGCCACAAGTTCATTAGCATTCCGCTTAATTGTAACAACAATATTCTTCAGGTTTTTGGCCATTTTACTCAGTGCCTTTGCAAGATCTCCAATTTCGTCATCCTGATTAATATTGACTTCAGCTTCCAGATCTCCGTTTCCGATAGACTGTGCAAACTTAACACCGATTATCAAAGGTTTTACAATTGACTTGTACAACAGATATCCAATAAGTGAAGAAAATACAACTATAATTATACTCATTATAATTATTATCCACGAGAAACTTGTAAAACTTTGATTCATCTTTGTCAGCCCCAAATCACTCTCTTCGGTAAAGGCATTGGCTATACGTTCTATTTCTGAAATTATCTCATCACTTAAAGTTATAACTTCACCACCTTCCTGAACCATCGGTTCCACTTCAAATAAAACCATGGCATCTTCATATGACTCAAAAGAATTAAGACTGTTCATGATATGCTTTTGCAAAGCAAACAATGAGTCTATCTTATGAAAAATATTTTTTATTGTGTCTACTTCATTTTCGTGTCCTACAGCTTTCCAGGTGTCATAAAACCCTTCTATTTTACGCCTTAACTCAGGATACTTTTTGTCCTGAAGTTCTTTTAATCTCACCTTATCGGGGGTTCCTGACTGCTTATCTATAAACACCCAGTTTTTAATAAGCATCTTTGACTGGGATACCAACTGCGAAAGCTCATGTAAACTGCTTGACGAAGGAGAATAAACCTCTGTTAAAGTTTTATTAAGCTTTTTACTGTTCGATAATGTAACATACGTCCAAATTCCGTTTATTGTAATCACAAACAAAATTACTCCGAATCCTATCAGGAGTTTCTGGGCGATATTTAATTTAATCTTCATTATTGGTAGATTTATTTAGTTACTAATCTTTTGTTCTAAAGTTTAATTGCAGAAGCCATATTGCCAAGCTTTGAGCTTATCTGCAGCCCCAACCTGGCAGCATTTTCATCATGAACCTCAAATTTCAGCTTATTATCTCTTATCACAAAGTTTATCATTGAACCATATTTTGTGGCCCCCTCTTTTTCTGTTATAATAAGTGTATTTTTGCCTCCCAGTTTATCTATTATTTTTCCTGCATTTTTCGATAAATTCACAGTCTTCGGTATATATAAAACCTGACAATAAGTTATCTCATCCACAGACGAGAATTCTTTAACCACAACATCCTGAAAACCAAATTTTCTGCCTTTTGCAAGGCTTTTCAAGAATTCAGCAAATTCGCTGTCTTTTAATACTCCTATAACGAAATCTCCTTTTTTAGCTTCATCAGGCCACCCGATATATCTTATAAAATTAATAGTAAAAACAGCCTTATATTTTGTAACCTGCGAATGAGCAAATAGTGGCAAAATGAGTATTGCAATTACCAATAATAATTTTTTCATATTAAAAATACCTTTTCTCTGAGTTTGATTAAATTTTACTTTAATGCTTGGTACGTAATTACAAATGAATGGTTTCTTTTTTGTGTAATTTTTTGCCATATCAAACCCAAAGAACACTGTCTTTTGCAATTAATAACTGAAATTGGTGTGAAACATATTCACAACATTCCGCCAACAGAGAAAAAATAAGGGGACATTTAATCCCCTTGTATTTAGCATTTCTTAATTTGTAGAATTTAAAGAGTTATGGCACTTGCCATACCTCCTAGTTTGGAGCTGATTTGTAAACCGAACTGGGCTGCATTCCGCTTCTGAATCTCAAACTTAAGCTTGTTATCTTTTATAACAAAGTTAATCATTGAGCCATATTTCGTAGCTCCGTTACGCTCTGAGATTATAAGCGTATTCTTACCACCCACCTTTTCAACCAGGGTTTGGGCATATTTTGGAAGATTAACTGCACTTGATACATACAACACCTGACAGTCGGTAACATCCTCTGGTGACCTGAACTCTTTAATTACAACATTCTGAAACCCAAACTTTTTTCCTTTAGACAGGTTCCTCAGCCATTCAGCCACCTCTTTGTTCTTTACAACACCAATAACAAAATCGCCTTGCTTCGTTTCTTCCGGCCACCCAATATATCTGATGAAACTCAATGTAAAAATTGATTTGTACTTTGGAATTTCTCCCTGAGCGTTCGAAATAGAGGGCATTACAGCTACCAGCACTAACAGTAAAATCAGCTTCCTCATTTTAGTAAGTTTTAAAATTTGCCTTTAAACAATTAACGTTTATGCATTATTACGTTTACAAAAACAAATTGTTACCTTTTTTTCAACTTTTTTTCAACATCCAAACGAATTATAATTTGTTGGTGATTTAGTTTCAATAAAATTCATAGTTTTGTGGTTTGTTCAGAAAATCAGCATTTGAAATGGATACCATTGTAATAGACAAAGGTTTCGGCGGGGCTACAGAAAGAAAGCTCGAACAGTCACTTAATGAGTTAAAAAACTTAATTAAAGATACCTATTCTTCATTAAATACATTAGTAAAAATTAACGTCTTCGTTAGTAGCGAAAATGACAATGAATTTTTTGAATTAAAAAACGAGGCATCTTCTATTATAGAAACTTTATTTGAAAATAACATCCCGGCTTACACCATAATACCGGAACCACCACTATCAGGAAATGACGTAATTGTTGAAGCAAAGGTCCTGAAACCCGGCTCTGAAATAAAAATAGAGCGTAACACCTTTTACAAACATAATTACGTAGTAGTTTCCTATAATGAAGGGAAACACCGAGAAATGTATACAGGCGGACTAACCGTTGATTTTACAGAAGATTTTATCCTGGGCTGTCAGCAAGTTTTTGATTTTGCAGAACAGTTATTAATGAAAGAGGATATGAATTTTGGGAATGTAATAAAACAATGGAACTATATACCTCATATTCTTGAAGTAAATAAGAACGGTAACACAACCTTACAGAATTATCAGGTTTTTAATGATATAAGAGCTCTGTTTTACAATCCTGAATTGTTTAAAAACGGTTATCCGGCTGCAACCGATACGGGAACAAATAACGGTAGTGTTATTATAGACCTAATTGCAGTTTTCAATAATGATAATTCGGTTATAGCCCCCTTAAATAATCCGGTACAACAAAATGCCTACGAATATACCGACAAAGTTCTTGAAGGCGAACCGTTATCAGACAAAACCGGCAAAAAACCTCCTTTGTTTGAACGAGGAAAACTGATAAGATACCCCGGCAAAAACTATCTATACTTAAGTGGTACGGCTTCAATAAAAGGGGAACAAACCGTTGCTGCAAACGATGTGAAAACACAAACAGAAATAACACTTAACAATATAAAAGAATTAACCGGAAAAGATAACCTGAAAAAAATACATATTGATTTAAACACCGAACCTGTATACGATAACCTAATTGTTTATCTCAAAAACAAAAAAGATTTCAATACTGTAAAAAGCATTGTAGATAAACATGTTAAGACAAAAAATATTGTTTATGTTGAAGCCGGCATTTGCCGAAACGATCTGTTGGTAGAGATTGAAGCCGGTATTATTTTACGGGCACAATAATGTTTATATTCAAATTTAATTAATTTAGTGAGTTTTTAATTTTATTATTATGTGGATCGGTATTGCGCGGATAATTCTTAAGAACCGGATACTTATACTTGTTGCGATCCTTATTATTACCCTTTTTATGGGTTATAATGCCAGGAACATACAAATGTCATATCAATATGCACCATTGTTACCCGAAGATGACCCTGCTTATATTGAATATGAATCTTTTATAAAACATTTTGGCAACGAAGGAAACCTGCTTGTGGTTGGTGTAAAAGACAATGACTTTTTTTCTGTTTCTCATTTCAAATGCTGGAACGATTTTTCCGAACGATTAAAAAATATTGACGGGGTTAAGTCTGTTTTTTCAGTATCGCAGGCATACAGACTGGTGAAAAACAAACAACAAAAAAAGTTTGAAATTAAACCGGCCTTCCCCGATAAAGTAAAATATCAGTCGACTCTTGACTCTTTAAAAGAGGCTTTTGAAAAATTGCCATTTTATAAAAACATCATTTATAATCCGAAAAATGATGTTTACATGATGGCAATAACCCTTGATGAGAATATTTTACACAGCCCCCAAAGGGTTAAACTTGTTGAAGATATTGTTGAGGCAGGAAAGAAATATGAAAAAACTACCGGAAATAAACTACACTATTCAGGACTTCCGTATATAAGAATAGTAACCGCAGAAATGATAAAGCGGGAACTTAACATGTTTATTTACCTTGCATTAGGAGTTACTGCACTTATCATCTTTATATTTTTCCGCTCTTTTAAAGTAGTGTTGTCATCTATGCTTGTTGTTGGTATAGCAGTAATATGGGCATTGGGAATTCAGGCACTTTTCGGATACAAAATCACTATACTTACCGGGATGATTCCTCCTTTAATTATTGTTATCGGTATTCCGAATACGGTATTCCTTCTTAACAAATATCACCAGGAATACCGTAAACACAACAATAAAATAAAGGCATTACAAAGAATGATAAGAAAAATAGGAAATGCTACTTTCCTTACCAATCTTACAACTGCTGCCGGATTCGGAACATTTATTTTCACCAGCAGTAAAATTCTGGTAGAATTCGGTACCGTTGCTGCTATTAACATAATGATTGTTTTTGTTCTTTCCATCCTTCTTATTCCGATAATATTCAGCTTTCTTCCCGGACCTAATGCCAGACATCTCAATCACCTTGATAATAAACTGATAACCGGAATAGTTGAACGACTTGTTAAAATTTCACTTAATCACCGTAATGCAGTATACATTGTAACCGGTATAATACTTGTTTTGGGAATTATTGGTATCACCCGGATTAAAACCACCGGTTATATGCTCGATGATATCCCACACGATAATGCCTTATACATTGACCTGAAGTTTTTTGAAGAAAACTTTAACGGCATGATGCCTCTCGAAATTGTAATTGACACCAAAAAACCCAATGGTGCAATACAATCATCGGTACTTCGCAAAATGGATAAACTGCAAAAAGAACTCGCAGAATATCCTGAAATATCTGCTCCGCTCTCTTTGGTTGAAGTGGTGAAGTTTGCTCGTCAGGCATTTTACAACGGAAAAGAAAAATATTACGGAGTTCCGGGTAATCAGGAACGAAATTTCATTCTTTCATATGTCGGAAAAATGAAAGGAAATCAATCGGATATAGTTTCTTCATTTGTAGATTCAACAAAGCAAAAAACGCGTATCAGCTTCCGGGTAGAAGATATTGGTTCTACCAGAATGGAAGTTCTTGATAAGAATATAAGAGCATCTATCGATTCGGTTTTTACACCCAAAAGATATAACACATCAATTACCGGTTCAAGTGTTGTATTTTTCAAGGGTACTTCATACCTCATACGTAACCTGTTCACCAGTTTAATGTTAGCTATATTGCTGATAGCTTCATTTATGGCATGGATGTTTTCTTCTAAAAGAATGGTTATGGTTTCTCTGATTCCAAACCTAATACCTTTAATTATGACAGCTGCACTTATGGGGTATTTCGGAATATCAATTAAACCATCAACAATACTGGTCTTCAGTATTGCCTTTGGCATCTCGGTTGATGACACCATACACTTTCTGGCTAAATACCGACTCGAACTGGAAGAAACAAACTGGAGCATCCGGGCAGCTGTAGTACTGGCATTACGCGAAACGGGCGTAAGTATGATTTATACTTCTATTATCCTGTTTTTCGGATTCGGGGTATTCAGTGTATCCGAATTCGGAGGAACCGTGGCATTGGGAGTATTAGTTGCCATAACACTTTTATTCGCATTGTTTTCAAACCTGATTTTACTTCCATCACTGCTTTTAACACTTGAAAAAACAATCTCTAATAAATCATTTAAAGAGCCATTGATGCAGATTTACGATGAAGATGAAGATATAGAACTGGATGATTTAAAAATAGAAAGCCGGAACGGAAATAATAATTAACAATGTATACACTTAATGAACTTCAGCAGATTATAAACAACAAGATTAACTCTCTTAACATAGGAGGAGAGCCGAGGGGGTTGTTCGAACCAATTGAATATGTTCTCTCCATTGGAGGAAAAAGAATTAGGCCTGCACTGTGTTTACTGGGTTACCAGTTGTTCAGTTCCGAAAAGCTTTCCGATGAAATTATTCATCCTGCTATAGGACTTGAAATATTTCACAACTTTACTTTGTTACACGACGATGTAATGGATAAGGCTGATATGCGTAGAAACATGCCAACAGTTCATAAAAAATGGGACGAAAACACCGCCATATTATCGGGCGATGCAATGATGATTAAAGCATATCAGTTTATAACAAAATGTCCAGCCCCGGTTTTAGGAGAAGTTATGGATACTTTTAATGAACTGGCATTAGGTGTTTGCGAAGGCCAGCAGTACGATATGGATTTTGAAAACCGGAATGACGTTTCTGTGGATGAATATATTGAAATGATAAGACTTAAAACGTCCGTACTGATTGCAGGTAGTTTAAAAATCGGAGCAATAATAGGAGGTGCATCTCCAAAAGATAAAGAGCTTTTGTATGATTTTGGTGAGAAAATAGGAATAGCATTCCAGCTTCAGGATGATTTTCTTGATGTATATGGAGATAGTGAAGCATTCGGTAAAAAAATTGGCGGCGACATTGTAAATAATAAAAAAACTTTTCTGCTGCTAACTGCCTTACGGAAAGCAGAAGGCAGACAAAAAGATAATCTTTACAACTGGTTATCGGTAACCGGAAACGATGAAGAAAAAATTAAAGCAATAAGAAAAATATACAATGAACTTAATATCCCGCAGGATTCTGAAACGTTAATGAACAACTATTTCAATTCTGCACTGAAGGCCCTTGACCAGATTTCAGGAGATGATAGTGTAAAAAATGATTTAAAACATTTTGCCATTAATCTCATAAAACGGGCCCGATAGAATTTTTTTTTGTATATTTTGGCATAAAGTTTTTACTATGGAAAATCTTATCGGAAAAATCATTCAAATAGTCGGACCTGTAATTGATGTCAGTTTCGACCTTCAGGAAAATCAGGAATTACCATCCATTCTGGATGCCCTTGAAATAACACGCGAAAATGGTGACGTGCTAATTGTTGAATGCCAGCAACATGTGGGAGAAAGCACTGTACGCTGTATAGCAATGGATTCAACAGACGGCCTGGTGCGGGGAATGCAGGTTAAACATCTGGGCTCACCTATAACAATGCCTAAAGGAGATAATGTAAAAGGACGTTTACTTAATGTTGTAGGAAATGCTATTGATGGCCTGGGAAACGTATCCAAAGACGGTGGCTCTCCAATACATAAAGAAGCTCCCGATTTTGAAGATTTGTCCACAGAATCAGAAATATTATATACAGGTATAAAAGTTATTGACCTCATCGAACCATATGCCAAAGGGGGGAAAATCGGGTTGTTTGGCGGTGCAGGTGTTGGAAAAACAGTACTTATTCAGGAATTAATCAATAACATTGCCAAAGGTCACGACGGATTATCCGTTTTTGCAGGAGTGGGAGAAAGAACCCGTGAAGGCAATGACCTACTAAGAGAAATGATAGAAGCAGGTATTGTTGATTATGGTCCTGAATTCAAAAAATCGATGGAAGAAGGTGGCTGGGATTTAAGCAAGGTTGACAAAAAGGCATTAGCCGAGAACTCACAGGTTACAATGGTCTTCGGACAAATGAATGAACCTCCCGGAGCAAGAGCACGTGTAGCCCTGTCAGGACTTACCATAGCTGAAAGTTTCCGCGACGGTGACGGTTCGGGAGCTGGACGGGATATCCTCCTTTTTATTGACAATATTTTCAGATTCACACAGGCCGGTTCCGAAGTATCGGCACTTCTGGGAAGAATGCCTTCTGCCGTAGGCTATCAGCCGACTCTTGCTTCTGAAATGGGTGCATTGCAGGAGAGAATTACATCAACAAAACACGGTTCGATTACATCTGTACAGGCCGTTTATGTGCCGGCAGATGACCTTACAGACCCGGCTCCGGCAACAACCTTTGCACACCTGGATGCTACTACTGTACTTAGCCGTAAAATTGCTGAACTGGGAATATATCCGGCTGTAGACCCTCTCGATTCAACATCAAGAATACTAACTCCGGAAATTGTGGGAGAAGAACATTACAACACAGCACAGGAGGTAATACAGATACTTCAACGATACAAGGAGCTTCAGGATATAATTGCGATTCTTGGTATGGAAGAATTGTCGGAAGAAGATAAACTCATTGTACACAGAGCCCGCCGGGTTCAACGATTCCTGTCTCAACCATTTTTTGTGGCAGAACAGTTTACCGGACTACAAGGCGTGTTTGTAAGCATTGAGGACACCATAAAAGGATTTAAAATGATTATGAACGGAGAAGTAGACAAGTATCCGGAAGCTGCATTTAACCTGGTTGGCACAATAGAGCAGGCAATTGAAAAAGGAGAACAAATGCTGAAAAAAGCCGGTAAGGAATAATCCGAAACCTTTTCTAAATGAAAAACGACGATTTATATCTAGAAATAGTAACTCCTGAAAAGATCATCTATAACGGTCCGGTCAGGCTGGTTCAGGTACCGGGAGAAAACGGCCTTTTTACTCTGCTGAAGAACCATGCTCCTATTATTGCGTCTCTTACAAAAGGTGAAATACACGTTATTGGGTTAAACGGAGTAGAGGATCTTTTTAAATGCGATGGCGGAATACTGGAATGCCAGGAAAATCAGGCAACTATAATTATAAGCGGATAAAGCTGCTTTTTTTATCTTTTTTCTACAAAAACCGACTGCATTCTTCTGCTATTAAGGCAGGAGATATTTCAAAACACTCCATGTTGTCTTTGTAACAGGGCTTATTACCAAATACGGAACACGGACGACAAGATAAATCGTCACGCTGAATGATTAAAGATTTACTGTCATCGATAAAAGGAGTAAATCCAGCATACGGATGAGTAGCTCCCCATATTGAAATGATCTTTATTCCCGTAAGTGCAGCAATATGCATATTTGCCGAATCCATACTTATCATTAGATCAAGATTACTGATAAATGCCATCTCCTCCTTTAATGATAATTTACCTATCACAGAAACAACATTTGATATTTTATTCTCCATCTGTACAGCAACCTCACTCTCTTTCTTTCCTCCGCCAAAAACATAAATATTATATCCTTTTCCCGTCAGATGAGATATCAACTTTTTAACTTTATCCAGAGGATACTGTTTTTGAATATGCATTGCAAACGGAGCAATTCCGATATTTTTACCATCTTTTACCAGTAACTCCGATGCTTTATCAGATAGTTTAAGCTTTTGTACTGTTTTCACTTTTTCTACATGAAAAACAAACCCGGCTTTATTAAAAACATCAGTATATCGTTCTACTGTGTGTTTTAACGGTTTAAGAATCTTATTTTCGGCTCTTGTCAGTAATGCTTTTTCTTTTCTTCCCTTATCTATTACATAGCTATTTATACCCGACAGATGAAAGAATGTTCTCAGGATTTTACTACGCAACACATCATGTATGTCAATAATAATATCCGGTTTTATATCTTTCTTTATTTCACGAAACAACCTGTACAACCCTTTTACCCCGTTATGCCTGTTTTTTAAATCAGGATTTAGCAGCGTAACATTATCAATTCCCTCGAAAAAGGGATTAAATGTTTTCCTTGTTAAGAAAAAGATATTATCATCAGGGAACCGGATGGAAAATGCTTTAATAACGGGAACCGTCATTGCCACATCTCCCATTGCAGACAGACGTATTACCAGAACATTCATTTGTTGGCAGATTTACGCAAAACAGGGTTCAGATTAGGATCATTATACATTTTCATCTGTTTGTATGTTTTTATGATAGCCTTACCCTGTGAAATCATTTCAAATAACTGATCAATTGCAGCAGACAAATCTTCCCGCTGCTGAAGAAGTACATTCAGTTTAAATGAACATTTATCCCGATGCTCATCAGTAGCATCGGGACGCCCGGCTTCTTCTCTCATATGATAAATCTTAAGGTTCAGAATAGAGAGGCGATCAATAGCCCATGCCGGAGTTTCTGTGGCAATAAAAGCTTCCGGCAAAGGTTTTGCATCCTTATACTTATCAAAAAAATAATCATCAATAAGTTCAACCAAATCCGTACGATCCTGATTTGATTTGTCTATTCGTCTTTTTATCTCAAGAGCTTTTTCAGGACTGATTGACGGTTCTCTTATTATATCCTCAAGGTGCCACTGAACTGTATCAATCCAGTTCTTTTTATTTAACAAATACTCCAACGAATTATCATCATACTTGCTTTCGAAAGGATGATCCACTGAATCATACTTATGATATTCATTTATTGTTTCCTCAAAAATCTTATTATAATCTTTCGTTCTCATCATGTTTATTTATTTTAATATCTGCAAATCTAATAAAAAAGATATCCATATTTCATTTTGAATCATCACTTTCCCCAAAACGATTACATGTCCAGTTGCTCTAACCTGGAAAGTATATCTTCATTAAACTTCTTTATCAGATTATTCATAGCATCTTTAATTGCATGTTCGTAACTTCCCGGGCGCATTCCTTTTATTCCGGTAAATCCGTCAGAAAAAACTTCAGTACCTGTTTTGGCATTTTCTATTGAAATTTTAAAATCGGCATAAACAATAAACAGTGAGTATCCGTTCCCTTTTTTCTCTTCGCCAGGAACAATTTCACTTTTAAGCCTTACAATAAAATCAGCATCCTCTTTATTTCCCGTAAAAGTAAAAAAGCTTTTATTCAGAATTGTTTTTATCTCACTTAACAATGACTGTTGTGATGACTCTTCCCCAAAGATAATCTCCTCCATTTCTACATAGGCCGATGATTTCTCAAGTTCTAATGAGATATATGTTACGGGAAGCATATTTTCGGGAAAAAAAACATCAAGGACTTTTTCCGCTTCCGGCTCCTTTATCCCTTGTTTTACCGACGATATATCAAGTACACATTTTATCTCCTGAGTTTTACTTTTTGATATTAATCTTGATATCAATGTTTTTGCTATTCCTCCCGGGCCGGTAACCGACTGAGAAGAGAGGACTCCTTCGCCTTTTGAAAATGAGAAGTTCAAAGGCAGCCCCTCCAATGGTATTTCCTGTCCGTTTTCGGCATACCAGGTTGCCTTAACCTCGATAGGCAGCTGCTTATTCTTTGATAGTTTTACCCGATAATTCTTTTGTAAAGGCTCCAGTTCTATCCTGTGAAAAATATCCTGTATCTTACCATATACTGCAGTGCCAATATTTATTGTACCATCAACCGAACGATATGTCAAGTCTTCTTCCAGATGATCTTTGATATTCACAACTGCTTTGCCTAAAAAATTCAACGCAGTATATACATCATACTCGTCCAGAGCTTTCAGGGCATCTTCATAATATGAGTAGGCTCTCGATTTAGCCATGTCAAGCTTCATCAACCTCATCATTTTGTACTTCTCCTTCGACAACCTTACCATAACCCAGTACTCTTTTTTGTTTTCCCATGTTTTCACTTCATATCCTTCCAGGGTCTGCTCTACCGATGTATGTATTTCCGCTTCATATTCATCTCGGAATCCGTTCAGATCCTCAAGACGATGCAATACCGAATTTGACGAAACATTAACTTTTATTTCCGAACTCATCTGTTTCAATGCCTCAACACGTGTTTTTTTTACATAATCTCTGCTATTACCCGTTTTTGGTGACATGGCAATACCAATATAATAAGCCGGATCATTGGGACGTTCTTTTACCCATTCAGGTTTTCTTTTTGCTGACGCATTATTCGGAACAAGAAACAAAAACATCAGAGCAAATGTTATAACACCCGATAGCAGTCTGTTTTGTTTATTCATAATTCTCAGATATTAATTGTTCAACAACCGGATAAACCAAATCTGCCTCAAACCCTCTTGATTGTGCAAAACGTACAAGTTTTGATTTTGCTTTATACCTGTCCGGTTCTTTCATTTGTTTAAATTTATTACTTATCAAATATTTCAGTTTATCGTTATACTCAACAGTATCAATTTCGTCTAATGCCTGTGCTATGGCTTTTTCATCAACACTTTTTTGTTTCAATGCCCAACTGATTTTAATTTTTCCCCATCCGTTAAACCGGAACTTATCGCGGGTGAAAAATGTCGCATATCTCTCTTCGTCAATAAAATTATCCTTTATTAATCTTTCAATAATCGCACCAAACTCATCCGGCAAAACATCCCACTGTTCCAGTTTACGTATAACATCACTTATACAGCGTTCCTGCCGGGAACAGTACGCAGCGGCTCTGTTCAATGCTTTATCAGCATCCATACGATTATTTAATATATACTGTTTTTATATTCTGAAATTCTTTCATTCCAAAATGTGATAACTCACGTCCATATCCACTTCCTTTAATTCCGCCAAACGGCAGGCGCGGATCCGACCTCACAAAATCATTAACAAAACAACTACCTGCCTCAATTTCAAACTCGGCAATTTCTTTTCCCCGTTCAATATTTTGCGTAAATACAGCGCCACCAAGGCCAAAACTTGTATCATTTGCAATTCTGATTGCATCTGCTTCATCTTTTGCCCTGATAAGTGATGCCACTGGGCCAAACAGCTCATCATGATATGCCGGCATACCCGGTTTCACATCCGATAAAACAGTAGGTGGATAATAATATCCGGGAACTTCCGGTATTTCACCACCAATAAGAAGCCTTGCCCCTTTTTCCACACTCATATCCACCTGAACCTGTAACTCTTCACGCAGGTTATTACGGGCCAACGGACCAATATCAACGGTCTCTTCAAACGGATCACCATACCTGACCTGTTTCATTTTTTCCAGAAACATCTCCTCAAACCGGTCATATACCGCATCCACAGCAACAAACCGTTTAGCACCGATACAACTCTGTCCCGCATTAATCAATCTCCCGGTAACACAAGCATTCACGGCTAATTCGAGATCAGCATCCTCAAGTATAATGTAAGGATCGCTTCCTCCAAGCTCCAGAACAGTCTTTTTCAGATATTTACCCGCCAAAGCAGCAACTGATTTTCCGGCCGGAGTACTACCTGTGAGTGTAACAGCCTTAACCCTTTTATCTTTTATTACCATATCAACCTTATTACTGGGAATAAGTAACGAACGGAATACATTATCGGGGAAACCAGCTTCTTCTATTACCTCTTCAATTGCTATTGAACATCCTGGAACATTCGAGGCATGTTTTAATAAACCGGTATTACCTCCCATCAATGCAGGAGCTGCAAATCTGAAAACCTGCCAGAAAGGAAAGTTCCAGGGCATAATGGCCAGCACCGGTCCCAATGGCCTGTATGATACATACGACTCTGAAGCATTGGTCTGAACACTCTCTTTGACCAGAAAACCAGCTCCATTATCAGCATAATATTCACAAACCCAGGCACACTTTTCTATTTCAGCTACCGACTCTCTGATATGTTTTCCCATCTCAATGGTTATGATACGGGCAAGCTCATCTTTTTTCCTTCTTAATATATCAGCGGTATTTCTTAACAGTTCAGCCCGTTCTTCAAAACGTGTCTCTCTCCACTCTTTAAACGCCAGCACAGACTTATCGAGGATTTCATCCACTTCGTCAAGCTGATGGGCAGGATAACTTTGGTTAAGTTCTTCCTTAGCCGGATTAAAGCTTTTTAGTTGCATTTCAGAATATTTTATATTGTTTTTACAATCTCTATATCTTAAAAACAAAGGCTACAAACTTTTTGATATTTACCAGTCAAGAAGCTTTTTAACACCTTTGAGTTCCCTGATGTGCTGAACATCACGCGAGACCTCAAGCACACCTTTATATTCCCCTTGCTCACTTCTTATTGCAAAGTATTGAATGAATATCATTTTCGGCCCCATGTTGAACCAGAATTCCGCAACATTCTTTTCTCCTTTTCTGAATGAATCAACGATACGATTAACCACATCGATACTTTCGTGCGGATGACAATTCTGAACAGTACGTCCTATCACTGCTTTTGTGCGTGGAAATATTCTGTCAGGCGGTGTTGAAAAGAAAACAACAGTATTGTTTTCATCAACATAAGTAATGTCTACCGGAAGATGAGAAAATATAAGTTTCAGCTGCTCAACCGTAACCTTTCCTGTTCCCAGATCAATCAGTCCGGAACTTTCTAGGTTGACCGACCTGTTTTTATTTTTCGTAACCGGGGTATAAAACGGATAACCAAGCTCTATACTTTCGTTAATCAGTTCTTCTATTTCTTCTGAGGGAATGTGCTCAAGTACCACAGGAAACAGTATCTTTTCTTCCCTGAATTTTACAGCAAGCATATTGAAGAATACGGAACCAAACAGATGATTGATTTCGTAAATGTCGAACGGTTGTTGCGATAACTTATCAATGAGCTCGTTCAGATCTCTGAAAATCTCATCATGAAAAGACCACATAATCTGAAGACATCTATGCTCCGGCAAGTGTTTTTCAATCACCGGAAACAAAAGATTCTCCTTTATTACATAATGTTTTTTAAATACAAGAAGTTCTCTGAATGCTTCTTTTAATTCATTTTTCTGATGATCATCCCCCGGATTTTTATTGAATGCTTTAACCATGGGTTTAATGGCCTCAAGCTTTTCAGCCATTATCTCATTGTTTCTTACCAGAGTATCAAGATAACTATCCGGTTGGGGAGTCAGAGACACACGTTCATTGAGTGCTTTATATAAAAAATTCAGCACTTTATTAACAACTTTTTTCACTTCTTCGATAGGATAATTCTCTTTCATTATCATATCGAAAGCAATCATTACCTCAAACGGAGCTGCGGTTTCTATTACATTTTTAAACCTTTTATACAATTCACTCCCATTCTCTCCATTCAGAAAACCTCTGGTTAACTGATATATCTTTTTGCTATGCTCTTTTACGTGATTTGATATTTCGGACATACCTGAAATTTTTGTTGCAAAAGGTACGGATTTTACTTTTCATGCAGAAATAAAGCTCTGTGTTTTCAAACAAAATTTCATCGGCTTATCACTCCGTTTAATCAACTTTATAAACGAGCTTCATAGTTATTGATGCCGTTTTTTCTTTTGATGATGTATTAAAGGTTCCACCCCACGAATAATCTTCTTTTGAATACTGGCCTGTTATCTGAAAAACCCCCATACGTGCAGAAACAAGTTTCCCTAATTTACCGCCTGAAAATTCAGCTATCTTTTCAGCTCTCACCCTGGCATCTTTGGTTGCTTTTGAGATCATTTCTATTTTCAGGTCGGCCAGTTTTGTATAATAATACCTGGGCGGCTGTGAATATAACTGAACACCTTTATTCAGTAATTCGGTTATTTCTCTTGATATGTTTTCAACTTTTTTTACATCCTTCGATTGAATAGTTACCGACTGAGTAAGAAGATATCCGTCAAACTCCTCTCCTATATATTTACCCTCAAATGAATATCGTGGCTTTAACTGCGATTGAGTTTCCACAGCACTAAAAACAATATCAGTTTTATTCACCCCTTTTTCATAAAGATAATCCTTAATGGTTTTCTTTTCCCGTTCAAGTATAACGTATGCCTCCTGCAAATCGAAAGCTTTGGATTCAAAATTCCCCTCCCATACTATAAGATCGGATGTGAAATCGGCTTTACCTAAACCCGTAACCTGAATAGTACCTACCGGTTTATTTCTGTCAACATATGCTTTCCCCAGAAAGAAAGAGGCCGTTACGATGGCAATACCAAATATTACTGAACTTGAATATGATTTCATTTGCTACAAATTTTTGATTTATACTACTTTTTAATTTTTGATACCTTAAATACATAGGCATACATCTCTTCTGTTGTAAAATTATATTTATTTTTATCGGGAACCTCTATTACTAAATTATTCCCTCTGTTTTTCCATTTCAGCTTGCCTTTTTGTCCAAGTATTGTAATCTCGGCACCGGGCGCGGCATTTACATCTTTAACAACTATCTCCTTATCACGCCAGAGAGGAGATATCACATACAAAGTCTGTCCTTTTTGTGTGAAAAACAATTCCTTTACGGCATATCCCGGTTCCGGATTAATAGTTTGTTTCAGTACGATATCACCACCCAGATAATGTTGATCCGGCTTATAATTTCTATTTCCCTTTGACCATTGAACCGGATTTTTCCATTTGTTTGTTCCGTAAATTGCTTCTCCGTTTACTTTCAACCATTTCCCCATCTGCAACAAACGTTCCTGCATAATCACAGGAATTTTTCCATGGCCGTCGGGACCGATATCAAGCAGCAGATTTCCTCCATGACTTACAATATCAACAAGCATAAGAATCAATGTTTGACCTGAATTGTAATCCTGAATATCTTCAGCTCTGTTGTAACCAAATGAGAAACCCATGCCCCGACACTCTTCCCATGGTTTATCCAGTTCGGTAGTAGCTTCGTACTCCGTTGTGTAATATCCTCCGTGTTTTTTTCTGAAACCTTTACCCCATCTGTCATTAATCACAATGGTATTTGCAACCGGCGATTCATTAAACAACCAGGCAAGAAGCTCTGTTGACCGCCATTTATCAGCTGTCATTTCCCATTCGCCGTCGGGCCAGATAATATCAGGTTTATATCTGTTTATAAGGTCTTTAAACTGAGGGAACATATGCTCCGACACATATTTATCCCTGTCGAATTTCCACAAAGGATGATACCATTCCATCAAGGAATAATAAAGGCCGAATTTTATGTCTGTTTTACGAATCGCAGCTTCCAGCTCTCCGATAAGATCACGGTGAGGCCCTATATCCATACTGTTCCAACGGAATCCCCTGTCATTTGCTTCTTTACTTGGCCATAAACAATATCCGTCGTGATGTTTTGATGTGAGCACAATATATCTGGCACCGGCATCCTTAAACAACTTTGCCCATTCTTCAGGATTAAATAGTTCGGCTTTAAACTCAGGTGCAAACTGATAATAGGTAAAGTCCTTACCATATTTTTTCACATGATAATCATAAACCTCGGTTCCGGTAAATTTACCATTACCAAAAAGTGTTTTGTTCTGAAGCCAGAACTGATACCATTCGGTGTATGTACCCTTAGGGCTCCAGGCCGGAACCGAATAAATTCCCCAATGAATAAATATCCCGAATTTAGCATCATGAAACCATGGAGCCACAGGCCTTGAGTCTATTGACTCCCAGTCCGGTTCAATTTTATTTTGTGCTTTTAACACAAACATTGAACTCAACAACCAAATTACAATTACTGTTTTTTTCATATTATATATTAAATATTTATCAGCACAATGCTGTACTAAAATGATACATCCCATTGAATCCTAAACCTGTAATTATTTTCTCTGCTGACAAAATCCTGATTTTCTATATAGGAAAAATCAGCAGAAAGCTTATTCAGGTGTCCTTTAAAAAACCAGTTAAAACCAAAACTATATTCATTTATATTGTAATCGAAAAACGTATCGTTGCTTACATAAGCATACCTGATAATAAATTCAAGTGGACCGGGTATAAATTTAACTGCTTCACCGGGGAAATATCCAGCCTGATAATACCCTCCGTATAATCGTGAAATTTGTTCTTCTTTTCTGTCATTTATTTTTTTCACATGATTTTCACTAGTAAAAGAAAATCCCCTGTATTTTAACATAAACTCTGCATTATACTGATTTATCAGATATTGCAGTTTTTCACCGATTATATATCCGGGCAGTACTCCTCCTCCCTCACTCGAGAACCCGGTATAGGCACTTTCGTTATGAACATAGGCAAATGCTAAAAAACCTTGTGGCTTTGTAACTCTGTCGATATCGCAATACGACATCTCTATCGGATGACGAGAAAAGTTCCACTGATAACGAGCAAACCATAAAAATTTTCCATCATCATTCTGAACCATTCGTCCATTGCCGTTGAAAAGCCCTAAATTATATGAACCTGATGCCGCCTTACCTTCAAACAAGTCTCCTTTTATCATTATACCAATCTGCCGATCAACTGTAAAAAACCTGTTTGATACTGATCTTTCTACAAACTGTTGTTTCCCTGATGAGATGTACCTTTCGGTGTTATAGTGAATTTTCCATTGTCCAAGCTTAAACTGCAAATATTTCAGACGTGCAAAAGTAAACTCCCAATTCAATAAGTAACCTGATGGAAAATCATACTCAAGATAATATTTATTATACGGTTTGTAAGCATAACCGCCGACCTTAAGCCTGGCCCGCTGTATGTTAAAAGAGCCGTCGAGTGCATCCTCTTCGGGAATAAAAAACAACGGCTCTTCAGACTGAGATTCAAACCGGAACTGCATACGCCACTGAACCTGCATCATAAACTTATTATTGAATTCAAGAACCCAACCTCTACTCCCATATGATATATCAATTTTTGACGGGTTATTATTTCTTGCCATTAAATGTTTTAGCGAATCATTACTGTTTTTTATTAAATCAACAGCGGAGGTGTCCTCCTGGGCTATTCCTTTGTAACTTAAAATAAAAACAAGAATAATAACCTGGAATACTTTCACGCAATACAACATTTATCGGTTTATAACTTATATTTTTAAAAACTGAGCCTTGTATAAGGTACAAAATTAAAATGTTAAACACAGAAACTATCAAAACGGAATACCGACATTGATATAGAATCTCCAGCGATTATCAGTAAGATTACTTGCGCCCCCTACCCCTACAGGACCGATAAAACTGTTAATTCCTACTCCGACACCATAGCCAAACATAAACTCGTCACCAATAAAAGTTTGTGGCAGTTGTTCAAAATCGCTTCGTTCATACTCACCATTATACAGGGCATTAGAAAGCAGATAAACATTTAACAGCTTACCTATTGCAATTCTATAGTTCAACGAAAAGGTTACAAAATCCTCGCCGATTCTCTCCCTGTAATCAAGTCCATAAAACGGTACATCAAGCCGTCTTGCATTCATTACCGTTCCGCCGATAAATATATGATCAAGATAAGGCACCTTATGAGTAATAAGGTTACCTCTTAAATCAAGACCTAAAAATGTTTTTGCAGAAACCGGAATATAATGCCGTATACGTAACCCGAACTTAAAATAGTTTTCATCCGGTATTAAAATTGCTTCCTTTACTATATCATATCCGTCGGGCAAGCCATCGTAGATTTCATATGCATCGATATTAAACGAAGCATTAATTCTTATATCGGAACCACGGTTGGAAAAATATTTTTGATCGAGACTGTTATATTCATATTTAAAATCAGCCGTATAAAATCCGTTACCAAATTTATTAACTCCGTTACTGAAGAGTTCCGGTATTCCGGCTCCGGAACGAAGAGTTATTTTTTTCCATCCGGCACCTGCATAAAAAATATTTTTTGTATTCACCGAATATGCAAATCCGATTTTAACTTCCGGCTGCAAAAACCTGAAATTACCGTATTCATGTCCGTCTTCGAGATAAATCGGCCAGATGGTTTTTTCGAAACTTCCATTAAAAACTATTGCAGATTTTCGTTTCTCTCCAAGTGTTTTATAAAAGTCTGCATCAACTCTGGGAGACGCCGAAATATCAGTAGTGAATGACCACTTTGAATTGTTTAAAAGAAAATTTCTGGCTGTTATGTTAGCTATTAAACCTACATCAAAAACATTATCATACCTTAGAGAAAATCCTGCTTTGTACGGAAATCTTTCTTTTACAAAAAAGTCTATCTTATAACCTTCATTTTCCTTTGTTAATTCGTATGTAATTTTATCGACAAACCGTGTTCCTATAAGTTTATCAAGACCGGTATTAACATCTTTAAGTGTTACATAATCACCGACTCTTAAATCTAAATTATCCAAAATGAAATTTTGAGAAAGCTGCTTTGCATGAACAGTTATAGATTTAATAAAAATAGTATCCGGATCTGTAAGTTTCTTTTTAACCGGCGGAGGCCCCAGTTTATTGACAGAATCCGCAAGAGCTTTCATTTTACTAAAATATTTTCTGCCAGCCTCTTCACCTCTCTCTATTATCTTATCGGCAGCATCAAAACTACCTGTAGAATAAGGGTACATATCGGGAGATATCAAGAGGTCGGTGTTTTTTACAGCCTGTACCACAACCTGCGTATTGCTTAACATTGCAGCTGTCATAAGAACTTTTACTATACTGTTAAGTTCTTCTATTTTCGGATAATCTCCGTGGCTTACATTTACACCTATTATGATATCTGCACCCATTTCACGGCAAACATCTACCGGGAAATTATTTAAAACACCACCATCAACCAGATACATTGAATCGACCTGAACAGGAGTAAAAACAGAAGGGATAGCCATACTCGCCCGTAAAGCTGTCATTAAGTCCCCCGACTTAAAAATATACTGTTGTCCTGTTATCAGATCGCTGGCAACACACCGGAAAGGAATTGGATAATCATCAAAATTCTTAATGCCTGCCACCCGCCACGAATATTGTGATAAAAGCTGTGAAATGCGCTGACCCTGAATCAATCCGTTAGGAAGTTTCAGCCCGTCTTTTCTTATATCAAATTCAAACTCAAATCTGTTATAATCTTTTTTCTCAAGTGGCTCAACATCATAAAGCGGTATTTTATCTGTCATTATTACCGGCCAGTTTATTCCTCTTATTATTGAGTCCAATTCATCGGCAGAGTATCCTATTGCATACAATCCTCCTATAATACTTCCCATGCTGGTACCCGTAATATAATCGGGTTTTATACCTGCCTTTTCAAGATATTTCAACACTCCGATATGAGCCAGACCTTTTGCTCCGCCACCACTTAATACAAGTCCTATTTTAGGTCTTCTTTTTAATGTGTCGGTATGTTGAGTTGCGGTATCAACCTGAGATAAACCTGAGGCAACAGGAGAAAACAACAATGCAACCACTAATAAAAAAATATATATCCGGATGGCTGCTTTTCTCATTTTTGTTCTTTTGTTTACTAAGATAATAATATTATTCCGGTTTCAGTTTTCAGATAAGCACATTAAACCTGACTTATGTATCAGAAACCACGAAATGGTTAAATAATGTATAATCCGGATTAAAGTTACAGTGAAAAATGGATTAAAACCGGGATACATTTTAGCAGAATAAAAAACAATTTCTATACACGTTTAACTTTTCTGTTTTTAACAAGAATAACCGAACCATACATATCGGGCATATCCACAAAGTATTCTGGAATTGTTTCAGAAAATTCATCCACGGCTTTTTTTACTCCTTCCCAATCGTGATTGTAATCATGAACAATTAAACATCCTCCGGGACTCAGCCTGGGATAGAAGAATTTAAGCCCGTCAATGGTCGATTGATACAAATCGGCATCAAGATGAACAAATGCAAAAACCTCATCATTCAAGTCCGTAGCTGTTTCAGGAAATATACCTTCGCGAACTTCCACGTTATTATTTCCATCTACATACCTTACTACCTCCTCTTTCGATGTGTTGTCGAATTTCACAGTCTGTGGCCTGATAGTTCCATCGCAATCCTCACGAATAACCTGTTTAGGAAGTCCGGAGAAACTATCGAAAAGATATAGTTTACGTTCAGGTGCCATATGGTGAATCAGTTTTGCCGTATGCCCCTTATAAACTCCAAGTTCGGCCATACTACCCGGAATTTTCTGTTCCTCTATACGCCTCAGCTGCAGCCATAATGCATAAAACCTGTTTTTATCTCTGAATTTTTTTTCATGGTCTGCTATAATTTTTGTGGTTTTTTTCTTTTTCAAATCATTAAGCCACAAATACGGTTTAAATAGCTTATAGGTCCAGTAACTCCAGAAATAACTTAACAAAAGCCATACAATGACATTTAAAAGCACCAGGTTAAGAAATTGAAATATAGTCATAAGAGAGGGTAATTAGGTTTTAACAAACAGTGTTACTGAATAATATTATCTATTTCGGAAAGATCAAAAGGTTTACCCGGCTTTATTCCTTTGTCCGTTTTTATCAGAGTACAGCATTCATTGTACAAATCATGTTCAAAGAAAAGAACATATCCGTTTTCATATGCTTCGTTAAGCAATTTTTTCTTCTCTTCTATCGAAATCAGAGGATAAAGATCGTAAGCTGAAACCCAGGGTAGAGGAATATTGGCCATAAGCGGTATCAAATCTGCACCGTATATTACTTTTGTGTTTTTATAAGTAATTACCGGAACTATCATTCCCGGTGTATGTCCGTTAAATATACGAAACTCTATTCCGGGAATGTATTCACCTTCTTCTTCTATTATTTTAAGTTTTCCGGCCTCTTTTACGGGCATCATATCTTCAGGGAAATAAACAGCACCCTCACGAATATTCGGATTAAGATAGTTACTCCACTGAGCTTTGGTTGTCCAGTGTCTGGCATTGGAAAATAAAAGTTTAAGGTTCCCTTCACTGTCACGTATGACATGCCCACCGTCATGATCAAAATGAAGATGAGTAAGAATAACATCTGTTATCTCCTCAGGAGAATAACCGGCCTCGTTCAGAGAGCCCAAAAGTGTTGCATCTCCGTTCAGCCTGTAATAAGAATAAAATTTCTCACTTTGTTTATTGCCGATACCGGTATCAATAAGAATCCTTCTGTCGCCTGTATCAACCAACAGGCTCCGCATTGTGAGATTACAGTAATTATCGTCATCGGCCGGATACTGTTTTTGCCACATAACTTTCGGAATTACTCCAAATGTTGCACCTCCGTCAGTCATCAGGTTTTCTGTTTCAATTTTGTATAGTTTCATATTTTTAATATTTCAAATAATACGGAATCACAAAGTGTTTTTCTTTTTTATCTTTGAGAATCAAATTTAAGAAAATAGAGTTAAGAAACATATTATGAAAGTTCATTTCATTGCCATAGGCGGAAGTGCCATGCACAATCTTGCCATCGCTTTACATAAAAAAGGATATAAAATAACCGGATCGGATGATGAAATATTTGAACCGTCAAAGTCAAGGTTGCAGATGCACAGATTGCTTCCTGAAAAACAGGGCTGGTACCCGGAAAACATTACTCCTGATACAGACGCGGTGATATTGGGTATGCATGCCCGGAAAGATAATCCGGAACTGCAAAAAGCCCTGAAAATTGGAGTAAAGGTTTATTCATATCCCGAATATTTGTATGAACAGACAAAAAATAAAAAACGGATTGTCATTGGCGGAAGCCATGGTAAAACGACCATAACTTCGATGATAATGCATGTGTTGAAATCATGCGGATTACAGCTTGATTACATGGTTGGTGCCCAGCTCGAAGGTTTTGATACAATGGTAAACCTCGAAGAAAACAATAAAATAGCAGTATTCGAAGGTGATGAATATCTTTCGTCTCCTATCGATCTTACTCCTAAATTCCTTTGGTATAAACCACACATAGCTTTACTATCAGGGATTGCCTGGGATCACATAAATGTTTTTCCTACCCGGGAAAATTACCTTGAACAGTTTGGTAAATTTGCCAATACCATTACCGACGATGGAACTCTGATTTATTACGATGGAGATCCCGAGCTGGTAAAAATAGCAGATAAACAAAAATCAAGGATAAAAACCATTTCTTATAATGCATTGAATTATACTGTAGATAAAGGTAGTACAGTCGTGCACTTCGATGGTGAAAATTATCCTTTGAACATTTTCGGAAATCACAACCTGCAAAACCTCAACGGAGCACGTTTGGTATGTAATGAACTTGGCATCGATAACGATGAATTCCTTAATGCCATGCAATCGTTTAAAGGTGCCGCAAAACGACTTCAGTTACTCGAATCTTCCGATAATTGTAACATCTATCTCGACTTTGCCCACTCACCTTCAAAATTAAAAGCAACTACTGAAGCCGTAAAATCACAATATCCCGGAAGAGAACTTATTGCCTGTATGGAACTTCATACATTCAGCAGTCTGAACAAAAAATTTCTTTCAAATTACAACGAAACAATGGAGGCAGCAGATAAAGCTTTTGTATATTTTAATCCTGAAGTTATAAAACACAAACAACTTCCTCCCATTTCAGAAAAAGAGGTTGCCAAAGCCTTCGGACATTCATCTTTACAGGTATTTACCGATAGTTCAAAACTTGTGGATGAGCTCAAAAGTATTAACTTTAATAATAAAAATCTTTTAATTATGACATCGGGCAACTTTTCAGGAGTAGACATAAAAGAACTGGCAAAAACACTGATCGCACATAAATAAAATTTACTGTAACTTATTCTTATTCCAAAGCGTCATATTTAAAACACAAATAAACCCCAAGCTATGAAAAAAAACATGTTTTATATTCTGGTCGCTTTACTTACTGTAAACACCGGAACTTCTTATTCTCAGGAAATACGAAGTTCTGTAAACAAAACTTTCAAAAATATTAGCAATGTTGATGTTGAAGGTGCATTCTGTGATGTTTACATAACAGGAGAAAACCGAAATGATGTAATTTTTACCGGCGAGATCGTTTCACCTAAAGATTACGATATCTTAATTAATTATGAAACTATCGACGGAACCCTTAAAATCTGGATAAAAAAACCTCGCTCAGTCAGAGGCAAAACAAAAGGGAAAATCCAGTTAATCATCCCACATAATATAAATATTAATGTTACTAATTCAAGCGGCAGCATCACGGTAGAGAATATAAGTAAATCAAACATAAAACTCACTTCTGCTTCCGGCAGCATTCATGTAAGAAACATTGATACCGATATAACAATGACTACCTCTTCAGGAGGTATTTCGGTAAAGGATGTTACCGGTGATACACATATCACCACAACATCTGGCAGTATAAACGTATCGGGATTAAACGGTAGTTTATACAGTGTATCATCATCCGGAAACCAAAAAATAGAAGGCGTAAAAGGTAACGTAAAGATTACTTCATCCTCCGGAAGCATTCATATGAATATGATTAACGGAAATATAAATGCCAGGACTGCATCCGGTAGTATTATGGTTGAACAGGCAAACGGAAACATGATTGCTATGTCCTCGTCGGGAAGTATTAAACTTGATAATATAACAGGAACTATTAATCTGATTACCACAAGCGGAAGCCAAAGAGGTTCCGGCATAAAACTTACCGGAGACTCATCTTTTAAATCATCATCGGGAAGTGTAAACATGGAACTTCTTAATGATATCTATGAACTGAACTTTGAAATTTATTCCTCTTCCGGAGATATTTATGCCAAAGGAACAAAAGCAACGCACAAACTTATTAAAGGAAACGGCCCGATAAAAGTTTACGGCAAAACATCATCCGGAAACCAAAGCTATAAATAGAATTTGTGTCCGATTTGGTCAGGCAGGCCTGTCTGAATGGATTTCTCCCAGGCAGGCTTCTTCGCTCACGCTCATACCAATGACGGAATTACTTAAAGCATTGATTGTCAATAAGACTTATACGTCATTGCGAACCCCCGTTTTATGGGGTGAAGCAATCTCAGAATGGTCGAGATCACCTGTCCGACCAGATCAGGCGGCTCCTTCGCTCGCACTCATCACGATGACGATGATATTCCGTCATTTCCTCATTATGCCACAAAAATTTGGGGAGAATTCTCGGAATAACGAATTTCCGGACATCCTCAAAGTTTGGGTTAAAGAAATAAAATTCAGATATTCTGTTTCCGGACAACTGCCTGTTTCCTCAGGCATTAAAAAGACTATGCCTTAATAAAACTAAAACAGATAAAATACATTGTCAGCTAATTTGGGTTGAATAATACTGAGGATTTTCATAAATTACCTGTAAATCCCTCTATTATGCTTGTCAAAACTTATGGTGCGGCAGTAGCCGGAATTGATGCATACCCCATAACCATTGAAGTTAATGTTTCGCAAGGAATAAAATTTCATCTGGTCGGACTGCCCGACAGTGCTGTAAAAGAGAGCCAGCACCGACTGGAGTCTGCCTTAAAAATCAGCGGATTCAAATGGCCGGGGTTTAAAATAATAATTAATATGGCACCTGCCGATATACGTAAAGAGGGTGCTGCATATGATCTTCCTTTGGGCATTGGAATCCTGGCTGCCTCAAATCAAATGTCTGATGAAAAACTTTCGGAATTTGTAATAATGGGTGAACTATCTCTCGATGGAGGACTGCAACCCATAAAAGGAGCCTTACCAATTGCCATAAGAGCTAAGGAAGATGGATTCCGAGGACTAATACTGCCTGAACAAAATGCCAGGGAAGCAGCAGTTGTTGATGGTCTGGAGGTATACGGAGTGAAAAACATACGCCAGGTAGCCAGATTCCTAAACGAAGAGGAAGAACTGTCTGCAACACAAATGAATACCCGCAAAGAATTTTTAAAAGGAATTGATGATGTTGAATTTGACTTTGCAGATGTAAAAGGTCAGGAAAATGTTAAAAGAGGTTTGGAAATCTCGGCTGCAGGCGGACATAACATTCTTATGATAGGCCCTCCGGGGTCCGGAAAATCGATGCTGGCCAAACGTATGCCGTCTATATTGCCTCCTCTTTCTCTCGACGAAGCTCTGGAAACAACCAAAATACATTCGGTAGCAGGCAAAACAGGAGTCAACACTTCCTTGCTCACCCGGCGACCGTTTCGAAATCCTCACCATACCATTTCAGATGTAGCCCTGGTCGGAGGTGGATCTTTCCCTCAACCCGGAGAAATATCTCTTGCACACAACGGAGTCCTTTTTCTTGATGAATTACCAGAGTTTAAACGTTCTGTGCTTGAAGTGATGCGGCAACCATTGGAAGACCGTAAAATTACAATCTCACGAGCCCGGTTTACCATAGACTATCCGGCAAGTTTTGTTCTCGTGGCTTCTATGAATCCCTGTCCCTGCGGATATTTTAACCATCCCACCAAAGCATGTGTCTGCAGTCCGGGTACTGTACAAAAATATCTGAACAGAATATCCGGCCCTCTGCTCGACAGAATTGATCTTCACATTGAAGTTATTCCTGTACCGTTCAACAAACTATCGGAAGCACCTCCGGGTGAAAGCAGTAAGGAAATTAGAAAACGTGTAATAAAAGCACGACAAATTCAGACAGAAAGATTCAGAAATAACAAAGGTATTTTCTGCAATGCACAAATGACATCAAAACATCTGAATAAATACGTAAGGTTAGATGAAGGAAGCCGCGGTATTCTGAAAACCGCTATGGACAAACTTGACCTGTCGGCACGTGCTTACGACCGTATACTTAAGGTTTCACGTACCATTGCCGACCTCGAAGGAACTGAAAATGTTCAATCACACCATGTAGCCGAAGCAATTCAGTACCGAAGCCTGGATAAAGGTACATGGGGAAATTAATGTACTTATCCGATTACTTTTAGTCATCGGTTGAGTATTAAAAATGAAAAAATCACAAAATCATTTAGTTATAAAAAAATAAACAATTATCTTTGCACCTCATTTTTTACCCGTACAGTGTTGCGGGAGTAAAAGTAGGTTGTTTAATTAAAATTAAATTTAGTCCAAAATGCCAGTAAAAATTAGATTAGCAAGACACGGACGCAAAGGGTATGCTTACTATCACATTGTGGTAGCAGATAGCAGGGCGCCACGAGATGGCAGGTTTATTGAAAGGATCGGTTCTTACAATCCGAACACTAATCCTGCTACAATCAACTTGAACTTTGACAAAGCCTTGGATTGGCTGTTCAAAGGTGCTCAACCTACAGATACTTGTAGAGCTATTTTGTCATACAAAGGCGTATTGATGAAAAAACATCTTCTTGAAGGTGTTAAAAAAGGAGCTTTTGATGAAGCAGAAGCCGAAAGACGTTTCCAGATTTGGCTGAAAGAAAAAGAAGCCAAAATTCAGGCCAAGATTGATAAGCTTAACGCAGAAAAGAGTTCTGCCAAAAAAGCTACACTTGAGCAGGAAGCAAAAATCAATGCAGAAAGAGCAGAAGCTATTGCAAAGAAAAAAGCAGAGCTGGATGCCGAGCTTGAAGCAAAAGCCAAAGAAGCCGCTGCTGAAGCTGCTGCCGCTGAAGCAGGAGAAGAAGCTGCTCCGGCTGAAGATAACCAGGAGACTTCTGAAGAGAAAAGTGAATAATACAAGTTTTCACAACATAAAAACCGTAGTCTTAACCGATTACGGTTTTTTTATATCTGAAATAATCATAACTATTTTGATTATCTCTGTTTCCAGATGCAAAAATATTCAGGATTTCCCGAAATAATCTGACCTGTAATTTTAATCTCTTTGATAGAGAAAACTTTTGACCTGATAAATCAATAAAATAAGAAAAGCCGGACATTCTGTCCGGCTTTTACTTTTTTACTGAAGTAATAATAATTGATATATATGTGGAGTTTAATCATTATCGATAATGTCCTCATATTGATCTTCAGTCAGGTATTGCGGTGCATATTCATATCCTCTGAGTTTTAACTGATAAACAAATGCTCTCAGGTGTGCTTCAGAGCCTAATTCAAGTGAAGTATAAACATTCTGAATAGTTTCGTTATCACTCATTCTCTCGTAAAGGTCAAGTATATCAACCTCCTCAATGGTAGCACCGACTATCAGGGCAGCTATCTCTGATTCTTGTCCCTGTTCCATAAGCTGGTCATAAAGTGCTTGAAGATCTTCGTTATTGAATACTCCTATTTCCGGTGATGCAGGATCCTCAAGGCCGTAAAGGTTAAGCAAGTTAAGGACACTTTCTGTATGTTTTGTCTCGCTTTTTGAGATGTTATCAAATACCCTGATTCCCCATGCAGAATACAAGTTCACATAAACATCATGTGCAAGCTTTTCTTCTTCGCGCATCCAAATAAGACCTGCGGCATCTTCTTCGGTAAGGGAATCTAATACGGCTGTTGAATCCTGACAATCACCGTGTCCATAATCTTCATTATCTGTTGTACTGTTAATAATTTCATCATATTCTTCCTGACTAAGGTACTGAGGGGCATACTCTACTCCCTGGGCAGCAAGATTACTAACAAATGCTTTCAGGTGGTGAGTTGAGCCTGTTCTCAGATGAGAATATACTGTAAGTATTGTATCCTCCTCACATCCCTCCATTGCTTCATCAAGATCTATAATATCAACCTCCTCGATAGTAGCTCCTACTTTAAGGGCCTCAATTAATGATGCCTGACCACTTGTTACAAGTGTGTTGTAAAGCTCCTGTAAATCTTCGTTAGTAAACTTACCTACCTCATCCTGTGCAGGATCTTCAATTCCATAATAATCAAGAAGTCCTTTTATCGATTCTGTATGTCTTGTCTCACTATTCGAAATATTTTCGAAAACTTGAGCATCCCAAAGATCAAACAGTGTAACATAAACATCGTGTGCAAGTTTCTCTTCCTCACGCATATATACCAGTGAGCTGTATACATCCGATTCCAAAGAATCGCTCTCACTCGATGACAAACTATCAGAATCAGATTCTGCCGATAAGGCAACGTTCTCTACATCTTCCATTACTGTTTCCTCGCATGATGAAAATGCGAACAGACTCAATATTATTATTAATATTCCTACTGTGTTAAATTTTAATGTTTTCATGGCTCTTAATTTTTTAATTATTTGCTTTGTACAAAGATACCTTGTTCAACTGCCTCATCTCTTACACTATTTTATAAAAAATGTATAATATCTTATCATTTCGGTATTTTTTTACCTTTTTATTCAAAAAAACGCGAAAAAATCAGAAAAAAGTTCTGTAAAATTCACCGGTAATTTACCTTACACATATGCATTTACATATTCCATTAACCTATAACCAAAACAAAAGAGCAGTATATTTATTCCGGATCAACGTGTATTGTCGCTATTAATCCAAACTTTTTATAAATGAGGCTTTCGTACTTTGTGGCAATATCATGTGCATCTTTCAGTTTCATATCTCCAGGAAGCATAATGTGAAAAGTAAGTTCAGTATGTTTTCCATACTGATGAGCATGGAAATGGTGTGGATTCAGTTTATAAACAGTCAGTTCTTTAGATAATCTTTTTATCTCATCTTTAATATCATCTTCCAGGTCTTCTCCAATCAGAACACTAACCGCATCTCTGAGAATAACATAAGTGGTATAAAAAAGCATTAACGAAACAGCCAGTCCTAGCATGCCGTCAATCCACCAGATTTTTCTACCCAAAAATATACCAACTAATATTACAACCGAAGATATCGCATCAGACCGATGATGCCATCCGTCTGCAATGAGTGCTTTGGAACCCGATTTTTTACCTATATAAACAGAGTATTGTGCCATTGCCTCCTTAACAACAACAGAAATAATTGTTACAACAACAGCAATAGTACCATAATGAACTTCCTCATGTCCGCGCAAACGCATAATAGATTCCACAAGAAAATTAAAACCTATTACCGCAAGCAAAACGCCGACCACCACAGCACTGATAATTTCGGCTCTGCCATGTCCATAAGGGTGTTTTTTATCTGCCGGCTGTGATGATACCTTCAACCCTATTAATACGGCAACCGAAGATATTGAATCACTCAGGGTATGCCATGCATCGGCAACCAGTGCAACTGAGTTTGAAACAATACCTGCCCAAATCTTTATTCCGAATAAAAAGACATTTAAAATCAACGAGACAATTGTTGCATTTTCTCCTGTTGTATTTTTCATCAATCTGTTGTTTAATTATTTAACCGGAAACTTACTGTTATCCGTTACCATTCCCTGTTTTGTCCAGTTATTAAACCCGCCTTTCAAAAAGAAAAGATTCTGATATCCTTTTTCATGTAAAATTCGAACAACAGCTTTACCCCTTTTGCCACCTTCATAACAGTATAAATATATATTTTGTTCTTTATCCGTATCTTTCAGTATCGAATAAAGTTCTTCTCTGCTGCCCGCCCATATTGCATCAGGAATCCTCGATTGCGAATAATCTTCATACAACCTTACATCAAGAATTAAAGGAGCAGGATCGGAATTTATCATCTCATAAAATTCTATCGGAGTCAGAATCTTACATTTATTATCACTTCCTGTAATAAAACAGGAAAACATACAAAAAAGTAGAATAATATTATTCATAATAAAATAACTCTGAGATTATATAATCTGAAATAAAAATACCTTTTTCAGATATCCGATATGCATTGCCTGTAATGTTAATATCGCCTGATTTAATAAACTTTTCCGATTCCTTTTTGAAATAATCCAGATACGATGCCCCCACAATATCTAATTCATCTGTTGTAATTCCACCTTTAGTTCTTAATTTAAGCATTACCAATTCGTTATACCTGTCAGTATCAGATAATACTTCTTCTTTTTCTATAAATTTTCCTTCAATATAACTTCTGATATCAGCTACATTCCACCATCGTTTATCTCCGTCGAAAGAGTGAGCCGACGGTCCCAGTCCTACATATTTTACTCCATTCCAATAATTACTGTTATGAATTGATTGTTTGCCTGGAACCGCAAAATTTGAAATTTCATAATGTTCAAACCCTGCATTTTTCAACTTATCAATAAGCAAACGAAACTGTCTGACACTTTTATCTTCACCTATTTCCTGAAAAACTCCTTTTTCAAGTTTTTTATGGAATATCGTACCTTTCTCATAGGTAAGATGATAAGCAGAAATATGTTCTACATTAAGTTCTGTTGCCTGATTAATTGTATCACTCCATTTCTCTTCAGTCATTCCCGGCAATCCGTACATCAAATCAATACTGATATTATCAAATCCGGCTTTTCTGGCATTTTCAACCACACTTTTTGCCTGTGCAGAATTATGCCTTCTGTTAAGGACACTCAAGATTTTATCATCAAAACTTTGAATTCCTATACTTAATCTGTTTATTCCTGACTTACGAAGCTTTTCCAGATATAATAAATTCCCGTCATCCGGATTAAGCTCAAAAGTTATCTCTTTTAAATTATTTTTTTGTTTTAATCTTATTTCTTTTAAAATATCAGATACTTCTTCACTTTTCAACACCGACGGCGTTCCCCCGCCAAAATATATTGTCTCTATTTCATTAGATGAAACAAATTCATTATACAATGAAATTTCACGCTTCAGATTTTTCAAAAAATCATTTTTTAAAGAGATATTTGTTGTTTTGTAAAAATCGCAGTAATCACAACGCTTAAAACAAAACGGTATGTGAATGTATATTCCGGCCATAAACAGGCAATAATTAAATTATGAAACTACTAAAATACTATAACAAAACTATAATCTTAACTCTTATCATATTGTTTTTGAGCCTTGCGCGTTTTGATAATATTGCCCATGAACTAAAATTTGAATATGAAGATAAAGTAATACATTTTTTAATGTATTTTGGTATTACTGTTGTATTTCTGTTTGAACACTATATTATTAAAAGCAGAATATCAAAAAAAGACCTTATTATAAACATATATCCAATATTTCTAGGCGGAATAATCGAGATAATTCAGGCAAAGTTTACTACAACACGTACAGGCGACTGGTATGATTTTTTAGCCGATATTTCAGGAATAATAATTGCCAATATTCTGTTTCCATACATAAAAGATATTAAGATTTTTGACCGAATATTAAGATTTCCCGGAAAATAAAAAACCCGTTAAAGCCACACAAAAACTTTAACGGGAAAAAAATCCACTATTGTAAAAAGTGAAAATGAAAAATTATTCTAAATACCCTCTTTCATGTGGAGTATTTAATATAGTATTATATTCATTCATTGAAATAAACTGAGGATTATACGAACCTCCTCTGAAAGCAATCTGATTGCTGAATGCCCTCATGTGATTTCTTGAACCTTTGGTAAGATTCTTATATGTTACTATTATATCCTGATTGTCTGTTTTTGCTGTAAGCTCTTCAAGATCTTTTATGTCGAGATCTTCAATTGTAGCACCAACTTCAAGAGCATCCATCAATGACTTATTCCCTTTTTCAACCAGATTTTTGTATAATTCGGAAAGCTTTTGAGATGTAAAAACACCGGTACGATCATCTTTTACAGGATCTTCAATTCCATATCTGTCAAGAAGTGCTTTAATTGCATCTGTGTGTGTCTGTTCCGAACGGGAAATGTTGGAAAAGACCCTTAATCCCCATTTTTCTGCAAGCGTAACATACACATCTCTTGCTAACTTTTCTTCTTCACGCATTAAAATTAAACCCTCTTTTTCCTCCTTACTCAAATCTGATTTAGGAATACCTGCAATTAACGAACTGTTAGCACATCCTCTTCTGTAATTGTTTT
>JAADEM010000159.1 GCA_013153405.1 Chlorobiota bacterium
TTTCCTTTTGGTGACTCAACTGGGGCTCGAACCCAGGACCCCATCCTTAAAAGGGATGTGCTCTACCAGCTGAGCTATTGAGTCTCCTTTTTTGCTTTTGCGGCTGCAAATGTACGGAAATGATTTTATTATGCAAATAAAAAATATTGATTTGTAAAAATATTTTCGCTGTTTGATTTATTACTATATTTTTGAGTCAATAAAATTTTCCTGATTTGACGTTTTTAACTCTTCTTTTAATAGCTGTAGCCTTGGCAATGGACTCCTTTGCAGTATCCATTACCACTGGTAGTGTCCTTAAACAATTTCATTTGAGGGCTATGGGTAAGATAAGCTTTTTGTTTGCATTGTTTCAGGGAGTGTTGCCGGTTATCGGTTGGTATGCAGGCGAGAGTTTTGAGGAGCTCATACGTGATTATGATCACTGGGTAGCTTTTGTGCTTCTTACATTAATTGGCAGTAAAATGATATTTGAATCGTTTTCGGGAGGAGACGAAGCAACTTATCTTGACCCGCACAGTTTTAAGAAAATGGCTACACTTGCCATTGCTACCAGTATTGATGCTTTTGCCATAGGAATAAGTTTTTCTGTTCTGAATCTGGATATTGCATTTCCTGCAATTGTTATAGGGATTGTAACTTTTGTTTTTTCTTTTGCGGGTTTGACCATTGGAATAAAACTTGGCAGGACATTTGGTGCCAAAGTTGAACTTATTGGTGGTTTGATTTTGATTTTAATCGGAGTTAAAATTCTGCTTGAACATACTGTTTTTTGTAGTTGAACAGGTTAAGATTAGTTTAATCTTAAATTAAAGCTGGTGTTGTTTTTATCTTTTGTTTTTTTGTATAAATACTCCCCGTATCAGGTATTAAGAAGAGATCTGTTACGAGTGTATTAGTGCACCTCATATGACGGTTAATTCGGCTAATTATATGTTTAATGTAATTGTTTATTGATATTACAATGAAAATTGTATTTTTGTTTACGAACAATACCTATAAACGATACTATGAGCAATACTGATATTGCGCGTATAATTGAACAATTAAGAGAAGGACTTAATCAGCATAACTACCGCTATTATGTATTGAATTCCCCCGTCATAAGTGATTATGAGTACGATCAGCTGATGGATAAGCTCATTGAACTGGAGCGGAAATATCCCGAGTATTTTGATCCAGATAGTCCGACACAGAGAGTTGGCAGCGATATTAATGTAGAGTTTAAGCAGGTAAAGCATAAATATCCAATGCTTTCGCTGGGAAATACTTATAATGAGGGGGAGATAACCGATTTTTATAACAGAGTGGCTAAAGCGTTAAACGAACCGTTTGAGATAGTTTGTGAGCTTAAATATGATGGAGCTTCCATAAGTTTGGTTTATGAAAACGGACGTCTTGTTCGTGGGGTTACACGAGGTGACGGTACTCAGGGCGATGATGTTACTGCTAATGTTAAAACAATTAAAAGTATACCTTTAAAAATAAAAGGAGATTATCCTGCAGAATTTGAAATAAGAGGAGAGGTTTTTATACCACGGAATAAGTTTGAGCAAATGAACCGTGAGCGAATAGAAGCGGGAGAGGAACCATTTTCGAATCCGCGTAATACAGCAGCAGGTTCATTAAAATTACAAAACAGCAAACAGGTAGCTCAAAGACCACTTGATTGTTTTCTTTATTATCTTCTGGGAGAAGACTTACCTTCAGATAAACATGCTGAAAATCTGGAAAAGGCCAGGAGCTGGGGATTTAAAATACCCGAAGAATATAAGGTTTGCGGCTCTTTAAATGAAATATTTGAATTTATACATTACTGGGATACGGCTCGATATGAGCTGAATTATGATATAGATGGTATTGTATTAAAAGTTAATGATATAAACCAGCAAAAGAGACTAGGGTTTACGGCGAAGAACCCCAGATGGGCTATCTCATACAAATTCAAAGCAGAACAAGGATATACGAAATTGTTATCAGTTGATTTTCAGGTGGGAAGAACAGGGGCTGTTACTCCCGTTGCAAACCTGGAGCCTGTGCAACTGGCCGGTACAATTGTAAAAAGGGCTTCTCTGCATAATGCCGATTTTATTAAATCACTCGACCTACATATAGGAGATATGGTTTTTGTCGAGAAGGGAGGTGAAATTATTCCTAAAATTGTAAAAGTAGATGTAGATGCTCGCAAGCCGGATTCCGAACCTGTGAGATTTATAACACATTGCCCTGAATGTGGAACAGAGCTTGTAAGGCCAGAAGGTGAAGCTGCATATTATTGTCCTAATTCCGAATCCTGTCCGCCGCAGGTAAAAGGCAGAATAGAGCATTTTATAAGTCGGAAAGCAATGAATATTGACGGTTTGGGAGCTGAAACAATTGATCTGCTTTACAGTGTAAACCTTGTTAAGGATGTTGCCGATCTTTACAGTCTGCATCCTATGCAGCTGATGCCACTCGAACGTCTTGGTGAAAAATCAGCACGTAATATCATACGAAGCATTGAGGAGTCTAAAAAAGTTCCGTTTCCACGGGTACTTTATGCTCTTGGAATCAGATATGTGGGAGAGACTGTGGCTAAAAAACTTGCTTATGCGTTTAAAAGTATTGATAAATTGAAAGATGCTACTCAGGAGGAGCTGACCTCTGTGGACGAAATAGGTGAAAGAATAGCACAAAGTATTATCAGCTTTTTTTCCAACGAAAAGAATATTGAATTGATAGAACGGCTGAAAAAGGCAGGATTACAGTTTGAGCTTAAGGAGGAAGAAGAAAACAGAGTTTCTCAGGTCCTTAATGGAAAAACATTTGTAATCAGCGGAACTTTTTCTAATCATAGTCGTGACGAAATAAAAGAATTGATAGAGAGATACGGCGGTAAAAATACCTCTTCATTATCGTCGAAAACTGATTACCTTGTGGCAGGAGAAAATATGGGGCCGGCAAAACTGGCCAAAGCAGAAAAGCTTGGAATACCAATTATTTCAGAAGAGGATTTCGAAAAAATGTTACAACAATGACCAAATTTATAGAAAAAATAAGAATAAAGGCCGGTAAATACCTGATGAATAAAAAGCTGGCTAAGCTGAATCGCAAGGTCATTGTCAGGAATCTGGAGGAAATAGAGAATGCAGGCATAATTTTTGATGCTACAAATAGTGATAACATTGAGCTGGTCAAAAAATTTATTAATGAGCTTAAAAAGTTTGGTGTTAAAACAAAAGCACTGGGATACATTCATGATCACAGAAAAAATATTGATGTTATAGGAAATGAAAATTTCGGGTATATAACCAAAGATGATTATTCATTCTTTTATGAACCAAAGGATAAATTAATAAATTCGTTTATAGATGAAAAGTTCGGACTTCTTATAGTTTATTGTGAAAATGATTACTTTCCGTTATATCAAATCAGTGCTTTATCTGTAGCTGAACTTAAAGCGGGAGAGAAAAATGTATTTGAAGATGTACTGGACATAATGATAGAAATACCTAAAAACAAAGGACTGGAAGAACTCCAGAAATATTTAATACATTATTTGTCAATAATAAATAAGCCAAATAACAATTAACTAAATTATCAAAAATGAAACTATCTTACTATTTATCAATAGCTATTGTAATGCTTATGCTGTCAGGATGTGGCACAAGAGTGCAACGTGTTGCTACAGATGATGTAATCGATTTAAGCGGACGCTGGAATGATACTGATTCCCGTCTTGTTGCCGAAGATATGGTGAATCAGGTTCTGAATGCTGCATGGTTGACAAACTTTATGGAATCACATGATGGTAAGAAACCTGTTGTAATTGTCGGCCTTGTTTACAACAAATCACATGAACACATAAATTCGGATACTTTTATAAAAGATATTGAAAAGGCATTTATTAATTCCGGAAAAGTACGTCTGGTACAGGCCGGAGAAAAACGAGAAGAATTAAGACGAGAGAGAGCTGCCCAGCAGGATTTTGCATCCACAGAAACAGCAAAAAAATGGGGCAGAGAACTGGGGGCCGACTTTATGCTGAACGGAGACATAAACTCAATAGTTGATGTTTACCGGCAAAAGCAAGTGGTTTTTTATCAGGTTAATCTGGAGCTTACAGACCTCGAAACAAGCGAGATTGTCTGGATAGGCGATAAGAAACTGAAAAAATATATAAAGTAATATTTTTATTGGCAGACTCAAAACCGGAATCCTGATTCACGCTTTTACCTGACCTTATTCATTATCTTAATCTTATTAATGTTTTGATGTCTTTTCTCCGTATTGTTGTGCTTTTTCTTCTCCTGTTACTATGGGGGTGTGCTTCCTATTATGAAAAATCAAGGGAGTTGCAACGATATGTTGTTTCTGGTGATTTTCTGAGTGCGGAAAAATTGCTGGATTCGGATAAAAAAGGAGAAACCGGAGTAAATCGTGTCCTCTATTTTTTCAACCGGGGAGTGGTGGCTTTTATGAATGGTGAATATGAAAAAAGTAATTATTATTTTACCAAAGCAGATCATTACATTGAGGATTACAGATGGTCAATAGGTTCAGAAGCCTTGTCCCTGATTTCAAATCCGATGGTAAAACCATATCGCCCTGAAGATTTTGAAGGGGTTATGATTCATTACTACATGGCATTGAATTATATCTATCTTAACAGATATGAAGATGCTCTCGTGGAATGCCGCAGAATTAATATTCAGTTAGAAAGAATGAATACCCGTTATAAAAACGGGAAAAATAAATATGATAAAGATGCATTTGCTCATGTACTTATGGGGCTTATTTATGAAAATTCCGGTGATTATAACAATGCTTTTATTGCCTATCGGAATGCATATGAGGTATATGAGTCGGAGTATGCACAACTTTTTGGAATAAGGGCACCTTTACAGTTGAAAAAAGATCTGATAAGAATGGCCAGAGCTATGGGATTTGAGCAGGATCAGAAATTTTACGAGCAAAAGTTTAATATGACTGTTGAAGAAGATGATCCGGAAAAAGGTTCACTGGTTTTTTTCTGGATGAACGGCTTTGGCCCGGTTAAGGCTCAATGGACAATTACCTTTTACAATGCCGGTTACAGAAATGGTTATGTGACATTTGTAAATAATGAGCTGGGACTTTCATTTCCTATTTATGTAGGTGACAGGTCTAAAAATGAAAAAAAGGCCATTGCCGATCTTTCGGTTGTGAGGGTGGCTTTCCCAAAATATGTGGAACGAAAAAGAGTTTTTTATAGTGCAGAACTTATTGCCGAAGGAAAGGTTTATCCCTTCGAACTTGCAGAAGATATCAATAAAATAGCATTTCAATGTTTGCATGACCGGATGATGAGAGAAATTGCCTCCGGTATTGCCCGCCTTATAACTAAAAAAGCAATGGAAGAGCTGGCTCGAAAACAGGATGAAACCTTAGGTGCCATTGTTGGGTTTATAAATGCCGCTACTGAGAATGCAGATACCAGAAACTGGCAAACTCTTCCTTACAGTATTTCATATACCAGGGTCCCGTTGAGTGAGGGTATTCATCATGTACAGCTGAGAGCCCATGGGCCACAGGCAAATAGTACTACTCCATTTGAGTTTAAAATAGAAAAAGGTAAAATAACTTTTTTTGCTTTTCATCAGTTGGCAACAAAAGATATATCTTATTAATGTTTCGTTAACGTTAGGAATTTGTATTGGTAATATTTTGGAAATGTAAAGATGGTATAATATTTGTTAATATTATGCAGAGGCCTTAATGTAGAATCTTAAATTTTTTAAATTATGAAGAATGTTCTCTTTACCATCCTGATATTTGCCTCGGTTTTTACAACACGATTATTTTCTCAGAATAATAGTGAAAAACATTTTACCTGGGATGTATACGATGTAGTTGACAAAAAGCCGCGTCTTGAGGGATTTAAACACAATATTGATAAATATTTTGAAAAATACCGCAGATATCCGGATGATGCCTATATGAAAGGCAAAGAGGGCAAAGTATTTATTTCTTTTGTTGTTACAAAAGCAGGCGATGTAGAAGATTTGTCGATATCACAAACTACTGATAATATTTTTAATGCTGAAGCTGTACGGCTGATAAAAAACACATCAGGCCATTGGATTCCGGGGGAAAAAGACGGGAAAGTTGTTAATACGCGTATGGTAGTGCCGGTCAGATTTGAGTTGTCGGATAAAGACAGGGAGGTGGTTAAGCTTCTGGCATCTTTTGATGATACAAAAGGAAAACCGTTATTTGTACTGGATGAGAAAATTGTTAATGGCATAGTTGAAATTGAGGATTACAATATTCAGTCCGTACGGGTGCTTAAAGGCGAAAAGGCCACAAAACTATATGGCGAGAAAGGTAAAAACGGTGTTGTTGTAATAACTACAAAAAACGGAGTTCAGCCAATTTATAAACTGAGATAGTAACTGTGGATTTTTATATTAAAGAAAAAAGAGTACTTTATAAAAGAGGTGCTCTTTTTTTTGTTCATTTTTGTTAAAGCTTCTTAACAAAAACTTTTTTTTAATGTTAAAGACAGTACAGGGCTGTTTTTAAACATATGTCAATAGCCAATTTTTATATAAATTATCAACCGTTAAGAGGTAAATTTGTACCGAAAATAACAACTAAAAAATATAAAAATGGAATTCATCGAGAAACTAAAAGAAAAAGCCGCTTCTGTGCAGCGTCGTATAGTACTGCCAGAAGGACTTGAGGAGAGAACACTAAAAGCTGCTGATATTGTTTTGCAGGAAGGTTTTGCAAAGATTATTCTTATTGGTAATCCAGAAGAAATAAAAGCAAAAGCGGATGAGCTTGGGCTGACAAATATTTCAAAGGCTGAGATTGTCGATCCGCTTAACCATCCTAAAATGGATGAATACATTGATATGCTTGTTGAAATTCGTAAGAAAAAGGGACTTACAAAAGAGCAGGCTGCTGAATTAATAAAGGATCCTCTGTATTTAAGTGTAATGATGATTAAAGCAGGTGATGCAGACGGAGAAGTGGCAGGAGCGGATAATTTTACTGGTGATGTTCTAAGGCCTGCATTTCAGATAGTTAAAACTGTTCCCGGAGTTAGTGTAGTTTCCGGTGCATTTGTAATGATATTGAAAGATAAGTCGTTTGGTGAAGACGGAATGATGGTATTTGCCGATTGTGCAGTTCATCCAGATCCCACAGCTCAGGAACTTGCTGAAATAGCTGTGGCAACTGGTCGAACAACGAAGGCTATTCTGGGAATGGAACCACGTATAGCCATGCTGAGTTTCTCAACTAAAGGAAGTGCAAAACATGAATTTGTGGATAAGGTGGTTAAAGCAACAGAACTTGCACAACGAATGGCCCCTGAAATGAAGATAGATGGAGAGTTACAGGTGGATGCTGCACTTATCCCGGCTATTGGCCGGAAAAAAGCCCCGGAAAGTGAAATTGCAGGTAAAGCAAATGTTTTTGTATTTCCGGACCTGCAATCGGGAAATATCGGATATAAACTTGTTCAGCGTCTTGCCGGAGCAGAGGCAATCGGACCTATTTTACAGGGAATGGCTGCTCCGATTAATGACCTTTCAAGGGGGTGCTCAGTTAGTGACATTGTTAATATGGTGGCTATAACTGCAAATCAGGTTGAGGGATAGTGTTGCATGAAAGGAGGATGTCCAAAAAGTAAAAAATAACGTCATTGCGAGGAGGAACGACGAAGCCCGCCTGACCAGCGTATTCGGGCAGGCAATCTATAGATTTTCAATGTGTATGAACCTAAAGATTCCCTGTCTGCGCTGTGCTACGGCAGGCAGGCTTCACTCCGTTCGGAATGACGACTTTTGGAGGTATCCTCAAAGTAGTGATTAAGTAAATCTTAAAAATATAATTATAACATGGCAGATATGATAATTGAACCTATTGAACCTTATGCACTAAGTAAAAAGGTTCAGGTAAAGACACTTTTTTCACGCATTGGTGTCATAGGTTGTGGAATCGAGGCTCAGGGGATTGCCCGTATTGCTAGCTGGTACGGAATGGAGGTTGTTCTGGTTGCTAAGGATCAGGAGAAACTTGAAAGTGCTATTAACGGCATCAGCAAAGAACTTGACAAAAGGATACAAAGCTGGGGTTTAACTCCTTCCGAAAAAAGAGCTATTATGGGAAGGATTCAGGGCTCACTGGAGTGCTCAAGTGTAGCAGGTTGTGATTTTGTAATTGAGGCAATACCCGCCAATCCGGAAACTGGTTTCCGTGATTTGAATGAAAGAAAAAGAATATTCAGGGAGGTGGAGAAAGTCGTCAGTGAAGATGCCATTATAGCAACTAATGCAACCACGATTGTTATCACAGAACTTGCTTCTGAACTTAAAAAGAGAGACAGAACAGTAAGTTTACATTTCTTTGTTTCTTCACCCGAGGCAAAGATTATTGAAGTTGTAAAGGGACTCTATACTTCAGATACTGTCTATGAGCGTGTTTGTAAGTTTGTTGAACTGATAAACAGAGATGTGATTCCGGTAATGGAATCGGCAGGTATAGTCAGTATGAGACTTTATGTGGCATTATTGAATGAAGCTTGTCATACTTTGATGGAAGGAGTTGCATCCATGTCTGATATTGATAAAACAATGGAAATTGGCCTGGGAATGCGTTTCGGTCCATTCCGGTCGGCAGATTTTATCGGACTCGAAAAAGTTGTTATTTGGATGGAGAACCTGTATGAAGAATTCGGTCAGCAGAAATATAAACCGGCTCCATTACTGAAGCGGCTTGTAAGGGCGAAGCGTCTTGGTGTACACACTAAAGCTGGATTCTATAAGTATGATGATGAGGGAAATATTATAGCCGAGGACTTTTTATCGGGAAAGATTGGTTAAGGTTTTATTTGTAAAGACAGATTTGAACAGAAAATTATAAAATACGGATAAATGAAAATATTAGTATTGAACTGCGGTAGTTCATCAATAAAATATCAGCTGTTTACAATGACTGACTCTAACTGGAGCGTTATAGCAAAAGGTGGAGTTGAAAAGGTTGGTCTGAAAGGTTCTTTTCTGAAACATGAAAAAGAGAACGGAGAGAAGGTTTTATTCGAGGGGGAGATAATTGATCACAAAACTGGTATCGATTATATTCTGGGCGTGATGCTCAGCGAAAAACACGGGTGTATGAAAGACCTGGGTGAGATTGATGCCGTAGGCCACAGGGTTGTTCACGGAGGTGAAACATTCAGCTCAAGTGTATTTATTAACGATGAGGTGATTGACAAGCTTGAGGAGATGGTATCTCTGGCACCGTTGCATAACCCGCCAAACCTTAAAGGAATATACGCAATACAACAGTTAATGCCAGAAGTGCCGCAGGTCGGAGTGTTTGATACGGCTTTTCACCAGTCAATGCCCGACTATGCATATATGTATGCTATACCCTATTCTCTTTATCGCAAATACGGAATAAGAAGGTATGGTTTTCACGGTACCAGTCACCGATATGTTACCAAAAGAGCATGTGAAATTCTGAATGTGGATTATAATACTCAGAAAATAATTTCATGTCACCTGGGTAACGGAGCTTCTGTTGCGGCTATTAAAAATGGTAAATCAGTGGATACTTCCATGGGATTTACTCCTCTTGAAGGTTTAATAATGGGAACACGTTCAGGAGATCTTGATCCAGGTGTAATTACATATCTGATGGATAAAGAGATGATTGGAACACGTTCGGCAAGTGTTCTGCTTAATAAGCACAGTGGAATGCTGGGAGTTACCGGAATATCTTCCGATTCAAGAGAAATATATGAGGCAGCCGAAGGTGGTCATGAACTTTCCAAGCTTGGAATCAGAATGTATGATTACAGGATTAAAAAGTATATTGGTTCATACGCGGCAGCAATGGGCGGTGTTGATACCCTTATTTTTACTGGAGGTATAGGTGAAAATGAAAAACGTACACGTGCAGGTGTTTGTGAAGGACTGGAGTTTCTTGGTATCGAGATTGATGAGGAAATAAATAACAAGTCGAGAGGAAAAGAGGTTGTGATAAGTAAGCCCGGCTCAAAAGTGAAAGTACTTGTTGTTCCTACAAATGAGGAGCTGGTTATAGCAGAGGATACAAAGAAGATTGTGGAGAAACTATAAATTCGTAAATTTATAACATAAAGGCATATGGAGTAATAATTCCGATTGCCGTTACTTAATCTGTAATTATGTTCAGGACTTTAGATGATCTTCAGCGGGTTATACGTGACAGAAAGACAAAAAAACGTCTTGTTTTGGCTGTTTCTCAGGATAGTCAGTCTTTAGGTGCAATAAATGATACCTATAAGGCGGGAATAATAGAACCTGTTTTAATAGGTTCAAGAAAACACACAGAGCAGCTTATAGAAGATGGTGGATATGATCTGTCAGGGGTAACTATAATTGATGAAAGCAATCAGGAGAAGGCCGTGGAAAAAGCAGTACGTATGGTACATAATCATGAGGCTGATATTCTGATGAAAGGAAAAGTGCCTACACCAGTTTTGTTGCGGGGCGTTTTGAACAAGGAGTGGGGATTGAGAACCGGCAGGCTGCTTTCTCACTTTGCTCTGTTTGAGGTTAATACATACCATAAGCTGATAGCTGTAACTGATGTTGCTATGAATATAGCTCCTAATCTGAGCGATAAAATTCAAATAGTAAACAATTCTGTTGAGTTTCTTAACAAAATGGGAATACCAAAACCTAAAGTTGCAGTTCTCGGGGCTATTGAGATGGTGAATGAAAATATGCAGGCAACACTCGATGCTGCGTTGTTGTCGAAGATGAATCAACGGGATCAGATAAAAAACTGTCTGATTGATGGTCCGCTGGCTTTCGATAATGCTATTAGTTTTGAGAGTGCCAAGCATAAAGGCATTAAAAGTGAAGTGGCAGGAGATACCGACCTTTTGTTAATGCCTGATATTGAAGTGGGGAATGTGTTGTATAAATCTCTTGTGTTTTTTGCTAAGGCAAAGGTGGCTTCTGTCATATTAGGTGCTGCAGCACCGATTGTACTGACATCGAGGAGCGATTCTGAAGAATCTAAATTCAACAGTATACTTTTGGCTGTTACCGGCAGCTGATAAATATCGGTATCTGAGGTTACTGTTATAAACTAATTAAAATGTAGAACAATGAAATGTTGTTATAAAATATTGGTGATAAATCCCGGTTCAACATCAACCAAGATTGCTGTTTATGACGGAAATAAATCAATATTTCTGAAAACAGTAAAGCACTCTCTTGAGCAGCTTGCACGTTACGATAAAATATCTGATCAGTATGAGTTTCGTAAAGAAGTGATTCTAAATGAACTTATACATGCTGAAATTGATATTGAGAAAATTGATGCAGTAGTAGGAAGGGGAGGATTATTGAAACCAATCGAATCGGGAGTGTATGAGGTTAATGAGGCAATGAAGGAGGACCTTCGAAAGGGAATAATGGGAGAACATGCCAGTAACCTGGGTGGTCTGATAGCTGATGATATTGCTAAAAGCCTGCCTCATGCCAGGGCGTTTATTGCCGATCCGGTGGTGGTTGATGAACTTGAGGATGTGGCAAGAATAACCGGATTGCCGGAAATGCCCCGAAGATCGGTGTTTCATGCATTGAATCAAAAAGCCGTAGCCAGAAGTTTTGCGGCTTCAAGGGATAAGAAATATGAGGAGATTAATGTGATTGTTGCTCATATGGGAGGCGGAATAACAGTTGGCGCTCATCGTAAAGGACGTGTGATTGATGTGAATAACGGGCTTGACGGATACGGGCCTTTTTCACCAGATCGTGCCGGAACCCTGCCCACAGGAGCTCTTGTTGATGCCTGCTACAGTGGTGAGTTTTCTCATGCTGAAATGCGAAAGAAGATAAGCGGTAACGGTGGTTTGATGGCGCATCTGGGAACAAATCAGGTTCATGAAGTTGAAGAAAGGATAGCTAAAGGCGATGCACATGCAAAACTTGTATTGGAGGCAATGGCTTATCAGATTTCTAAGGCAATAGGTGGTGCTGCAGCTGTTCTTAAAGGCCTTGTTGACGGGGTAATTCTTACAGGTGGAATTGCAAACAGTGAATTTGTTGTTGATTATATTAAAGCAAGAGTGTCCTTTCTTGCTCCTGTGATTGTTTATCCGGGTGAAGATGAGATGAAAGCTCTGGCAGAAAATGCTCATAATGCACTGGCAGGTGTAGTGGAGATAAAAGAATACAAATAACATATAACTATTTCTTAAATATTTCGTATTTATATAGTATCAGAATGAAATTACCGGCAGATTGAGTCCTTAATCAGGTTTCAGTCTGCTTTTTCAGTACATAAACAAAGAGTATGCGTTTTCAGATATTTATATTGTTTGTTCTGTCTGTTTTAATATCTGTTTCAGGATACGGACAGATTAGTTATGGAGGAATGCCTTCAGGTTTTAAATCAGATACTTATACTGTAAATCTTCATGGAGTTCCACCTGCTGTTAAAGCCGGTATTATGGATGATACCGATAAAAGAGTAACTCCTTTTAAGTTTGCATACTCATACAAAACAAACCTTTCATGCGACAATGACGGAGAGTGGTATAATCTTCCTGACGGAGGACGTTTATGGAGATTAAAAATTAAGTCGGAAGGTGCAAAAAGCCTTAATATAATTTTTAAACGGTATAAAATTCCAGAAGGAGGAAGGCTGTTTGTTTATTCCCCTGACAAAAAGACCGTTTTGGGTGCATTTACCGACCGGAATAATAAGCCTTCAGGTGTGCTGGCCATAGCTCCGGTTCCTGGTGACGAGATTGTGATAGAGTATTCGGATGATGGTTATGTACCGTATGAACCGGAACTTATTATAGGTTCAATAAATCATGATTATCTCGGAGTATACGGGTATATTAACGATCAGACTAAAGCGGGCTGGTTTGGAGATTCCGGCGATTGTAACGTAAATGTGAATTGTAGTGATTTTATTCCGGATTCAATTCAAAGGGCAGTGTGTAAAATAATAGTTGATGGCTCAATGTTGTGTTCGGGTACATTGATAAATAATACACGAAACGACGGAACACCCTATTTCCTTACTGCGGCACATTGTCTCACTTCTGCAAACTCAGATCAGTCAATAATTTTTTATTTTAATTACGAAACTCCTGAGTGTATATCTTTTGTTGAAGGAACTAAGATTCAGACACTATCAGGCTCGGCACTTAAAGCTCAGGTTGATACACTTGATTTTGCTCTTGTCGAGATAGATAATATGCCGCCGGCGACATACAGGCCTTTTTGGGCTGGATGGAATATTTCGGAAGCACCGCCGGCACCATTTGTTTCAATCCATCATCCTCAGGGAGATGTAAAAAAAGTATCGTTGGAGAACGATGATCTCATTGCAACTACATTTAATGCTAATGATGTTAATGGAGATCCTTTTGTACAGGATGCTCACTGGCTGGTGGAAACATGGGAACAAGGTACCACAGAAGGAGGCTCTTCGGGTGGAGGAATATTCGATTCGGGAGCACATCTTGTGGGTACATTATCAGGAGGTGAGGCATATTGCGGAAATTCGGTGAATGATTATTTTGCACGATTTAATAAAATGTGGGATTATCTTCAGGCAGATAATCAACAGGTTAAAATATGGCTTGATCCTGATAATACCGGAACTACTGTTTTGTCAGGTTATGATTATTATAATAACCAGACTAAAAGATTGTCACATCTTACAAAAAACGATACCGTTGTTATTCTGAAAGATGAAGGAATGACCGGTTACTGGTCGGGACATAACAGTATAGGTATAACTGACTATGCTGAGTATTATGGTAATATAACCTCAGCAACCGTAAATGGTGTGTATGTTATTTTTGGAGTAAGACAGATTGGTGCCGACGATACCGTTACTGTAAAGTTGTGGTCGGGAGGATACGGCAAGCCGGAAACAGTACTTGCGGAAAAGAAAATAGCTGTGTTGTCATTACCACAAAACAGGGAAAATCTTATTTATTTTGATCAACCGGTAAGCATTAGCGGTTCTTTTTATGCCGGACTGGAAATTAATTACGGAGTATCAGAAACCGATACTGTTGCTTTATATCAGGTGCAGAAGACTGCCGGCGATTTAACCGAAAATGGCTTTATGTATGATGGTGAGTCGTGGAAGAAACTTTCTGATGTTCATCCGGACGGGGTTAGAAGCAACTACTGGATTGATGTTCTGGCATCGGATGTGACCATTACTGATGTTACCGGTAATGAGCCGGACAATATTAGTGATGATGTTAGTGTTTATCCGGTTCCGGTAAGAGATAAAATGTATTTTAAAACACGGGATGACTTGTTGTTTGTTGAAATTTACAATATTGGCGGAGCCAAGGTTAGTAATATTACTTTTGGTCGTGAAACAACATCAGGATATGTGAACACATCCGGATTGTCAGCAGGAATATATCTTGTTCGTTTTGTTTTCAGCAACAAAACAGTTGCAAAGAAAATAGTAATCAGGTAGAAATTTAATCCAGTATTTTCACATTATCAAGACAGAAATACAGAGGTGTATTGTAAATTCCGGTATCTGTAGAATCGGACGATGTAAGAACAAATTCGATTGAATTGATTCTGCCCAGGCTTCTTAAATCAACAGTATTCCATGATGAGATTACGTATCTGCTGTTACTGTTCTCGAAACGGTAATCGGCAAGATAAAATTCAACTTTGCCGGCATACAGGCCATTGGTGTCGTAACCTTTTATTGTAAGCAGGTACCAGTCGCCATAATCAAATGCAGTGGCGTTATTATCATCACCACGTTTTATAGTCAGGGCTGTGTAAGTTGAATTGTTTACCGAAATTGACTTTAGTGTGTGATTTTCTTCATCACTGAAATACATTCTGTTTTCATTTCCGTTATCGTCCATTCTGAATACGCTGAAGTGTGCAGATCTGTCAGCACCTCCTGATGTAGTATATACACTGAACTGGTTCTCTTCAGACTGTTCTGTGGTATTTGTTTCAATACTTACGGCAAAACCGCTCCAGTATCCTTGCAGATCATTTATAACAGGCATAATAACACCTTTGGAGTTAAAATATCCTGTTGAGCTGTAATTGATATGTGTTTTATATTCGTCGAGTCCGAATTCTTCAAAGTTTACAAAAATTATTGTATGAACAGGAATAATTATTGAGTCGGAACCTTCCGGAGTGAATACGGCAAACTGAAATGTATCGCTTTTAAGAACCGGAGATTCGTACTTTAATTCTTTTTCATGGTAATCAAGAAGTACCCCGTTTTTCTTCCATTCATATCTGGAATTGTAATCGTAGGTTATTTTAGGTTCAATAAGAAGTACACTGTCTGGCTCTATCTCAAAACCATCATCAGGCATATTGATGTAAATCTTAGGTGGTGGAATATCCTTCTCGACATTGTCGCAACCTACATTAACTAAAGCCAGAACAACTGTTATAAATATTATGCTCCTCATTTTGTTTTACTAATCGTTTTTCTTCAGTTGATAATCAATGAATCCCGGTAATTGTTCCACTCCTATTCTTTTACCAATTATTTTTTTGTTTTTATCGAGAACATAAATAGTTGGGGTACTGTATATGTCGTATAAAAATCTAAAACCTGACTGATTGTATGGATCGTACACATTAATCCATTCGTACAGATCGTGTTTTTCGATAAACTCATTCCAGGGTTTCGTATCTACCTGTGTGTAAACCGCAAATATTTTCACTCCGTCTTTATTGTATTTGTCCCATACCAGTTCTTTCAGTTTAGGTATCTCTTTTTTACAGTGTCCGCAGTTTGGTTCCCAGAAAACAAGAATTGTTATGGGAGCTCTTACCTCGCTCAGTCTGTAGTACTGGCCTTCGGGAGAAACGAGTTTCAGATCAGGAGCTGTATTCCCGATAAGGTTTGGTTTCATTTTAGCCACACGTTCCCTCAGTTCGGTCAGAAATGTGGAGTCAGCCCAGTCTGCCATTCCTGAAAGGTAATATTTTTCAGCCATGTAAACCACCATCTTGTCCATTCCCATAATTTTACTTTCCGTAGCCATGTTAAAAAGGTATTGAATCAGGTATTTTTTCATTTTCGGGTCCGAAGTGCTGTTGATGATTTCATCAGCATGATTAATTAAAGTATCGGGTTGTTGTACCAGTATCTTGGTAAAATACCTTTCAAGTTTGTCGGTAAAAACAGGAGTTCTCAGTAATCGTTCATCATTCAGGTTTATATTGTCGAAATAGTGATCGACATAATATTGATATTGTTTTATTTTGAGAACAGAATCTTTGTTTGCGACAGTATCGGATATGTTGAAATCAGGAATTTCGATCTCTTTGGTTGATTGAAGAAAGTGAGCAAGGAACGTATCGGGATGAGCAGCAATTATTTCATCCATCTTTTTATCCACCTCGCTTTTTATGTTTTTTAGTTTATTCAGTACTTTATCATATTCTTTTGTACCTTTTTTATACTTCTGCAGTTCCTTTTGCAACTCTTTAGCCTCGTTTTGTTTTTTCTTCAGAAATTGCTGATATTCGAGAAATGCTTCAGACTCTGTAGCACCCGTTATTTTTTGTGAATTTACCAGATCCCCGTCTTTTGTTTCAATGGAGAAATCCTGGTCGTCGCTGATAAGAACGTCAAAAAAAGATTTATCGGGAAGATAAATAATGTATATACCTCCGTTAAGAGGTTCATCACCTTTAAAAACAGCTTTGCTGTCGGCATTTGTTTCTACTGTATCCTTTACAAATATTTGCTTATTAAAATAATAACCTAGAATTATCGAAGTATCTTTTATTCCTTCAATAGTTGTTTTTATGTTGTATCCCTGCGAAAAAACAGAAAATCCGTTAATTAATATCAACACAAACAAAATATATCCGATACGCCTTTTCATATTAAAATGTTTTTTAGTTAAACAGATTCACTATTCACACCGGCTTTGTACGTTCATAAAGCCAGTTTTGTTCCTGTTCGTCAAGATGTTCCTTAAGAGTATTGTATACAACAGAATGGTAGTTGTTAATCCATTTTTTTTCCTCATCGGTAAGTAACTTAATATCCAGAGCTCTTGTATCAACAGGGCACAGTGTGATTGTTTCAAATGCATAAAACGTGCCGAATTCTGTTTTTTTTGCTTTAGTGGTGAGAATCAGGTTTTCGGTTCTGATGCCATATCGGGATTCTTTATAAATTCCCGGTTCATTTGATGTGATCATTCCTTCTTCTATCTCTGTTCCGTTATCCTGCGGACGGATGCTTTGAGGACCTTCATGAACATTAAGAAAATGACCAACACCATGTCCGGTACCGTGCCCGTAATTTATTCCGTATTTCCACATTGCTGATCTTGCCAGTATGTCGAGGTGAACACCTCTTGTTCCTTGCGGAAAAACGGCCTGAGAAAGGTTGATATGTCCTTTCAGAACAAGGGTAAAATCTTTTTTCTGTTCACTGGTTAATGGACCGAGTGCTACAGTTCTTGTTATGTCTGTTGTTCCGTCAAGATATTGACCGCCGGAATCCACCAGATAGAAACCTTCAGGTTTCATAGTGGCGTTACTTTTTTCGCTTGCCGAATAGTGAGGCAGGGCAGCATTGGGACCATAAGCACTAATGGTACCGAACGATTCACCAATATAGTTTTCCTGTTCCTCTCTGAACGATTTAAGCTTATCGGCAGCACTTATTTCCGTTATTTCTGTTTTGCCTATATTAGAGTCGAGCCAGTATAGAAATTTAACCATTGCAACACCATCTCTGATATGGCATTTTTTCATTCCTTCTATTTCAACATTGTTTTTAATACCCTTAAGCCGGGTAATAATGCTGTTGTCGCGAATTAAATCAGCACCGGACGGTAAAGTGGAAACAACCGTATAATTAACCTTAACCGGATCAATAAGTACTCTGGATAAAGAAGGCAGGTTATTCAGGAAATCATAGAAATCGTCATATAAAAATACTTTAACATTGTCTGCGGCCAGATTTTTACCTGTAGATGCCGTAATCTTATGAGGATCGATAAACAAGTTTATGTTATTTTGTGAAATTATCAGGTAAGAATAGAATACCGGATTATACTCAACATCATTTCCTCTCAGATTGAGAAACCATGCAATTTCATCAAGAGCACAAACGATGTAATGGGTTGCATCTTTGTTTTTCATTTCCGAACGAACCTTCTCTATTTTGTCTTTTCTTGATTTGCCGGCATACTTAATGTCGAGTTCAAAAATGTCAGATTCAGGTATTGCAGGTCTGCCTTCCCATACTATATCCTGTAATGCGGCTTTAGTATCAATTCGTATATCATTTTTCCGCAATAATTTTGACAGTTTACCAGCTTCATCGGCCGAGAATGTTTTTCCGTCGATTCCCACTACCGAACCTGCAGGCAAAACCGATATAAGCCAATCCTGATACGAGGGAACATCAGGCATGCCCATTTTGAATAGTTCAATTTCGCTTCCATTCAATTCATTTTTTGCCTGAATAAAATAACGGGAATCGGTCCATAGTCCGGCTTTTTCCTGTGTAACCACAACAGTTCCGGCCGAGCCGGAGAAACCTGATATCCATTCTCTGAATTTAAAATGGTCAGCTATATATTCACTCATGTGCGGGTCGGAATGTGGGATAATAACTGCATCAATGCCCATCATGGCCATTTGTCCGCGCAATGAAAATAATCTGTTGTTTATAATACTCATCCTAATCCTGTTTGAAAATTATGTCTGCTGATTTATTGAAAACTATGATATTGGCATATGGCTCTGTGCCGAATTCTCCGGAAAACGAAACAGAATCAAAGTCGTTCAATATTGATAACGAATCTTTTTTATAATGAAATATACTGCCGTCTTCTACCTCTCCGTTTAATACATATGACAGATCTTTTGGCACACTTAATATGGTTTTGGTATTTTCGTTAGCAATTGTAAGTGACTTAATACTGTTTGTTGCGGCAATTGTCAGTTCACTATCTTGAAGTTCGAAATGTCCGTTATATTTAAGTTCTGATATTTTGGCAATCGTACCTGTACCTTTCATGGTA
>JAADEM010000013.1 GCA_013153405.1 Chlorobiota bacterium
GTGAATGGATAATAATCAGTACGGAAATCAGGAAGATGCTGATGGTAAACTGTATCAGAACCGCGATAACGGCAAGTAGCTTTTTTCGATGTACCGAACCCGAATTTCCTTTGATAGCCGAGATTACATTTAACCGGGAAAGATAAAATGCCGGGTAACTTCCTGATAGAGCAATGATGAGTATAAGTAACAGAATGCTGCCACCGATGGTAACCGGATTGATAAAACGAAATTGTGAAAGTCCTATATGGACTCTGTTTGCAATTTCAGGAGAAAATGCAGCTACTGTCAGATATGCAAGTATAAATGCTAACAAAACAAACAGTGTGGTTTCGAAATAAAATTGTACGGATAGTTCAGAAGTTCCGGCACCAAGCGATTTTCGGATGCCAATTTCGGACGAGCGTTTTTCGCCGTACAGAACGAACAGGTTGATGTGATTGATAATGGCGATAAGCAAAATAAAAAGAGCCAGCGCACTCATTATATACATTCCTTTTACATCGGCTTTTTCCGAAAGATCGAAAGCGGCAATGGTGTGCATGTGTAACCTGGTAAGCGGTTCTATTCCAGATCCAGGATGTTCCATAAATCCTGTGAAATGATTTTTAAGTATTTTATTGTAAGCCTTGGATATTTTTTTGTTTACTGTGGTGAAGTCGGAATTTTTCTTAAGTAAATAGTAGGTGTAGAATTCCAGACCACCGAAATAATCCTGATTTAAAGTCGACATAGAGGCGAGCAGATCAAAATGGAAATGGGTGTTTACGGGCAGGTCTTTTATTATTCCGGTTATGGTGAATTCATCATCTCCGATTTTAATTACTTTACCTGTGCAATCGTTGCTGCTACATAGTTTTTTTGCCAGTGAGGCTGATAATACTACGCTGTTTTTTTGTTTTAATGCTTCGTTTCTATTGCCTTCGGTCAGGTTCAGTCCGAATACGTTAAAAAATTCGGGATCCACATTCAGTACCAGTTGATTATTAAACTGTTTTCCGTTAAAATATACGTTGTTTCTTCCAAAGGGGTAAATCTGTGTTGCCGCTTCAATTTCGGGAATTTGTTTAGGAATTTCGGTATAAGCCTCCCTTAAACATATTGGATAAACGGTGGCATTTCCCTCTCCCAAATCTCTGTTGTATAATCTTACCACGCGTTGTTTGTTTGGGAAATGTTCGTCAAAACTGCTCTGGAACTGAATGTAAAATATCAGGAACAAAGAAGCTGCCAGACCGATAATCAGACCCGGCATGCTTACAAAAACAAGGAAGGGACTTCTTCTCAGGCTTCGGATGCTTTGTTTAATTTGAGTTATCATTTTTGTGCATTTTTATATTTATCTTGTTTACTCATATCTCAATGCTTCTACAGGATTGCGGCGGGCTGCCCTGAAAGTATGCCAGCTTACGGTCAGCAGGGCAATAAAAAGTGCGGTTAATCCTGCCAGAACAAAAATCCACCAGCTGAGTTCTATTTTATAAGCAAAGTTTTCGAGCCAGCGATGCATGGCGTACCAGGCGACCGGTGCAGCCACGAAAAAGGCTATTACCACCCATTTTACAAAATCCTTGTTGAGCAATGCTACAATTTCCCGGACTGTGGCACCGTTTACTTTTCTTATGCCTATTTCTTTGGTGCGTTGCTGGTTGTAGAATATCGACATGGCATAAATACCCATCACCGAAATGATTACCGTCAGCAGGGCAAAGTAGCTCACAATCTTTGATGTTTTTTTCTCTTTTTCATACCACTCCTGAATCGACTCATCAAAAAAACGGGCATCAAAAGGAATTCCGTCGATGAATTTGCTGTAAGTACTTTTTACTTTATCGGCTGTGGGAATGATGTTGTTTCCTTCAATCTGAACCAGAATACTCCATGCATAATTGGAAGTGTCGCGGAAACTAATCATTACAGGTCCTATTTTTTTGTGCAATGAACGGAAATTAAAATCATTTACCACGCCAAGTACCGGAATGTCTCTGTCGTACATCTTCACGGATACGGGCAACGAGTCAAGTTCCAGTGCTTTTACGGCTGTACGATTAAGAAAAATTCCATAATGCGATTTGGCAGCATCAGTACGTGTAACTTTTAATTTCATCATATCGAAAAATGCACTATCAACCTCAAAAACCTGAAAACTCAGCATTTTATCATGATATTTAAAGGTGTTGTTGTTGCCGCCGTCAATGGGATCTCCTCTGACGAATGAAACGGATTTTACTCCAGGAATTTCCATTAACTTATTTCTCAGACCGGGATATTTATGAGGCTCTAAGGCACAGGGAAGTCGTAAAATTCCATTGCTGTTAAACCCGGGATTGTGATTTTGCATAAAGTGAGTCTGCCGTGAAATAACAAAGGTTGAAATTAAAAGAGCAATTACCACGGCATACTGAAACCCGATTAACATTTTTGAGTAAACGGTTTTGGTTTTGCGGCGGAAACCACCCTTCAGCACATCTACGGCTTTTAAACGGGTTATTATTGTTGCCGGAACAATACCCGACAAAATGCCGATAGAAATTACCGACAGAATCAGAATAAATAGCACACTCCCCGTAAACTCCTGTGACAGGTTAAGCCGGGTGTTTAGCAAATCGTTAAAAACAGGTTCGGCCATAAAACTAAGTACAATTGCCAGCAGGAAGGCGGATGTACAAAGAATTACCGATTCGAAAACATGTTGTACTATCAGCTTGTTGCGTGAACTGCCCATGAGTTTTTTTATGGCCATCTCTTTAACCCGCGTTCCGGTTTGTGCCATGGTCAGGTTCATATAGTTGATGATGGATAAAATAAGTATCAGAACAACAATGGCCAGTAGTATCAGTACCAGTGTTTTACTGTTTTGATTTATTTCGTTCCCTTCAATATGGCTGAAATAGGTTTCTGAAAAAGGTTCCAAAATCACTTTTTTCACCATATTCTCCTGGTAAAGCCAGAAATGCTCTTTAAACAGTTTTAGTATTTTGGGTGCTGTTGCCGGCAGATCAGTATTGGGTCTGGCCATAATGTAAAGATCAAAAGAACAATTTCCGAAGTTATCCAACAAGCCGGGTGATTGCCAAAGATCGACCAGGCTGCGGAAATTGATAATTGCATCACATTTTTTGAAATTAGAAGATTTGGAAATGTCATCCACCACGCCTGTTATCCTGCAGGATACCCTGTCGTCGATGCGCAATTGTTTGCCTACCGGTGATTTGTTCCCAAATAGTTTTTTTGCAAACGATCTGGTAAGTACTATTGAATTGCGTGATTGCAAAGCAGTTTCGGGTGTTCCTTCAATCAGGTTAAACGAAAACATTTTAAAGAAAGCAGAATCGGCCAGCAGGTAATCGAACGAAATTTTGGTATCATCAGTTGTGGTTGTAAACCCTTTACTGTTAAATGTTCGTGTATAACATTCAATTTCGGGTATCTCGCTTTGAAGCCATCCTCCAATGGGGGGCGATAAATTGGCAAATTTTTCGTTGCGTACCCTGAAAATACGGTCTTTGTTAATCTGCAAACTGTTTACCGACAATTCGTTTTTAATGTAAACGCTGAGCATGATTACAAAGGTTAATGAGATGGTAAACCCCAATACGGTTATTACGAGGTATAGCTTATTTTTGGTAAGATGTTTGAAAAAGGTTTTTAAATTAAGAAAAAACATATTGTCGGTTTTTTAATGTTATTGCATTAAGTGTTATTTAATTAATATCAGGCGGTCGTTGTTGCCAAAGGTGCTGTAATCAGATATAACCACTTTATCACCGGGATTTAATCCATCCAGTACTTCGTAGAATTTCGGATTTTGTTTGCCTATTTTTATATTCCTTTTTTCAGCATATTTTCCGTCTTTTGACAACACGTATATCCATTGTCCCCCTGTTTCACGGAAAAAGCTGCCGCGTGGAAGAAGTAATGCTTTTTCGGGATTGCCAAGCTGCAAACGTATATAGTATGTTTGTCCGGTCCGCATATTATCAGGACGGGTTCCGCTGAAAACCATCTCGATGGCGAAGCGTCCGTTCCGAACGTCGGGCAATACTTTTCTTACATTAAGCTTGTACTCTTTACCGTTTCTGTCAAGAATAGCAGTTAGTCCCGTTCTCACTTTGTCGATATAGTGTTCATCTATTTTTGCCACTACTTTAAATGAAGTCAGCACATCTATTTTCCCTATTCTTCCGCCTTTGGGAACATTCTGTCCGGGCTCAGCTTCAAGTATGGTTAGCTGGCCATCAACAGGTGCTTTTATGTTCAGGTTCTCTTTTCTCTGCCTAACAAGTTTAAGGTTAAGTTCCATGTTTTGCAGGCTCAGGTTCATCTGTTTTATCTGGATTGAACGGTAAACAGAATCCTGTTTCTGTCTTTCGATATAGAGCTCGTTGCTCCTGACAGCAAATTCGTAATCTTCTTTCGAACGCAAGTATTCTTCCCGTGAAATGAGTTCTTTTTTGTAAAGAATGGAATCCTGCTCATAGAGTCTTTTTTTGCGTTTTATGTCGTATTCAAGGTTTAGCAGTTCACGTTTTATCTGAAGCCTTTCCTGTTCCATAACAACCATTGTGTTTCGGAGAAAATTGCTTTTTTCGGCCAGCTGGGCTTCACTGTTAAGGATGCTCAGGTTAAGATCAGGATTACTTAAGCGGATAATGACATCTCCTTTTTTTACCATTTCGCCCTCTTCGATAACTTTCTCTTCTACTCTTCCTCCTTCACGTGCATCAAGAAAGATGGTAGTTATGGGTTCAACATTTCCGGTTACTGTTATGTAGTTGTAAAATATGCCATACCTTACACTGTCGACTGTGAGGTAATCGGCTTTTACCTTGTATGAGGAGATGTTGGTTCCGAAAAATGCTTTGTAAATCAGCAAAAAAAGAATCAGTATGCCCGTACCGGCATATATGTGTTTTCTTTTGAGTCCTCTCTTTTTTTCTATGGGTATATCCATCAGGATTGAAAGTTTAATGTTTTGCTATTTATTATTTCAATACTTGTGCCATGTGATGTTATCTTCAGGCATACAGATGGTTGTGCTGGCAGGGTTTAGTTGGATTGAAAAGAAAGTGTAAAATTGTTTTACACCTGTTGTGTGAATCTTTTACATATGTTTAACTTTATGGGATAATGAGACTTGTTTTCATTATAAACATACTTTGTCGTTTTGAAACCACAGGAAACAAATCCGGGTTTTTATGTTGCGAAAATACAGTTGAGAATATTCTTTTATAGATTAAAGGCGTGTTTCTATTCTAACATAAAACTAGTTGAAAAGGTCAGGCCGAAAGAAAATTTAATAACAAATGACTCCTCGTATCCTAATAGTTGATGACAAAAAAAGTGTTTTAACGGCACTTGAGATGCTGTTGCAGACAGAATTTGATAATGTATTTACACTTACAAAACCTGGCAGGATAATTTCAGAGATAAGAAATAACAATATCGATATTGTTCTGTTGGACATGAATTTCAGATCGGGAATAAATAACGGGAATGAAGGAATATTCTGGCTTAACGAGATATTGAAACACTATCCTGCGCTAGTGGTGATTATGATTACTGCATATGGAGATGTCGAACTGGCTGTTCGGGCAGTGAAAGAGGGAGCTTTTAATTTTATATTAAAACCCTGGGACAACAATAAACTTATGTCAACCGTTCATTCGGCTGTTGAGCTTCGTAAAAGCCGAATTGAAAACAGTTCATTAAGGACTGAAAGTAAAAATCTGAAAAAACAGTTCAGCAATACAGAATACGAACTGTTAGGCAATTCTGAACCAATGCGGAGAGTTTTGAAATTGGTGCAAAAAGTAGCCCCGACAGGTGCCAATGTTTTAATTACAGGTGAAAACGGTACAGGAAAGGAACTTATTGCCCGTGAAATTCACCGCCAGTCGGGCCGCTGTAATGAGGTTTTTTTGAGTGTTGATTTGGGAGCAGTGAGTGAAACTCTTTTCGAAAGTGAATTGTTCGGACATAAAAAAGGTGCTTTTACCGATGCCTATGAAGATCGTACAGGTAAATTTGAAACGGCAAACGGCGGAACGCTGTTCCTTGATGAGATTGCTAATATTCCGCTTTCGCTTCAGAAGAAAATTTTATCGGCACTGCAAACAAGAACCATAACAAAGGTTGGTGACAATAAACCTGTTGAGGTTGATATAAGGTTAATATCGGCAACAAATAGTAATATCGATGAACTTGTTCAGGCAGGCCGGTTTCGTGAAGATTTGCTTTACCGGATAAACACTATTCATATCGAATTACCACCGTTGCGTCAGAGAGGGGATGATATAATTTTACTTGCAAAATTCTTTCTTGAAAAATATTCAAAAAAGTACAACAAGAAAGAATTAAGATTGTCGGAAAAAGTGAAAGAAAAATTAATGAAGCATAACTGGCCCGGAAATGTCAGAGAGTTACAGCATACCATCGAAAAGGCTGTCATTCTCTCAGACTCAGGCAGCCTGACGGTGGATTCGTTCAGTATAAAAGGTAAAAAGCAAACCGGAAAATATTTGTTGGAATCAGGCCTGACACTGGAGGATATGGAAAAAGAGATGATACTTTCTGCCATTGGAGAGGAGAACAGTAACATGAGCAATGTGGCACGAAGGCTGGGTATAACACGCCAGACGCTTTACAATAAAATAAAGAAATACGGAATTTAGATAAACATAATGCATTATAAACATTTTTATATTACCGTAACTCTAAGAATGTTTCTTGTTGTTGCTTTTACTGCGGCTGGTACATATCTGTTTGTTGAAAAGCAGCAGTACCTGTTATCATTGACTGTGTTTATTCTTGTTTTGTGGAGTTCGGTTAATCTGATTAGGTATTTTAATCAGATTAACCGGAAAATATCATTTTATCTCATGGCCCTTGAGAATGATGATACCAGCTTTAAAATCCCTGCTGATACCGGTAATAAAGCCATTGATGATGTTTTCAGGGGACTGGAACGGTTAAATTCCCTTTTTAAACAGACACGTATCGATATTGTAAGTCGTGAACAGTACTTTAAAAGTGTGATTAACAAATCGGGAACCGGCTTGTTTTCAGTGAACGAAAAAGGCAGAATTATCGACATAAATCCGGCAGCTGTTTCTCTTACCGGATTAAACGAATCGCATCATGTTAATTCGCTTGGAAAAGTCAATGCTGCGATACCTCGGTTTCTGAAAAATATGATGGAACAAAAATCAGATGGCTCTGCCGTATTTAAAAACCGGCAGGGGCTTAAACTGATGTTTCAGGTATCACATTTTTCAACAGTAAAAGGAGAGGTAAGCCTGGTAGCTGTCAGCGATATTACCAAAGAACTTGATATAAGAGAGGTTGATGCTTGGTCGAAACTTGCAAATACACTCACGCATGAAATAATGAACAATATAACTCCGGTAACAACACTGCCGGAAGTTATTGCGGGTTATTACATCAATAACGGAAAAATTATAACACCTGCCGAGGTTAATGAAAAGAAAATAGCCAATACGATCAAAGGGCTTAATGTGATAGAGGAGAGAGGAAGGGCGTTGATGAATTTTGTAAAAAATTATCGTAAGTTCACAAGAATGCCCGAGCCGCGGAATGAAGAGGTTAATATTTCTGTCCTTGTTGAAAATACTATTGCAGCGGTTAAAGCATATCCGGGATCAGAAAAAATAATTTTTTTAATGTCATCGCCTGATGAGGTTATTTTTGAAACCGATGAGAAACTCCTTTCGCAGGTACTGATTAATATTTTAAAAAATGCTTATGAATCTGTTCTGGAGTCGGAACAAAAGAGAAAAATTATAAGTGTGAAAGTATTGTATGAGGGTGAAACTATGGAAATTGAGATATCGAACAACGGGGAGCCTGTACCTGATGAAATACGTGAACAAATCTTTATTCCTTTTTTTACAACCAAAGAAGAAGGTTCGGGTATTGGTCTTAGCCTGAGCAGGCAAATACTTCTGAAGATGAATGGGGATATAGCTCTGAAACGTTCGGATGACAAAATGACAATCTTTGCAATGAGGCTTAATGGCTGAAGTTTCTCTGTTGCCTGTATCATTCCTGACATCGTCTATAGTAGTGTCAGTTTTTTACAGTATGTCATTATTTTTCTCCTGAATATTCAGGATTGGCAAGGTAGTATGTGCCTTTCTCAGTTATCTCCATGCTGATTATCTCCATCGAAACAAAATTCACAAGTATCCTTTCTGCCTTGTAAGGCGGTATGTGTGCAATACGGCAAAAACGGGAGAAAGTAATTCGTGGATTCTCCTCAAGGTAGTTCAGTAATGTTTTTTCCGCTTTGTTCAGAGTTATCAATGTGCCGTGCGGAATCTTTTTCTTTTTCCAGACTTTTTGTAAAACAGTGTTTGCAACAATGTTATTATCATTTACCCGGATGTATGCTTTGTACTTTCCTTCTTTGTCTGGAGCTTTGTGAGGTCGCTGATTACTTTTTTCCACAATTATTTCCAGTACTGTTTTCCCTGCCTCCTTCCACTGAACGGTAGTGAATTCAACCGGAGGACTGCAATACATCGAAGCAGCAGCTTCTATCATGTAATACTCTTCATCTGACGAAACTCCTGCAATGTTCCCGTTGTCTTTAACTCCTATCAACAGTCGTCCGCCGTCGGTGTTGGCAAAAGCAGCAAGAGAACGTGCAATTTTTTTCGAATCGGTAATTGCAAATTTGAAATCCTGGTGCAGATGCTCACCCTCCTCTATCATTCTTTGTAATCTGCTCACTTTCACTTTGTGTATTTTTTAAACCTTTAGGGGTTAGGTTATTGAGAATTGTTTTAAATAAAGAAAATAATCATTAATATGACATTTGTCAGCCCGTTTTTAAATACAAACAGATAGTTTTAAAGAAAAACATCTTTATTACACACAGGAACCTCATTAACACACAAAAATATAAATGTTATGGAAGATGTAAAACAAAAGGTAAAGGAACTATCCCTGAAATATGGGAGGGCAGAGGAGAATCTTTTACCCATCCTTCAGGGGATAGTAGAAACAGAGGGCTACATATCCGAAGAGGCAATGGTTGAGGTTGCCAGAGAACTTGATATTTCAGCAGCTCATGTTTACGGAACAACCACGTTTTATTCTTTTCTCGATACCAGACCTAAAGGTAAATACGTCATCAGGGTTTGTAAAACCATATCATGTATGATGAAGGGGAAGAATGAGATAATACGTGAACTTGAAAATGTTTTACGAATAAAGTTAGGGGAAACTACTCATGACGGTCTTTTTACTTTACGTGAAACCAACTGTCTGGGGCAATGCCATAAAGGTCCGGCTATTCTGCTAAACGATGTTCCGTATACTGATCTTACTCCCACGAAAATAAGGAAGATCGTAAATGATATACGGAAAAAGGAGAATGTGTCTAACTGATATAACTAAGAAAATGAATATTATGATTCAGGTTTCAGCTTTCGTTAAGATTTAGTAAACCCAGACTTACCTTATGTTCATTGGTAAAACACAGTAATATTTACATATGTCGGGCTTTCCGCTTTCTTAATCTATGACAGGGATAACAATAGGTGGTGTGGTGAAAAAAGAAACAAGGTGAATCAACGATTTTAAAGTGAGAATTTTCTTAGAGACAATTACAGAACAAAAAAAAAAGTCATGCAACAAAAAAAACTTAAACGTCTTGATCTGATATTTAAAGATGAAAATGACGTTGCCGATATTTTGCAAAAAACATATAGTCGTCCTATCGAAAAGGTTATTAATGATCTTATTGCATCGGGGCTGACAGGCCGGGGTGGTGCAGGATTCCCGACAGGGTTGAAATGGAAACTGACAGCGGAAGCCGAGAGTGATGAGAAATTTGTGATTTGTAATGCAGATGAAGGTGAACCGGGAACATTTAAAGACCGTGAGATTTTAACCAGAGTACCCTATAAAGTGCTGACAGGAATGGCTGTTTGCGGAAAGTTTATAGGTGCAAAACAAGGGTTTATCTATCTGCGGGGAGAATATAAGTTTCTTATTCCTCAACTTACTGTCGAAATAGAAAAATTCCATAAAATACTTGATGAAATGGGATGCAGTTTCAGGGTGGAAATATTTAAAGGCAGCGGTGCCTACATTTGCGGCGAAGAGAGTGCCCTTTTCGAAAGTATGGAAGGCAAGCGTGGCGAACCGCGCAACAAACCGCCGTTCCCCACTACATACGGATACAAAGGCAAACCAACAGTTATAAACAATGTTGAAACTCTTGCACATACTTATTCAATTTTTAAATACGGTCCTGATAAGTTTCGCGACCTCGGAGTCCAGAACTCACCCGGTTCTAAAGTCTTTTCCGTTTCAGGTGATACTCCAATTCCAGGAATTTACGAACTTGAATTCGGAATGTCGCTTCATAAATTTGTGGATGATTTCGGCGACGGTGATTCAAAAGCTGTTCAGGTAGGAGGTGCAGCCGGTTTTTGTGTGCCGCGTAAAAAATTTGATAAGATTACAATAGGATATAAAGGAAAACTTTCAGGTAATTCGCTTCCTACGGGTGGCTCGATGATGATATTTAACTCATCAAGGTCGATGTACAATGTACTACATAATTATCTGGATTTCTTTGTGGAGGAATCGTGCGGACAGTGTACGCCATGTCGTGTGGGAACACAGCAGCTGCTTCTCGGTATTGAAGCTGTGAAAAAAGGAGAGAAGCCATCCTCTTATCTCGACAAACTGCTTAAGCTTGCAGAAACAATGCGGCTTACAGCTAAGTGTGGTCTCGGTCAGTCAGTTGCCAATTCGTTTGAATCCATTGTCGAGAATTTCCGTGAAGAGATGATTTACTAACCCTAAAAAACTATTAAAATGTCTGAAATGATAAACCTCACAATAGATAATGTTCCTGTCAGTGTTGAAAAAGGAACAACAATACTTGAGGCGGCTAAGAAAGTAAACGTAAAAATACCGACTTTATGCTACCATCAGGACCTGTGTGTTGCAGGCAACTGCCGTGTATGTGTTGTTGAGCAAACCGGCTCCGACAGGTTGCTTCCGTCATGTGCAATGCCTGTATCCGAAGGAATGGATATACAGACCAATAGCCTGCAGGTACGTACAGCACGAAAACATGTAATAGAACTCCTGGTTTCGGAACACCGGGCCGATTGTACCCGTTGTTACAAAAACGGCAAGTGTGAGCTTCAGGAGCTGGCTTCGGAATATATAATCGATGAAGAGGGATTTATTGATTTGCTGCCTTATAAAAACTATACTATCGATCACTATTCTCCTTCGATAATAAAAGATGACTCAAAATGTATACGTTGTCAGCGGTGTGTTCGTACCTGTGCCGAACTTCAGAAAATAGGTGCTCTTACAGTGGCTTATAAGGGAAAGGATATGAAAATATCAACTTTCTTTGAAAAGCCGATGTTTGAGGTGGTTTGCACAAATTGCGGACAGTGTGTCAATAGATGTCCGACGGGAGCATTAACCGAGAAAACATACATCGATCGTGTATGGGATGTTCTGAATGATCCGGAGATACATGTTGTAGTGCAGACAGCTCCTGCTGTAAGGGTTGCTCTGGGTGAGGACTTCGGAATGGAACCGGGTGAGATTGTAACCGGAAAACTGGCGGCGGCATTAAGACGTCTTGGTTTCGATTCGGTACTGGATACAGACTTTTCGGCTGACCTTACTATCATTGAAGAGGGCCACGAGCTACTGTCCCGGTTAAAAGGTGCATTAAAGGATAAGAATCCGAATGTGAAGCTTCCTCTTACCACATCGTGTTCACCCGGATGGGTGAAATTCATAGAGCATGCTTTCCCCGAATATCTGGGAAATGTTTCTACTGCAAAATCTCCGCAGCAGATGTTTGGTGCGCTTGCAAAAACATTTTATGCAAAAAAAATAGATGTAGATCCTTCGAAAATGGTATGTGTTTCGATAATGCCATGTACAGCTAAAAAGTATGAAGCCGACAGACCGGAGATGCGCTCAAGCGGATATAAAGATGTGGACTTTGTACTTACTACCCGAGAACTTGCCCTGATGATACGTCAGGCCGGAATCGACTTTTCTTCTTTGCCCGATGATGATTATGACAGTATTATGGGAGAGTCGTCCGGTGCCGGTGTTATTTTTGGTGCTACAGGTGGGGTTATGGAAGCTGCATTACGTACTGCCTATGAGATTGTTACAGGACGTGAAGTTCCGTTTCGTAATCTTGATATTACTCCTGTAAGAGGAATGGAAGGTGTAAGAGAGGCTGTTATAAAAATAGAAGGAACATTGCCAGAATGGAATTTCCTTGAAGGAGTAGAGCTCAAATGTTGTGTTGCTCATGGACTTTCGAATGCAAAGAAAGTAATGGATGCGGTAAAAGCCGGAAAAGTAAACTATCATTTTATTGAAATAATGGCATGTCCCGGCGGTTGTCTGGGGGGCGGAGGTCAGCCGATACCTACAAACGAAGAGATACGGAAAAAACGTGCTGCCGCCATTTATCGTGAAGACAAAAACAAACCTATTCGAAAATCTCACGAAAATCCTGAAATTATACAACTTTATAAAGAGTTTCTGCACGAGCCGTTGAGCGAGATATCACATAAGCTGCTTCACACTCATTACCGCAGAAGAAACAGATATTGAATGGAAAAGAGGATGTCCACAAAGTAAAATGTTAATATTATTGGCAGGAGAAACAGTCTGTCCTGACTAAGTCATGTTTATGTGGCGGTTAGGCAGGCTTTTTCGTTCATGCTCATCACGACGATGCTGATATTTCGTTATTTTCTCATTATGCCTTAAAAATCTGGAGTGAATTTTATGAATGATGGTTTTTTGGGGATGTCCTTAACGTATTCTCTATTTCATAAATGAACAGAAATGACAGCTGAAGTATTTGCTGTTAAAGATACTGCACGTAATTAAGCTTTTTTAACTATCCATTTTCTTTTGATTGATAGGATATTCGGGGTGCGGCTTTGTGTCGTGCTCCGAATTCATTCCGAATAAATTTTACCTATGTTGCAAATTCTCAATATTTCTATTAATTTAATTGCTGAAAAATGTAGTTAATAAATGAATGCGAAGCACGAAATAACAATATGTCTTGGCAGTTCCTGTTTCTCACGGGGTAGCAGGGAAATATTGAAAACCATAAAGTCGTATCTCAAAGATCGCGGACTAGAAGAAAAGGTTTTTTTTCATGGTCAATTGTGTTCAGGCAGGTGCGAAAAAGGGCCAAATATGAAAATTGATGATGTTGATTACCATGAAGTCAGCGAAGAGAATGTAACGGATTTACTGGATGAAATATTTGGCTGAAAAACGATATCTGCAGAAATTTGTTTGCAGCTGTCAGTTTGATAACAGATTTTAATCCGGAATCATAATATTTAACCATTTAACACATCAGCACCTTACAGTGTAATACTTTAACCTTAGAATATGCGTCAGTTAATACTTACCGATAAAGATAAATGTAACTTAAGTTATACCTGTATCAGGGTTTGTCCGGCCAAGGCAATAAAGATAGAGGATGGTCATTCACAGATTATTGCCAGCCGTTGTATCGGTTGCGGACATTGTGTTACTGTTTGTGCGCAAAATGCCATTTCGTACCGGACCGAGAAAGAGATGACGATGGATATGATAAACTCCGGAGCCAAAATGGCAGCTCTTTGTGATCCGGCCATAGCGGGTGAATTTACCGATATTGCCGATTATCGTAAGTTTGTGGCAATGCTTCGGGAACTCGGGTTCACTTTTGTCAACGAGGTTGCTTTTGGTGCTGATTTGGTTGCCATAAAGTATGAAAATCTGTTCCACAATTTTCAGGGTAAATATTATATCTCGGCTAAATGCCCTGCTACAGTAGGATATGTTGAAAAATATCATCCTGAACTTATCGAGAATCTTGCGCCTATTGTCCCTCCGTACATTGCAATGGCAAAGGTGGTAAAAAAGAAATATGGGAATGATGTTAAAACAGTTTACATTACTGCATGTACATCGGCTAAGGATGATGCAAGAACAATCAATAACGAAAACAGAAAAATAGATGCGGTTATAACCTTTACAGAACTTAGGGAGTTGTTCAACAGTAATAATATCTCGGAAAAATCTGTTAAATTCAGTGAGTTTGATCCGCCGTTTGGCCGGAAAGGAGGTCTGTTTCCTATAAGTCACGGATTGCTTCAGGCGGTGGGAATAAACCCCGGACTGCTTGATTCAAGTGTTATTATAACCGAAGGACGTACTAATTTTCTTCAATCGATAGAGGAGTTTAAGAATGAGGAGAGATTGAATCAGCACATCGATATTTTTTACTGTAAAGGATGCATCATGGGGCCGGGAACATCGCCCGGAGGAAAGAAATTTACCCGTCGGACCCAGGTTATTGATTATGTGGCAAAACGTCTTAATAATTTTGACCACAAACAATGGGAAAAAGATGTTGAAGAGTTTTCAGCTCTTGATCTCTCAAGAACATTTAAAAGTAAGGATATGCGGTTGCCTGTTCCGACAGAGGAGCAGATTCAGTCTGTATTGCAGGAAATGGGAAAGAGTAAAGCAGAGGATCAGCTGGGTTGCGGGGCCTGTGGTTATCCTACGTGTCGTGATTTTGCAGTGGCTCATGTTCAGGGGCTTACAAACTACGAGATGTGTTATACTTATTCTATAAAAAATCTGCATACTTATATTAATAAATTAAATTCTGCAAACGAGAAGCTCCGGAGAATACAGGAAGCATTAAAGAAAAGTGAAGAGAAAGCCAGGGCTGAAGAACAGGCGGCAAGAGAGGCTGCCGAAACGGTTACTACAATGCTTAACAAGTTAAGAGCAGGTGTGGTGCTGGTGGATGAGAACCTGAAAGTAATTGAATCGAACCGTAAGTTTGTGAGTATGCTCGGCGAAGATGCAAAAGTTATAGATGAGATGATACCGGGTCTGAAAGGTGCTGACCTGAGAACACTGCTGCCTTTTGCCCGTCTGTTCGAAACTGTTCTTCATTCGGGTGAGGATATCCCCAACAGAGATGTTGAGGTTGGAGACTCTATTCTGAATATTTCTGTGTTTACTATCAGAAAAAATAAAATAGTTGGTGGTATAATCAGGGATCTTACAGCCCCGGAGGTTCGCCGCGAAGAGGTGATAACACGAGCCAGAAATGTTATACGCGATAACCTGAAAACAGTTCAGCAGATTGCATTCCTGCTTGGTGAGAGTGCTGCAAAAACAGAAAAGACACTGAATTCGATTATCGAAGCTCAAAAACTGGGAGAAAGTGAGCATGGACAAGGAAAGTAAATTTTTTCTCGATATATATTGTCAGCAGAATAATCACGAAGGAGAGATGATCTGCGGGGATGTGTTTCTTACCAAAAAAGTTAAAGAAGAGGAACGTACTGTTGTTGTTTTGTCTGATGGTATGGGCAGCGGAGTCAAAGCCAATGTTCTGGCAACACTGACTGCATCCATGGCCCTGAATTTTACTGTCGATCATCGCGAGGTTACCAAGACCGCCGAAATTATAATGAAAACACTTCCTGTGTGTTCGGTTCGTAAGATGAGTTATTCAACATTTACTATTATTGATATTGAGGATGACGGATTTACGACTATTGTTGAGTACGATAATCCCGAGTGTCTGATAATGCGAGGTATGGAGGTGTTTGATCCAGGCTGGGAGGATATAGTACTTGAAAGCGGAAATAATAAAGGGAAAATAATACGTACATGTAGTTTCTCTGCACGAAAAGAAGACCGGATTTTTTTCTGGTCCGATGGTGTTATACAGTCCGGTATGGGATCGCATGAATTTCCGTTTGGTTGGGAAAGGGAAGGAGTGGAGGAGTATGTAAAAAAAATAGTAAAAGCAACTCCTTATGCAGCTTCTGTAAAATTAGCCAGAAAAGTGGTCAATATGGCGTCTTTACACGATGGCGGCCATCCTAAGGATGATACATCGTGCGGAGTTATTTACTATCGTGAACCCAGAAAACTGCTGGTTGCAAGCGGACCGCCGTTTAATGAAAAAGATGACCTGGAATATTGCCTCAAAGTGCAGCGTTTTAATGGTAAAAAGATAATTGCCGGAGGTACAACTGCTGAAGTCATAGTCAGGGAACTCGGCCTTAAGTATGAGGCAGGTATGGAAATTATTGATGAGGATTTGCCGCCTATTTCATACATCGAAGGTATCGACCTTGTTACCGAAGGTATTCTTACTCTGGGTAAAGTTGCCCGTATTTTGGAAGACTTTAATCCCGAGTATGAGCTGGGTACCGGTCCGGCCGATCGTTTTGTGAAATTACTGCTTGAGAGTGATAAAATACATATTCTGAACGGTACAAATGTTAATGTAGCACATCAGGATCCGAATCTGCCCGTTGAACTTGAAATACGTCGTACCGTGCTTAAACGAATTGCCAGGCTCCTCGAAGAGAAATTTCTGAAAGAGGTGGATATTGAGTATATGTAGTGCTCTTGCTTTTTGTCTGATGCTATCCTCAATCGTATGCCAGGCGGATATCTTCTTTACAAAGAGTCGGGTTGATGATTTCTTTCCATTCCGGAGCATCCCATGTTTTTAGGTTAGTGTGTGTCAAATAATATTTCTGAGGAATAGGATGTGTTCCGATAACTACCTTTACGTTATATTTATCTTCGATGAATTGTTTGAAATGATCAGTATAAGGGCAAGGTGGATAACCGACAACAAATCCTGTAGCCAGATGAATTACTTCTGCTCCGTTTTTTATCATTTCTTCCGGAGCGTATTCAATATTTCCGCCGGGGCAACCGCCGCAATTTGTATATCCCACTAATTCCAGATCTGTGTCTTTATCGTAAATATTAAAAGCACCTTCGTGATTTTTCATTGCACGAAAACACTTCCCTCCAGCGCAATTCCGGTACCGGTCGCAAATGATAATTCCTATTTTCTTTGATGTAGCCATGACATTAGGTTTATTTGAATGTTATAAAAATCGTTTTAACCTCATATATTTTTTTATTGTCTCAGGTTCAAGAGACGGATCGTATAAAAGTGCCGAGGGATGTGTTAACGGGAATACTTTTATTTTATCTGAATATAATAATCTGCCGTTGATACTTTTAAAACTCATATTCAGTATTTCAGGTTTAGTGTGATATTTTACAATGATCGCCCGAGTTGCATAGTAACCTAACGGAACAATAACCTCCGGTTGTATTATCGAGATCTCTTTTTCAAGGAACAGGCTGCATGATTCGATCTCACCTGTTTGCGGCTTGCGATTTTGTGGCAACATGCATTTTACCAGATTGGTCATAAAAACCGACTCCCTGCTGATTCCGGCTTTATCCAATAACCTGTTAAGAACATCACCGGAGGGACCGACAAACATTTTGTTCTGGACATCCTCTTTAGCTCCGGGCGAAAGAGCCACGAACATGAGGCGGGCATTGATATTCCCTTCCCCGGTAAGTGCATGCTTTCGTGTGATCGACAAACTACACCTGTCACATGTTCTGATCTGATCATTAAGTTCGGTTAATAATTGTAGTTTGTCCATTTCCCCCATTTTTATTTGCATTTTGATTGTGTGTATTAGCTTATTCGAGTTTCTTTAACATTAAACGCTTTTTTCAGATTCGATTACTTTATGTAATTTACGTTGTAATAATTCTTTTGGAGGTAATTCAACAAGGTATTCAGCAACTCTTATTCCTGACTCTTCAAGTTGAAGCAACTCTATTTGTTCTCTTGAACCTTCTGCACACAAGATTAAACCAATTGAAGTATCTTCTCCTTTTTCTGTTTCATATTTTTCCAGATATCAAAGGTGCAATAAGCTTAAGAGGATGTCCAAAAAGTAAAAAACAGACGTCATTGCGAGGAGAAACGACGAAGCAATTTCTTGATTCTCAGTATCTGTGAGTTTAGAGATTCCTTCATTTCATTCGGAATGACGACTTTTTGGACATCCTCTTCCTTTATAGGGAAAAGTCTCCGCAAAGCGTATACAATGTCGAAGTTGTTTTTCACTCCAGCCTTTCCCATATTCCTCTGTTAATCTTTTAGATAATGATTTAATAACCTCTTTGCTGTATTCAGCCCTTTTAAAATCAAGTACCTCTTTATTAATTTGTGTCCCTATATTCCAATAAAGAATCGCTGTAGCACTATTAACAGTTATGGCAACTTCTTGCTTTGTTTTCTCAATCAGATGCTTTATATAGGAAAACAGATTATTGATTCATTGAAGTTTGATATCCATATCTTGAACTCGTATTAAATCTGAATATATATTTTAATTAGCGCAAAAAGATTGATAAACTATACTTTTCACAAGCTTTAATCATAAAATAGTAGATTTACCGAAACGACGCAAGCCTGTTATAATCTTTATTATGTGCTTAGTCTTTATACGATAACAACTTATCAAGATAATATTTTCTTTTAAATTCTTGCCATTTTACTATGTCTTTGAGTGCTGTACAATGGTGAGTATATGAGACGTTGGGTATTTGGGTGGGCTTAACTTTCGTGATACTTCGCCGCTAGTTCACATCTATGCTATCTCAGTTTAAACACTATTCGTCCAATGTGTTAAATATTGTTAGGGTGCATAAGTTATTCATATTTAAATATATCTGATAAATCAATTGTTATAAAACTGTTATTTTGTTTATCGTATAATGTTTTTCCAATCAAGAATGCGTTTGTAGTCATATTTATTTCGGCAATTTTTTGTCCTTCATCATTAATTATCCACGTAATTTTATCATTTGCAATGAATTTGTGTTTTTCAATTTGTAAATAATAGATGCTTAAGTCTTCAAAATCTATTGTTCCTGTAACATTCAATTGTTTGTCAATGGATAATGTTTTGCCATTACTGGTAAATACATATATTTTAGTTGTGTCAGACTGTGGCAAACTAACAATATT
>JAADEM010000110.1 GCA_013153405.1 Chlorobiota bacterium
ATTCGTGACTTTATACCGTATAAAATAATAGATATTCATACTCATGTGTACCGTAAAGAGTTTTTAAATCCAGAACCTGCAAATCATAACGTGACCTGGCCATCATTAGTTGCAAATGAGAATCCTATTGAAGATCTTATGTCAACTTACAAATTAATGTTTCCAGGGAAAGTAGTTACTCCTATGATTTTTGGCAACCTGCTAAATAAAATGGATAATTTTGAAGCCGGTAACAATTATGTCAGACAGGTAGCAAAAAAAAACAAACTCCCGTTCCTGTACTTCTCACGACCAATGGAATCAGCCGGCATTATTGAGGAAAAAATCAAAAAATTTGGATACCTGGGCTTAAAAGTGTATTTATCATTAGCTGATAATTCTATTTCGGCAAACAACATAACAATATTTGATTATCTACCACATCATCACTTGGAGGTTTTGAATCAATATGGAGCCATTGCAATGCTTCACATCCCACGTAGTGGCAGGCTGAAAGATCCTGTTAATCTGGAACAAATGCTAATGATAGAAAAGAACTATCCTAATGTTAAGTTAATTATAGCTCATGTTGGCAGGGCATATTGCAAACAAGATATTGGTAATGCATTTGAAATATTAAGGAAAACCAAAAATATGATGTTTGATATTTCAGCAAACACTAATGATATTGTATTTACAGAATTGATAAAAGCTGTGGGGACAAAAAGAATACTTTTCGGAAGTGATCTTCCCATCACAAGAATGCGTATGAAGAGAATTTGCGAAAAAGGAAGATATATAAATATTGTTCCTCATGGAATGTACGGAGATATATCAGGTGACCAGAATATGAGAAATGCTTCAGTAGAAGAGAGTATGAATATAACATTCTTCCTTTATGAAGAGATCGCGGCATTCAGGAGAGCTGCAGAAAAAATGAAATTGACAAGTCAGGACATAGAAGATGTATTCTACAATAATGCAAAACGATTATTATGAATTATGTTATAGGCATTGATCTTGGAACTACTGCCTTAAAAGGAGTTCTTATAAGCGAGTCAGGGGACAGAACAGCCAAAGCCCGGGAAATAATGAGGTATGAGCATCCAGGAAAAGGTATTGTAGAATTTTCCGTTGAAGAATATTATTCACTTTTCTGTTCACTTATAAAAAACCTTGTAAGTTCTTTACCTAAAAACGGAAACGTTGCCGCTATCAGTATCTCAGGTGCTACCGGAAATACGGTATTGCTTAATAAAGATAATAAGCCCGTATTCAAAGCCGTATCTTGGCTTGACAATAGGGATGACCTTTTACCGGATGTTTTTAAGAATATTGACATTTACGGAATTCATGAAATAACCGGTTGGCCGTATCTGGGAATTTTCCCTCTTGCACATCTGGCATGGTTTAAACAAAAAAGACAAAAAGAATATTATTCAGCTTCCCATATTATGCTGAATATTTCATACATCTATTTCCGCCTTACAAACAAATTCGTAATCGATCATTCAACAGCAACCACCTTTTACCTAGCAAATCAAAAACAAAGGAAATGGCATAAACAGTATTTAGATGCACTTAACATTAAAGAAACGATATTGCCGGATCTTTTAACATCTGGAAAAACTATTGGAAACATAACCGAAAAAGCTGCAATAGAAACCAGGCTGTCACTAAACACAAAAGTAGTTTTGGGGGCATTTGACCATCCCACTGCTGCAAGGGGAACCGGAGTCTTTAATACCGGCACAATGTTGCTATCGTGTGGAACATCATGGGTAGGCTTTTATCCTATAAAAGAGCGAAATGAGGGAATTAAGAACAACATGTTGGTTGATCCCTTTCTATCACCAAAAGGAAACTGGGGAGCAATGTTCTCATTACCGGGAGTTGGTAAAACAATTGACAATCTTATAAATTACCTGATCAACACAGGAACAATGGAGGAAAAATACGTAGAATTTAACACTCTTGCAGGCATGTCCCATGTCGGAGCAAACGGTGTAATGATAGATTTGAGCTTACCATTTAGTCAGCTAAAGTCTGTCATTCATGATTTAGAAGAAACTGCGAATCTTTCCGATATTTTTCGTGCAATAATGGAAGGGATGGCTTTTTTAATTAAAACAAAAATCAAATTTTATGAAAATCGTAATATTCCTGTAAATGAAATCACTATGGTAGGCGGTGCATCTAAAAGTCGTTTGTGGGTACAGATAATCGCAGACATTACTGAAAAAAAAATTAAACTTCTGAACGGACAAGAGGCCGGTGCGACAGGCAGTGCCATTATAGCAGGCATAGGTGCAGGTTTATTTGCTGATGAAAAGGACGGATTTATGAAAATAGGGGGATTACCAGAGACCATTGAACCTAATGGAATAAACAAAAAACACTATCAAAAGATTTACAAAAAACACATACAAGAAAAAAATAGTAACTATGGAAAATAATAAATTAAAAGCAGCTTTGCTACCATTATATCTGGAATTATATGATGATTTCTTTCCGGAATTACGTTTGAAAATAAATAAATTCCGTGATGAAATAGCAGAATTGTTAAAATCGGAAGGAATTGAATTGACAGAACTTCCCATATCCCGTACTAAGAATGAATTTGACAGAGCAGTAGATTTTGCAGAGAAAGAGCAGGTACATGCATTAATCACTCTTCATTTGGCATACTCTCCATCATTGAAATCGATTGAGGCTCTTACCAAAACTAATATTCCAATTATTGTTCTTGACACTACTCCAACTTACGCATTTTCATCTAAACAGAATTCCGAGGAAATCATGTACAATCACGGTATCCATGGCGTTCAGGACATGTGTAACATGCTTATCCGAAAAAAAAAGCATTTTGTTATTGAAGCTGGTCATTACATACATTCAGATGTTTTAAACAGAGTTATTGATCATGTTAAAGCGGCAAAAATATATCAAAGTATGAAAAATAGCCGTGTAGGAATCATTGGTGAACCATTTGACGGGATGGGTGATTTTTTTGTTGACTCCGAAACTTTAAGTTCAACATTAGGTATTACCGTTGTAAAAGAGAAAAAAAAGATTACCGAAATGCTGTTAGATTCTATTTCTTCAGTTGAGATTGATAACGAGATCGAAAAAGATAATCGGAATTATATAAATAATAATATTACTCCCGAACAACATAGAATATCTGTAAAAAGCGGGCTGGCATTAAGACAATGGATTAAAACAGAGAAACTAACTGCCTTCACTATTAACTTTTTAAATATAATGGATGATAAAGGATTATCTGTTATGCCTTTTTTAGAAATAAGTAAATTAATGGGAAATAATATAGGATATGCCGGTGAAGGAGACACATTAACAGCATCCCTTATCGGGGCCCTTTTCTCTATATATGATGAAGTCACTTTTACTGAAATGTTTTGTCCCGATTGGGAGGGCAATACAATCTTCATGAGTCATATGGGAGAACTAAATCCTAAATTAACGCAAAGTAAACCTGTAATGAGAGCATTACCGTGGAAATTCTCACCAACACCTGATACTATTTTACTTACGGGATGTTATAAAGCTGGTAACGCCTTACTGGTAAATCTTGCTCCTGTTGATGATGAAATCTTTACCTTAATCATTGCACCTGTGACAGTTTTGCCTGAAAATAAAGATTCTAATTTTGACAGAAGTGTACGAGGCTGGATAAAGCCACAACTTTCTGTGAAAGAATTTCTTGAAGCATATAGTAATTCAGGAGGAACTCATCATTCTGCACTGATATACAACGGTGATTTGAAAGTAATTGCAGAATTTGGTAAAATGATGGGGTGGAAAGTTTTAGTTTTAGATAAAAATTCCTCAAAATAACTTCCTAATAAACTTTTTTATTTTATTACTATTTTTTTCACTACTTACCGATTAAAATATTAAAAAAAGAAGGTACTCCCTTTCGGTTTCCCCTCATAGTTGTAAGTTGTTTTTGCCAAAACTTTTACAACTATGAGTAAAGGTAAAGAAATGAAATTTGTCGAACTGCCGCACTTTTGGATTGACCTTCAAAGAGGTTTTGTTGATAGATTCAACCACCATCCGTCTGTTCAGTGATATATTGAAAGGCGTAGGCCGTAATCCCAAAGAAGACGGCAAGAAAAAAGGCGGGTTAAAAGTACACATGTTGATAGATGCAGTTCAGTCGGTTGGACGGTTTATAAAAATTACAGAGGCCAAAGTACATGACAAGAATTTTCTGAAAAGCTTAGAATTAATATCACACAGTATGGTAGTCTTTGACCGGGCATACAATTACTATCATCAATTTGCGCTTTGGACAGAGAAGAATATTTTCTTTGTAACCAGGTTAAAGAAGGACGCTGTTTATGAAATTTAGGAGGTAAAACGAAAGCATTACAGGAAAAAAGGACAGGCAAAAGTATTGAGAGATGAGGGAATAAGAACTGTAGTATTTCCCAGAAACTTC
>JAADEM010000018.1 GCA_013153405.1 Chlorobiota bacterium
AAATATACATCAACAACCGAAAATAAAAACTCAGATTATTCATTGCATATTTATCCTAACCCTGCAAGTGATTTTATAAATATCTCTTTTGATCTGAAAACAGATACAAAAGTTAAACTTGAGATTTATAACGGAGCAGGACAGCTTATTGATATTCTGAGTGAAGAACAATTATTACCAGGAAAACACTCACGCAATTATAACATTTCTGGTTTACCATCTGGTGTTTATATGGTCATACTTAAAACCAAAACCGGAACAGAAACTAAAAAGATAATAATAGGATAGCAAACAACTTTTAAGAACTCATAACCAACACCTTACGCATTAGTGGAACACACTAGGCTTGGGTGAGAACTGTATAAAAATGAATTTTTAACACTATAAACACTTAAAATATGAGACATAATCTAATTGTTTTACTGATGATGTTTTTTATAATTAACACATCAAAAGCACAAACCTCTGACGATCCCATATCACCTGTACAGGCTGTTAATATGCTTGGCAAAGGTATGTTGTTTGAACCTCAGGCCGGAGATGTAGATCTGGTTATTTCTGCACCTTACAAACCCGAATATGGCCAACTACTGAAAGATTCAGGATTCAAAAGTGTTCGTATCCGTTATCAGGGCGACCGTAACCCCATGATGCAAGCAATTATCGAAGGTGCCCCTTATGATGCTGACGATCAGGCTCTGATAGACGAACTTAAAGGTATAGTTGATGATCTTCTAAGCAAAGATCTGGCTGTGGTAATAACCTTTTTCGGCGTAGACGGAATTGATGACGGAGACGGAATTACAGACCTGCAGAAATATAAAGACTGGTGGGGATTTATTGCCGAAAACTTTAAAGATTATGATCACAGGGTTATATTCAATCTTTTTGTTGAACCGTATGACTTATGGAAAAATACAGGAGAAGAAGGTGTTCGTGATTACTATAAAGAACTGACAGATACCATCAGAACAACAAATCCAACCAGGTTAATTATTTACTTTGCAATTCCTCCTACTCCTGATGATAACCCTTATGGTCCGGGAGAAAATAACTTTGTAGCCCAAACAGTTGACCTTATTCCTGAAAGTGCAGGTATATATTACATGTGGGACTTCCACGTGCTTAAAGATGATACCAGAGATAATATCAGACTTGTGGAACAAGCCTGGGAATATCAGGATTCCACAAAACAGGCCGTATGGAGCGGAGCCTGGTATACCACATCAAGCGACATTCCGCAATGGCGAATGGAATCAATGGCCATTAATACAAACTGGAGATTTATCGACAGAGGCATATCGTATGCCTATCTTATGATGTTCGACGGACACACCGGAATTTATGATGCCCAGAATGACCGTAACGAAAACGGAATACTGGACGAATGGACATATCCCGGTTTGGACAAAATATTAACTGACGGACCGGATATCTGGTGGAACCTGCTGTCAAATCCCGGCTTTGAAAGAGATACTACTGACAAGTGGACTTTCTCTATCGACGATGGATACTCGTATGAAGAGCTGCCCGATGAACACTATATTAAAGTTAATAATACAGGATCAGCATCTATGTATATTCGCCAGGATGTTACAACAGCAATTCTGAATAACGACAAAGGTAAATACGACTGTATGCTGAAAATTAAATCGGAAGGCTCTACCACTGTAAAGATTTTTGTTAAATCTACCGATGATGCCGGTAATGTTTATTACGGTACCAGTACCGGTGACATAGTAATAAACTCTTCTGATGGTCCTGTACTTATACACGACACTCTTTCTGTTAATTGGGATGGCAATCTTGAATCAGCTGTTTTCACTATAAAAATAACCGGAGATGAGTGTTCTGTGGATAAAACAGGATTAACAAGGTTTTATTACCCTAATCCCGTTCTGGATGAAACATTCTGGCCCGGCGAAAGAGTTAATATCGACAACTATACAACCCGTTCAACTTCCACTATCGACATAAACGTTGAAATGAGAGCCCAGGTTAAAAATGAGCTGGCCGACGGAAACAGTGAAATGAGTGATGTAACCGATAGTATTCACATCATTACACAACAACTTGAAGACAGGTTGAAGGAATTGATAGATGATTCCTATAACTATACCAGCGACGATACTCAATACAGGCTCGGAGGTTACTATCAGGGAACAGACTCTGTAAACGTATCATACAAAACTGATGTATATTACTGGATCGACGGTAAAGATCAGCTTGCTTATGATCTCAACCAAAAACTTATCGATCTCCAAAATCAGGCATGCGATATATTAGTTCTTGACAATGATGTTTTCAAAGAACTGTTTTATGACGTTTTCCGTGACTATCCCGAATCAGTAAAAAGCGATTTGGTAACAATGATCGATACAACCGTAAGTGTTGATAAAATGACCCTTACCGCAGGTGAACTGAATGCAGAATACCAGTGGTGCGATTGTGACAATCTTTACAATCCCGTCAGAGGTGCAACAGGAACAAGTTTTACCGCATCAAAATCTGGTAATTATGCCGTTAAAATAACACAATACGGTTACACCCTGGTATCAGGCTGTCATCATGTTGATGTCATTACTGATATAGATAAAAACAACGCAAATAATAATACTGCTAAAGTATATCCTGTGCCGGCACATGATTTTATAAATATTGAAACCAGTCAGCAGGAATCTGTGTTCAATGCCAGACTCATTGATATCAGAGGCCGGACTGTTCGTAAGTATACTAATCTGGCACCTCCTGTTGCAAATATCAGAACAGAAGTACCCCAAGGTATGTATTTCCTTGAAATATTATTTAAAGACAGAAGAGAAATATTTAAGATTTTAATTAAGTAAAACCCTACTAATTAAACCATTATCATCATGAACATGAAATCAAATTATCTAATTTTATTAATGCTACTTTATGCAGGACAGTTTATAGTTGGACAGACATTTGTTTCGCCTGATGATAGCAGAATCAAATTTACAGGTTCCTATTTCAACAAAGTATCAGATACTGTAGTTATATTCAGAAGACACAGTGATGCGTTTTTGGCTCTTACCGACTGGAATGAGTCACTGGCCAGCGATGAAAATGCCAACACCAATACGGGTATTACAATAAACTTCAGAACCGATGCTGCCACAATAGATATTCACAGCAGGATGCTTCCGGGAAACAATGCCTGGAACCTGTATGTTTCCTATTATGTTGATGGAGACAGTTTGGAAACTCTCAAACAAAAAAGGGACGACCTTACTGCCGCCGGCGACAGTAGTTTTATATATACAATAAATGCCCCGTCAGCTGGTGAACATTCTTACCGTATAGCTCTTTCAACGTATAGTACTATTGCTTTTGAGGGCCTTACCCTCACTGGTGGAAGTGAAACACTTGTCGATGAGCCTCTTCCTGAAAAACCTGTTTATGTAGCTTACGGAAACTCCATATCCCATGGTCGTGGCCAGGATGTAGGTAACCAGACTTATCCGTGGGTACTTGCCGAAGAAATGGGATGGAGACTTAACAATATTGCAGTAGGCGGCTCTAAAACATCTGTGCCAATGGCCGAAATGGTAAAAAACGAAATAACCAGTGAAATTGATTACATGACCATACTTATCGGCTATAACGATGCTGTCGGATATGCAAAAGACACCACTTATTACCGTGAAAAACTTATTTCATTTATTGATACAGTAAGAGCTGGTCATCCTGAAACAACCATTTTCGTTTTGGGACAAACTTACACCCTCACAACCGAGAACTCGAATGGCGATCCTGTTGATTTTGACGACTGGCGAAAAGTCCAGAGATATATTGTAGATAGTCTGACAGCAGCAGGTGATACACTTATACATTATATTAATGGTGCGACATTCACCGATTACTCATCGTTGAATAATCCGCCAGATGACCCGGTACACCTGGGCATTCCAGGCGCATACTCTTTTGGCCTTGCTCTGGCTGAAGTTATCAAAAATACATTAAATTCTTCAACAGCTGTTTTTTCACACAAAAGCAATAGTTACATTTCCGTTTTCCCGAACCCGGCACAGAAATACATCACCGTTTCTACTGACAACGGAGTACTTGGAAAAATCGGACTCTTTGATATGACCGGCAAAAAGGTTTTAAGCAGCTATTCGGATTCACAAATAACAAAAATATCACTTGGAGATATTCCTGATGGCATTTACCTTCTGAAAACAGAAAAGGGAACAAGAAAAATAATAAAACAGTAATATTTTTTTCACCCTCTCATATATCAGTATCTTTAAGATTGCCTGCCTGTTTATCCGCCGTATTACCCCGGCAGATCAAACAGACAGGCTATCTTTTTTCATTGCCACACACATTACTGCCTCCGGTTCTGTTATAAAATATTAAAATTAAAGATGCAGAAACCTTTTTTATTACATTTGCATACTAAAATCACAAAACAATAAAAATGACTGATAACCTAAGAAACTTTTATAATACCGGGAGAGCAGAAACAAGAGCTGATTACGGTACCGTTTCTACAACCTTCATCTCCGGTGTTTTCAGCTGGATGACAATGGGACTTGCATTAACGGCCCTTACTGCCTATTACTTCGCTTCAAATCTTTCGCTGATGTCTTTACTTGTGACACCACAGGGAAGTATGTCAATATTCGGATGGGTGGTAATGCTTGCACCTCTTGCTTTTGTAATGCTGATGTCATTTCGTCTGCAGCGCTTGTCGTCAGTTTCATTAAAACTGATGTTTGTGGCTTTTTCCGTAATAATGGGCATCAGCCTGAGCTTTATTTTTCTGGCTTATACCTCAGCATCAATATTTAAAACTTTCGTTGTAACGGCAGGCATGTTTGGTACTATGGCAATCATAGGATATACCACAAAAACCGACCTCAGTCGTTTAGGTCCCATGCTGATGATGGGTGTTATCGGACTGGTTATTGCCTCACTGGTAAACATATTTACCCACAGTGCAACTTTTGATTATATAATAAGTTTCATCGGAGTTTTCATTTTTACCGGACTAACTGCATACGATATGCAGAAAATAAAACGTATTGGCGAAGGAGGATTCGGAGAGGAGAACATGGCCAAGCTGAAGATAATGGGGGCTTTGAGCCTATATCTCGACTTTATCAACCTTTTCCTTTTCCTTTTAAGGTTTTTGGGAAACAGGAGATAATATTAACCTGAGCAGTGAAGGATGTCCAAAAAGTAAAATACAGGAGTCCTCACTTCAGAGATATAAAGAGGATGTTACAAAAGTAAAATATAAAATTTCATTAAGATGGAATGCCCACTTTTGAAACATCCTCTTTTTTTGTATCTTGGTTAAAATTAAAATCACAACATGAAAACCCTCAGACAAATAACATTAATACTTTTATCTGCGCCCCTTTTTTGTATGTGTAGCAATACGCAAACATCAAAAAATGAAACCGGCACGGAAAAGCCTGAAGTAAAAGAGATGCATACTCCTATGGCTGCATTTCTGAAATGGACCGGTGCAGCCGTAAAAGATGACAACTACTGCATCTGGGGCGGTTCTCCAATTCTTGGGGATGATGGCAAAATACATGTTTTTGTAGCAAGATGGCCGGAAAAGAATATTGATCCTGCTTGGCGTAAATCATCTGAGGTGGCACACTATGTGGCCGACAGCCCTGAAGGGAAATATGTTTTCTCTGATGTGGCAGTCAAAGGCAGCGGTATCGAGGGCTCCTGGGACAGGTATGCACCTCACAACCCCGAAATAAAAAAGATTGGTGATTATTATGCTATTGTCTTCATTGCTAACAGTGATTACCATCAGCCACCACACCCGTCAAACCAGAAAATAGGTCTGGTATACTCAAAGTCACTTTACGGCCCGTGGAAAAAAGCAGGTAATGACGGAATGATTATCGAGGTGTCAAAAGATCCGAAGCACTGGACTTACGGCTCTGAACTTGGAGTGGATAACCCGTGCATTAACGAAATAGACGGAAAAATTGTGGTTTATTTCAAGAACAGAAAAACCGTGAACGGTGAAGCCCATGCAAAATACGGATATGCAGTTGCCGAAACTATTGAAGGCCCGTACAAGATGTCGGACAGACCAATAACCGACAACGAATCGTATCTTGAAGATGCAACCACATTTACCTGGAATAACAGATATTACCTTATCACTACCGACAATTTCGGTACCGTCACAGGGGTAGCAGGAGGCGGAATTTTATGGTCAAGCACCGACTGGAGAAAATTCAGAGTAGAAGACACTGAACTGGCATACAATATCCTCCCCTATTACTATACCGACTATTGCAGGAGTAAAGCCACACCAATTTACGGACCTAAAGCCAAATTTGAAAGACCCAAAGTACTGATGCTCGATGGCAAACCCGCATATCTTTTTGCACCTTCCGGATGGAATGTAAAAGGAGGAGACAGAACGGTATGTAATATTTTAAAGATTGATCTCCCGGAATAAAACATTAATCGATGATTCGAATTCTTTGAATGTCTGAATATTTATCAGCTCTCTTTTCCGTTTGAAAGCCCCTTTTTTAACCGATTTCCAGGCAGTGACTTCATAATTCATACTAAGAAATAACCCGGAACAGATTTTACTTCCGTGTCCGGGCTTTTTATTGCAGAATTGCCGGTGTGGCTGACAGTCACACCGACAATAATTCATTTACAATTCCAATGCCAGCTTATATGCATTATGAATAGCCTCCTGTGCTTTGGCTACTTTCTCGGCATCACCAACAGTGTAAACAGGAATATCAACTTTAAGCTCGAACGGTACGTACGGCTTCATTCCTGTTGCCACAACAATATCATCCACACCATTAATGGTTTTTGTCCCCTCTTTGCTTTCGATGATTACCTTGTCGCCGGCAACCTCAACAACAGTATGGTTCACAAACACCTCAGTTCCTTTCTCTTTCAGTTTCTTCACGGTAAGTGTTTTCTCTATCATTTCCATTCCACGAGCTATCTCGTCAAGCATTTCGACAATAATGACATGATTTCCACCGTCTACAAGCTTTGAAGCTACCTCAAGGCCGATAAGTCCACCACCAATAACTACTACCTTTTTATCTTTAGGCAGATATTCATCCTGAAGAAATTCTGTCCAGTAGTACTTCTTCAGCCCCTTGATAGGTGGAACAGCAGGTACGGCACCTGTTGCCATGATAACACCATCGTATCCGCCTTTCTTAATATCTTCGGCTGTTGCTTCTTTTTTTATCACATTCACCTGATGTTCGCTGTGAACATTAAGCTCTTCGATGTAGTAATCAACGAGCTCTTTCAAACTCTGTTTATTCGGAGGAAGCCAGGCCAGATTAAATTGTCCTCCCAGTTTATTTTTCTCATACAGATTCACATCATGACCTCTGTCGCGCAAAGTAATAGCTGCCTGCATACCGGCAAGGCCACCACCAACAACCGCATATTTTTTTGTTACTTCTGCAGGTGTAACCTCCGGCAAGCCGGTATTAACCCTGGGGTTCACCATGCATCCGAGTCCTTTACCTGCTTTTACTCCGCCCAGGCATCCTTCGGCACATGCCAGACACGGACGTACCACTCCTTTAACAATACCAAGCTGCTTACCCACAAAATCAGGATCTGCTACCAATGCACGTCCTACGGCAAAGTATCCGGCACCGTACTTATCTTTGAGCATATTGATATCCTTAGCCGAATTTATCTTTCCAAGGAATATAACCGGTATATCCACATTCTCTTTTATTTTACCGGCCAGTTCCCATGTTTTTCCTTTAGGCACAAACATATGCTGAAAAAACCAGGGGGGAGTTGTACATCCGGAGCCCGCTGTTATATGCAATGCATTGAATCCTGCTTTCTGTAGTTCCTTGGCAAACACAATCATTTCATCAATATGAAAACCGTCAGGCACAATCTCATCGCCTGTAACACGTGCAATAAGGGGAACATCAACGGCCTCACGAAGTGCTTTGGCAACTTCAAGGGGAAATCTCATTCTGTTCTCAAGCGAACCGCCGTACTCGTCATCTCTGTCGTTCACCATAGGCGACAGGAACTGAGCCATCAGATAACCGTGACCGAACTGTACTTCTATCATATCAAATCCCATTTTAACAGCTCTCCGGGCACTCGTTATCAGTAACTCTGTTACACGATCCATTTTTTCACGGTCCATCCTTTCAGGCTTTGCCCACATATCATTACACGGCTTATCGGTAGACGACCACCAGTAGTTTCCCGGAATCTTCGGATTAGCAAGACGTCCTGGATGGTTCAGGTGAGCTACAACCTTGGCCCCGTTGGAATGAATAAGCTCTGTCAGCTTTTTAAAATTGTCTATTTTTTCATCTTTATCAATCCCCATCTGGGTAGGCAGTTCTCTTAATCCCAAATCCATATACAGCGGTTCGGGAATTACAGCCCCGACATGTTTACTTCTTTGTCCGTAAAAATCAAGATGACGCTCTGTTACTACTCCTGTTTTATCACTGTATCCCAGTTTTACCGGAGCAAAAATGAATTCATTTCTTAAATCAAGCATAACACTAGTATTTTATGTTAGTATCCTAAAAAATATCCTGTAAGCCCTGCAATAAATGCAAATATTACATTGGTTATTTTAACAGCAAGAAATCCCCTTTTCGATTCTGCCAGAAGAGGCAGCATACCATGGCCATCCTGCGATATGGATGAAGCCAGCAGTATACTGAACGGAATCTGCCCGGCAGCAAAAAGTGTCACAAATACCAAATGCGGTCCCGACTCGGGAATAATGCCCACAAGCACAGCAATGACAAGCACAATGAGCAGATTATTTTCATCACTTAGCCAATCATTCAAATCAAGGTAATTGTTGAGTACTGCCATTACCAGTAACGTACCGAATGTCCATAAAAATATACGGGGAATATGTTTCTTTACTATATGTTCCCACAGGTGCTTTTGCAAAAAATGATTGGGCACAGACACTACTATAAAAAGAGAAAATCCAATAACAAGATATAATGTCACTTTTACCCATGTTTTTGCATCACCTGCTATAAAACCTATAAATACCCCGGAAAGCAAAAATACCACAAGTACAAACAACACTATTCGCTGTCGGGTAGGATTCAGAAGCTGTTTAAAAAAAACTTCCTTATTAAAACATTTACATAACTCTTCCTTATGCAATGGAAAATCACGGTGTTCAAAACCTTTCAACACCTTATGAGGAGTATATACCCTATCGGTAATATACCCGGCAACTATGCTAATAACAAACAAAATCACTGTAAGTAATATTGCTTTCTCCGGAAACATGGCAAACATTACAAAAGCTTCATCACCGCTCGTGGCTATCATGGTTGTAACAATTGCACCAAAAGATATCAGACTGTGTGAAAACAAAGCCACCGCCGTAAAAGACCCCAGACAACCCGGGATTACCCCAAGAAGTGCAGCAAGAAAATACTGTTTAATTTTATTCTTTGTAATATTCTGTTGCCATAAGCCGTTGGTTTGAACATTAATATACTCTATCACCATCATCATAACAAACACAAAGCCTGTTATCATCACCGCATGCATAAAACTATGCATTAACTCTTTCAGTAAGCTGCCTTCCATATTTTTCCGATTTGTTTTTTAAAACATTAAAACTATTTATCATTTAAAGAAGATGTCCCAAAGAGCGTCATTCCTGACAAGAAAAGCCTACCTGTCAGACCTCCTGACCCAGGCTGCCCACACTAATCGCGATGCCACTACCATTCAGTCATTTACTCATTAGTCCAAAAAAACTGAGATTAATTATTGCAATGACGTCTGTGTGTTTTTTACCTTTTTGACACCTTCTTTAAAACTCATTTATTAAAAAAACCACAACTGTTATGTCAGCGGATCCCATATTACAAGAATCAACGCACCCTCTTTTGACTCATACGGACCATGTTCCTCATGAGGATAAAAAATCTGATAAGAGCCGGGTCCGAAAGTTTCACCGTTACTTTCATAACTACCTTCAAGCACAAAATGCTGCTCGGTAGTTATGTGGGAATGAGGTGACATCTTGAACCCTGCAGGGAGCTTCAGCAGTGCTGTTTTTGCTCCGTTCTCATCACGTAACAGTTTACGTCTGGTACCATCAGGATACTCGGTGGCATCCTCCCAGTTTTTCTCATCGAAAAGATTAACTAAATTTTTCATCTCACAATCCTCCTTCATTTATTTATTTAACAATTCCTCCCTTACCATTGTATGCCCGCATTTCGGACATTTAATAGTTGTACATTTAACTCCCTGCTCATGAGGGACTTTTTCTCCGCATTTTGCACAGACACAATAACCACCCGGTCCGAAACCTCCTCCGTTGTTTCGGCCCTGTCCTCCTCCGCGACCCAATCCTTTTCCTTCTCCTTTATGAAATCCTTTTCCTGTCATAACTGTAACTTTTAAATATTTGTACAACAATCACCGTGTCCGTAACTGCCGGCAAAATTCAGCAGATTATGAGAGTGACATGTCGGACACTCGGTAATACATTCTTCTATTTTTGTCTTAACCACAACATGACAATCAAGACATTTTATCACATTATTTTTGAAATGTACATTTCCGCCTTCTATTACAAGTTCTTTACCGTTTATTACTATATCCGCTATTTTTTTTCTTGCCTTTTCTATAAGCCTTGTGAAAGTTGAGCGGGAAATCTGCATTGCAACTGATGCTTCTTCATGAGTAAGACCGTTATAATCGGCAAGGCGCACAGCTTCAATTTCATCAAGCCCTATTTTTACTTTTCCCGGCTTGACACTGTCCTCTCCCTTGGGTACAAAAACTTTATATAACGGAGGCTCAAATACTATACGGTTATTTTTCGGCCTGGGCATTTTTTGGTGTTTTTATTTAAATATAAAAATAACGAACATATGTGCAAAAAGCAATACTTAGTAATATCTATTTTTCAATTATATCGCCCCAGGTTCCCGTCCTGATGCTATGACAGCACAGTCCCCAACTAACTGTGCCTGACATCAACTGATTAATCTTACTCTTAGTTTTTCATGCCTCCGATGTCCGGTGAAATTCCGGGAGGAGTAATCTGCCTGGAGCCTTTAATTTTAATTCCGAGATTTCACCTGTTCCCTACGGCCAATACGGCACTAATAATCTGAAAATATAACCGGTTCAGAAAAAATATCCCTGACAAACTTTCGTTTCAATTAAACATTGGTTATCAAAAAGATATATCTTTGCCTATAATTACCAACAGCAAAAGACCAACAATGAGATTTAAAACCGGTTTGATATATTTTTTTCTGTCTCTGTTTCTGTTTTCGGCTTGTGAAACAGAAAAAAACAATAATAATTTCAAAGGCAGATTATTTACCGCAGGAGAAGGTAACGATGAGATTAAAATTGCGGTGGTACAAGGAACACCGTACGAAATGGGATATCAACTGGGAATACTTTTAAAAGATGACATAAACCAAACCATTAACGACTTTCTTGATGCGATAAAACAAGAAGTACCTTTGCTAAGTGATGCAATACTTGACAACTGGTGGAATACCAATGCCCCGTTTATCGACTACAGAATTACGGATGAGATGAAAGGGCTTGCCGATGGCTCGGGAACAGAACTTAAACAAATAGAACGATGCCATATAATACCTGTTATATCCCCGTATTCATGTAGTGGTGTTGCCGTTTGGGCCGATGGAACCTCAAACGGACATACTCTGCAACTCCGTAATCTCGATTTCACCATGAAAGCGAAACTGCAGGATCATCCGCTAATCGTTATTTATGTTCCGGATGAGGGCACACCCCACGTTAATGTTTCATTTGCAGGTTATATTGCCTCTCATACAGGGATGAGTCTGAATCACCTGGTCTTCGGAGAAAAAGGAGAATCTCCCGCTTCCGAGTTCCCATATAACATTGAAGGAGCACATTTCAGTTTTCTGTTTCGAAAAATGATGTATGATGCAAATAACCTTGACGATATTCTGAATACAATAAAAGACACAAAACTTATTAAACGTTATTTCCTGTTTTTCAGCGATGGAAATGAACCAACACAAGGAGGAGCGAAAGTACTGGTTTCGTCTCCCGACGAAATCAAATACCATATCTGGAAAGATAACGACCCTGCTGACAATGTAGCCCCTGATGTTTTCCCCGATGTTATTTATCAGACAATGGACAACCCAACTGCTGCTGAATTCATCAAAACCAATCTGGGCAACTTCGATGCGGACAAAATGATACAACTGTCAAAAGCTGTAGCTGACGACCAAAACCTTATGAATGTTGTTTATGATGCTACAACTCTTGAATTATGGGTGGCCTATGCAAATGGAGAAAGCGGCAGAGCTGCAGAACAGAAATATGTTTATGTATCTGTTAAACGTTTTCTTCAGGAAGCAGGTATTGAACTTTAAGGCAATCTAATAATTTTATTTCTAACAAATTTCCTAAACATTTTTTATACCCGCCCGAAAAAAATAGCTCACATGAAAAAACACTATGAAGGCAACTGAATGTCAAAATCCGAACCTGATAACCACAGCCATTTGATAGAATGCCAGAGATATAAATTAGTTACAGTTTTACTGAAATAACCCAACAAACAAAAAAATATTTATAAATACTATTTGAAAAACGTAACCGTAACTGTTCTCTTATCGTATTTTAATAGTGATTTATGCTTATGTATTATTATTTTATTTAAAAAATTTGTGAGTGCTGTCATTATCGTTAATTTTACAATATAATGTAACTCCTGATATTTTAAACTGTTACAAAAATTAAGACCTTTTATATGAACAAGCTAATAATTATTTTATTCACAGGATTGATTCTTTTATCAATCAACGCCTGTAATAAAGAAAAAAAGAAATCCGAGAAGAAGCCAGTAAAAAAGACTGTGGTTCATAAACCAGTAAAAGATAGTGCTCGTATTGCCGACTCACTGGCAAGAGTAGCTGCCGAACAAAAAGCCAGAGAAGAACAAGCCGCGGCTGAAGCTGAAGCTGCCGCAAAAGCAGCACAAAAATACTTCCTTATTGCCGGAAGTTTTCAATCAATGGAAAACGCAGAGAAATTCCAGAAAGAACTTCAGCAACAAGGATATGATTCGGAAGTTATTGTCAGACAAACAGGCCCGAATACTGACTTTTACAAGGTCTCATACAAAGGATTTGCCGACAGGGATGAGGCTTTCAAAGCTTTAAAAAGGGCAAAAGATGAGATAAACAATGAAGATGTCTGGTTACTGGTGAAAAAATAATCTTCTCAACTGAGAATATCTTCCATCTGCCTGTCAGGTGTAATTAACATTGTGTGCATTCCCGTTTTACGGGCAGCCTCAATGTTTTTTTTTGCATCATCCAGAAATAACGTTTTTTCCGGTATAATCTTCTCCATTTCTATCACTCTCTTAAATATCGACAAATTGGGTTTATTATCGTGCAGCCTAAACGAGTAGTACACATTATCGAACAAATGAGACAGACTCCCATACCCTTCTGCCATTGCGTCAAAACGTGACAAATGAATACTGTTAGTATTGCTAAGAAGCAATACCTTATACCGCATTCTCAAATTTTCAATTATCTTCACCCTCCGGTTAGGTAAAGATGTAAACATAGCGCACCATGCCAGCCTGATAGCATCATCAGACAAGTTTCGTCCGGCAAGCTCCCTTATTCCTTCATAAAATTCACTATCTGAAATCGCTCCCGTTTCAAGCTTTAGGAATATATCATTATGAACACCGTGCCGTATAAATCTTTCAGGATTTGATATTCCCAGTCTTTTAAATGCATTAATGCTACGCTGCAAATCAATATCAACCACCACTCCGCCTAGGTCAAATATTATTGTTTCAATCGAAGAAAGTTCAATCATGTAAAAAAATCTTAAACCTGTTTGATAAATTAAATTAACTTATTACTTTTGCAACCGCTGAAAGGGAAACAGCCCTGACAGAAAAAGTTCTAAATACAAAGATAAAAAATAAAGCACGCAAGTGTTGGTCCTATAGCTCAGTTGGTTAGAGCACCTGACTCATAATCAGGGGGTCCCTGGTTCAAGCCCAGGTGGGACCACTTAAAGGAGAAAGTCTTATATGATTTTCTCCTTTTTTGTTTTTGTTCAGTATAACTTATAATTGTCGGATCAAAAACGGATATACAGGTAGGCACAGATAAAACCGGGATAACTCAATGGATACCCCTCTACTAACTGACCGACAAAAAGGTTGCAGTTCAGGTAATCATTCAGAGTACAAAATCCATTATCGGTAAAGAGTAAAATCAAAATTCCAAGTGAGATTTCACCCTGCAAACAGAAAAAATATTACTGCCCCATATTTTAACCCAAACCATCATGGAATTATTAGTTCAGAAGAACATTTTTCGCTTTCCATTAATTCGGATTTAATACAAACATATCTGTCCGGAAGGTCATATGTTAGCAACCATACAGAAACTTATCTGAAGGCTGAAGGTCTGTTTCAGGGTTATAAAAAAAGAAGATGTCCGAAAAGTAAGAATAAACCATCATTGCAAAAACTCTTATAGAGGTGATGATTCTTTGGACATCTTCAAATATTCATCAAAAAAAGATGAACAAATAACTATTTGTTGGTTATAAATTCGAAATTTAAATATTTTTTACAAACAACATTCAATAAACTGTCAACCCCGGGATTACGGGCAATAGCAGTATTAAGATCAGGAATTGCATACGCAACAGTGATGTCTTCCATTTCTTTACTTATGATTTCCTCGTTATAAGCTCCAAAAAATATAATTGCTGCAGAATCAAGTTTTTCATATGCATACGGATTTCGGGCTACTGCATAAATAAGTGAACCAAATGCTTTTCCCCTCGCCTCACCCCTTTGCTGTATGGCTTTATCAGATATCGGAAGCAGTTCGGATATATTAGAATATAGCCCTGATGTTATCTCAACCTGTCTGTCATAGGTTTCGGGGTTTCGGGCAATAGCCTCAAATATCTCACCGGCCTGCTCCATTAATACGGCTTTGTTATCCGGTTCTTCATAAACACAGGTTGTGTCATCATCACAGGCCATTAAAAAGAACAACATAAGAACCGGAAGAATCAATATATATTTTTTCATTTTACTCAATATTTATTCATTTTAACTTAAAATCAATTATTAATATCATAATTTAAATACTTCTTACTAAAAACATTTATCAGACTATCAACTCCAGGATTTCTCGATAAGGCCTGATTTATCCATGGAATCGCATAAATCTTTGTAATTTCTTCCATCTCAGGACTAATAATATCTTCATCATAGGCCCCAAAAAACTTTATTGCTGCAGAATCAAGTTCTACGCTAGCGCCAGGATTACGTGATATCGAATAAAAAAGTAAACCAAACGATTCGCCTCTTGCTTTCCCTCTTTGCTGTACAGCTTCATCAGATATAGGTAATAGCTCCGATATATCAGAATAAAGTTCAGATGTTATCTCAACCTGCATATCATATGTGCCAGGATTCAGTGAAATAGCATAAAATATGTTACCGGCCTGCTCCATCAATAGAGCTTTGTTATCCGGTTCTTCATAAACACAGGTTGTGTCATCATCACAGGCTGCCAATGAAAGAAACATTAAAATTGTAATTGATAAAATTTGTTTTTTCATTTTTTGTAGATTTTAACATTGAATATACTTTCCTTTATAAAATTCCCCTTTTGCAGTAAAAAAAAACGGATAAAGATAAATATAAAAAAAACAGCTTTCGCAGATTCAACACTCAAAAACAACATAAAAAATAAAAAAGGATGTCTTAAAAGTAATTGTTCAGATCAAAGAAAAGTCTGTGTTTTTTTGCCGGAAAAACCTCTTCGGTTCTCCTGTATGACTTTTCCTTTTTTACTCTTAAGACACCCTTTTTTTGTCTTTTACGACCTTCAGGTTTATATATACTGTTTTACTATTTCAGTCAGTTGGTTGGCCGGCACTACACCAGGCTGATTGAAAAGCACCTGCCCGTTTTTAAATATCATTAAAGTAGGAACACTCCTTATCTGATATTTTTGGGCAATTGCAGGATTTTTATCCACATCAATCTTCAGAATTCTTATACTGTCGCCAAGGTTATTTTTTACCTCTTTCAATATGGGAGGCATCATACGGCACGGCTGACACCACTCGGCCGAAAAATCTATCAATACAGGTTTATCACTATTTATTATATCATTAAATGAACTCATAATTTTTCTCCTTTTTATTTTTGTTTTTTACCTGATAAAAAACAAATTCCGTACCGACCCGTATTTACTGACAAAATTACAGGATAGTCAGCTTAAGGGATTCTGGCATCTGTTTTAAATGAACGAACACACAGTTTTCATCAATAATTTTTCGTGCAAGGTACGAATATGGAATAAAATCACGGAATAACGACTTTTCGAACATTCTCACCAGTGAATTCCAATCTCTTCAACCGGTATATTCTCAAAACCTTCAGGAAAAATATCAGAACTGAAATCTATCTCAATTTCATTACCATTAAGCTTGTAAAAACCACAGCTGTCCTTTACAACATTATTCTTAAAACAGACCTCTTTTTCTGTCAGCTTGTTTTTCAGATCCCGCCATCTGCCGCCACAGAAAACATTTGTCTCAATACAATTGTACAACGGCATTTCCGGATGGTCGTTCAGAACGGTTTTCAGCTGCGGGTACTTTTCGCTGTAAGGCGGATTTCCGGCATCAACTATTTTGTATCGTTTGAACAGAATACTTTCTTTATCTCCTTTAAAATAGTAGCCGGCCCAGCCGATACCTCTTGCATCGACATGAACACCGGGATAACCCTCGATGAAAATATTGTTCTCAACAATATTATCCCTGCCGCCACCGATAAGGATATTTCGCCCGGCCTTGTAAAATATATTCCCATAAACTATCGTTCCCGAACTGAAATCATCAAGATAAACACCCATCACATCATTGAAACTGCCATGTGTTTCCACTCCGTGGAGGTTGTGAATATAGTTGTAGCGTATCAAGTGCCCCCGTTGTGTCCAGTCGCGCCCATTGTATATAGCACCGGCATCGGCAGTCTCCATACAGACATTGTAAATATTGTTATACTCTACCGTCTGGTCGTTTCCCCTGAAAAATATTGCCGTGTGAGGCAGCTCTGATATTTCGCAATGCCGCACCATGTTCCCGACACCGTACATGAAGATCCCTGCACGGTATGTCCTTACCCATTGCGAAGCTTTGTATATACGTGTATTCTCAACATAATTCCCGGAAGGTGTCAGCGTCTTGCGGTCGCCGCCTCCAAGGATGATACCCCCTTCACCGCAGTTGTAAATCTCACAGTCCAGCACACCGTTATTCGTTCCTGCGTCACCGTCGTATAGCGGTTCGTTGTACAGTTTTGACTCTGCCTCCATCTTTCCGATACTGGCGGCAACAGTTCCGATATTGCGGATAACACAGTCTTGTATCTTATTGCCCGAGCCGCCTGTAATTATAATGCCTGCCCCGTTAGTATATTCCAGAACCACATCTTTAACTGTCACATTCCGGCAGTGCTCAATTCTGAACAACGGTTCAGTCATTAACGAAACATACATCTCCGCATTTTTGATATCTGAAGGAGGATAGAAATAGAGGATATTCTCCTCTTTATCCAGGAACCATTCGCCCGGCGAATCCAGTTCTTCAAGCACGTTATAAACATAATACCGTCTGTCTTTGTGATAAGGATAGCGGCTTTGGGGGTCAGAGATGGTAATCTCTTTTTTCTTAGGGTCAATCTTATCTATCTTCACCCTGGCATCCGCCCAGTCCCATTTCCAGTATCCGTGCATCCAGATATCGCCTGTATTCTCCCAGGTACCGGGTTCTTCTTCGATGTATTTGAAACCTTTACCATTGAGCTTTTTCGGGGTATCTCCTGTACGTGTCCAACCTTCATTGGGCCACCGTGCAATGGTCATCGGTTCATTGTTGAAGAAAAGCATAAGCCCTGCCGGCTTTATTTTAAAACCGAAACCACGTGGTTTTATTCCCGGAGGATTGGCTATGCCGAACTTTTTCAGGTCAACATACATTACTTTTTTACGCACATCCTTTTTTAGTTTGTGATATCCTTTCAGCTTCTTTTTAACAGGCCTGAATCCGGATATCCTCACACCGCCCGTGATGTTCACACTTTCACCTGCCTGTGGGGCTATGGTAAGATCTTTCCGGAAATTGCTGATAGTTACAGTTTCTTTAAGGTCGTACACTCCGCTCAGAAGCCGTATTGTAACCTTATCTTCCTGTACATTTCCGGCCAGTTCCACAGCTCTGCTGATAGTTGCCACCGGACTGTTAAGCGAGCCGTCGTTACTATCGTTACCCTTCATCGATACAAATATCTCTTTTTCTGCTGCATGGCCCCACACGGAAATCAGGAGAAACATTACAGGTAACAGAAGTGATGTTAATTTAAAATTCATAGTTATATTTTTGACCGATTTAAACATAATATTTTCTGATTTTGAATTGCTCATTCTTGTTCACCCCTGCCCTAAAGGGAGCAAAACGACCAGCAAACAAACATCCCGAATTTCAGGTCTTTTATCTGCTCCGCCCTAACGGTGTCGTTAAGCTTTTTTGTGTAGTCATTACTCTGTATTCCGCTTGTGCAGCCCGATGAAAGCAAAACGGAAACAACAATTAAAAAATGAATAGTATGTTTTATCATTATTAAAGATTTTACACTCACAAGCAAACTTACAACACTAATGCTTATGTAGCAAAGCTTATCAATAAAATATTAGTTATTTAATTAAGTTTCAAAAAGCCCACTACTAGCATCCCGTTCTGGTTATTTAGATTTTATAAAAATTACCATTTTATGACTTTTGTCATAAAAACAGGGGGGGGGC
>JAADEM010000108.1 GCA_013153405.1 Chlorobiota bacterium
AAAAAATTGATATGAATAAAATCTTTATTACAGCGTTGGTTGCTGTGCTTTCATTTATGAGCACAACCATTATTTCACAGAATAAACTAACATTGGAAGATGTTATTGCAGGTGGCCGTAACTTTTATGATTATTTTCCCAAAAGGTATTATGCCGGTTTCATGGGAAAAAGTTCGGACATTTATTTTACCCGGAACGATGTGTTATACTCGATGAAAAACGGGAAGGGGAAAGAGGAGGTTTTGGTTGTTTTGACAGATCTAAATCAAAAACTGGAGGAGGCAGGAGCAAAGAGCCTTAAGTACTGGCCGCAGATAAAATGGATAAATGAGAATGTAATCAGTTTTGTTTCTGGTGAAAAATATGTACAGTACAATATAAGTGAAGGTGAAGCAAAAATTCTGGCAACAGCACCTGGTAAAGCACGGAACAGGGATTTCTGTTATGAAAACAATATGATTGCATTTACCAAAGGAAATGATCTTTATGTGACTAAAAACGACTCATCCGTTTTGATAGCTGCGGCAGAAAAGAAGGGAATTGTTTACGGACAGGCTGTACATCGTAATGAGTTTGGTATTAATAAAGGAACATATTGGTCGCCGAAAGGTAATTATCTGGCATTTTACCGTAATGATCAATCTATGGTTGCTGATTATCCGCTGGTTAATATTGAAACCAGAATAGCTACAGTTGAAAACATAAAATATCCCATGGCTGGAATGACAAGTGAGCAGGTTGCAGTCTGTATATATAATGTAAATACAGGAGATACTATACATTTAAAAACAGCTTCGCCGGTAAACAGATATTTTACTAATATAGCCTGGACTCCTGACGAGAAATACATTCTTATAGCAGAACTGAACAGAGACCAGAATCATATGCAGATGATAAAATACGATGCAACTACCGGGGAAAAGGTTTCTGTGCTTTTCGAAGAAAGAGATGAACAGTGGGTAGAGCCGCAACATCCCGCTCTGTTTGTTCCGGGTAGTGATGATTTGTTTGTATGGCAGAGTATGCGAGATGGACATAATCATATGTTTCTTTACAATACATCAGGAAAACTAATTAAAAACCTGACCGACGATGATGTTGAAGTAATGAGTGTTCTTGGGTTTAACTCAAAAGGGAATATGCTTTATTTTATGGGAACTACCGGCGATGCAATGAACAGATATCTTTACTCAACATCGCTTTCTTCGGGTAGAGTAAATCAGATTATAAAAAACGAAGGATACCATACTGCTAAAGTTAGTTCCAATGGTAAAAATATCCTTGACTTTTATTCATCGCTTGATGTTCCGTTCAAAGCCGATTTGCTTGATGGTAACGGATTGTTGAAGAAAAATCTTTTTACATCACCTGATCCGTTTAAGGAAAAAGGTGTAAAAACAGGAGAGATTAAGTTGCTTAAAGTAAAATCAGCTGACGGAAAAACCGACCTGAATGCAAGAATAGTCCTGCCCGTGGATTTTGATCCTTCAAAGAAATATCCGGTCATAATTTATGTGTATGGGGGACCGCATTCTCAGCTTGTTGCCAATCGTTGGCATGGTGGTGCTTCAGGGTGGCAGTTGTATATGGCTCAGGAGGGATATATAGCTTTTACAATGGATAACAGGGGAACTTCAAATCGCGGTGCTGAGTTTGAGCAGGTGATACATCGTCATCTTGGTAAAGCTGAAGTTGCAGATCAAATGAAAGGTGTAGAATACCTGAAATCACTTCCTTATGTTGATACAACACGTATTGGTGTGCACGGCTGGAGTTATGGCGGATTTATGACAACCTCGCTTATGGTTCAGCATCCGGAAGTGTTTAAAGTCGGAGTAGCAGGAGGTCCTGTTATCGATTGGAAATATTATGAAGTAATGTACGGTGAAAGATACATGGATACTCCACAGGAGAACCCGGAAGGATATAAGGAGAGTAATCTCAATAATCAGGTAAAAGGTCTGAAAGGAAGGTTTATGATTATTCATGGTGCTATTGATCCGGTAGTGGTATGGCAGCATAGCCTCACTTTCGTAAGAGCATGTGTTGAGAATGAAATTCAGTTGGATTATTTTGTTTATCCGAGACATGAACATAATGTAAGGGGGCATGATCGCATTCACCTTATGAAAAAAGTAACCAGATACTTTGAGGATTTTCTTTAATGAAGAGTTTCTGGAAAATAGGATGTCCAAAAAGTCGTCATTCTGAACGGAGTGAAGCCTGCCTGTCTGACCGCCAGGTAGACTCGACTGCGATGGTCAGGCGGGCTAGTCTGAATGGATTTTTCAGGAAGGCTTCGTTGTTTCTCCTACCAATGATGTAATGCTATAAAGCGCTGAACTCAAACAGATGTCATTCGTCATTCCGAATCCCGTTTTACGGGATGAAGGAATCTGAAAACAGTTGAGATCGCCTTCCCGATTTGGTCAGGCGGGCCTGTCTGACAGGATTATCCAGGCAGGCTTCTTCGCTTGCGCTCATCACGATGACGCTGATTTTTCGTCATTTACTCATTATGCCCCAAGAATTTGGGGAGACTCTCGCAATGACGTTAACTTTTTAATTTTGGGGCATCCTCTTTTTAGTAGAACACAGGTTTAAATGGTATTTCCGGATAAAAATCATCGAAGCTTCTTAAGCTCTCATTTCTTATGTCGATGTTGTAAAAATCCATTCCGTCAGGTACAATTGGAAGGAAAGCAAAACGTATCTGAAGGGTTTTGAAAACCAGATTGTCATTACGTATACGGAGGCCGACTCCCAGACTGAAGTAAGGAGTGTTGCTGAAAATTATTTTGTGCCCGTCACCGATAAATCCCATGTCGAAAAAAGAAAAGTATGCAAACTGAAATCCCCAAAGGCGTTTAGGTTTGAACAGAACATTCTCTGTTTTAATCACAAACTTTTCTTTCCCCCTTTCTTCCATGCTTGAAAATCCTGTGATTCCATCATCAGACTCATTCAGATATGTATATTCAAACGGCAGCCGGTTGAATCCCCTGAGGTATATCAAATCAATAAAGTTCCTTAATTTACAGCATTTAGTTTTTATTAAATTACTTATGTATGTTCCTGTTACTTTCAGAGAGCCCTGTTCTTGTTTGTTATTGTAAAAAAAGGTGGATGCATCCACACTCAGGGCCAGATAGCCTCTGTTTGGAACAATTGTTCGGCCTGTGTTGAAATGCAATCCGATAAAGTGTCTTTGAAGAGTGTCGGTGTGGTTAAAACCATATGTCATTGAAGCCATAAATCCGTAAGGTACGTCCTCCGTTCTTCCGAAAGAGTATATCAGCTTGTTTTTGTAATAATCACGTTTTGCCAGTGATGCTGAAATAAAATAGAAATGATTTTTGTTGAAATATGGATAAACGCTTAGTGAATCAGCAATTTCATAAAAATTACTGTTAATATTCTGAAACGAAATATAAAGTGTTGTTTTGTTAAAATATCCGTATTTTTTTATGTTGAAAGCATGACCATACCAAATATCTGAAATGAAATAATCGAGAGGTGTGTTCAGATAAATTTGTTCCGAACCTGTTATCGAATAGTTTTTATATGATCTGTTAATTATTATACCTCCGGCATCTCTTGTTTCTTTACGGTAAAAACTGCGATTAGCTTTAAGATACAATTCCTCTTTGAAGTTTTGATTCGTATATGCACCGTCTAAATCAATAAGTGAACCGTATAGGTTTCGGACTCTTAACCCTGTTACATATCCGTGTCTGGGATCATCCTTTGGTGTGAATGTGAAAGATTGGGAAAAACCAAGTCCCTGACCGAACAGATTAAGACTATATAGTTTTATCTTAGGATAATTATGTACAAGACCGATGTCGAAAGCGTGGGGAAACTGATCTTTTGATATAACCAGTATGTCTACGTAATTTGTATCTACAGGATTTTTTTTCACAATAATCTTAGCTTCGGATATGTATCCGAGTTTACGGAGCAAACGTTCGCTTTCTTCTATTTTTTCCTGAGTTACATATCCTCCTTTTTTTAAAGTTATATTATTTTTCAGGATAAACGTTGAAGTGGGAATACGTGTGTTGTTCCCGACTTTGGCTATCCACGATTCATCTTTCCTGGATGTGTCTTTTACCGAAGCACCAAATGGTGGCAGGCGTTTGAAATATATGTTTTTTATTCGCTTCCCGTTATAATCCGAATAATTTACTATGAAGTTTATATCCTTTTTCTGGGGTGGTTTCTTTTCATTTATCAGCAAATCATATATCCACTTATTTATCTGTTTTTTTGAAGCGTTTTTATTGAAGAAATTAACAATAGGATCGGTAGTGCCGACAGAATCTGTTGTGTACTCATGTCTGTTTATAGGTATATACGTGATAGTAGTGTCCTG
>JAADEM010000049.1 GCA_013153405.1 Chlorobiota bacterium
TTTACCGGCTTCTTTTAAAGGGCCGGTATTTATTTACATAATATTGTCATTCCGTCATATCCTGGTGAAATATTACCGGGAAGAATCGTCATTAGGTCTTTATGTTTTCCTATCTGATGACTCATATGAGTGAGTAATCCTGATTTTGCTTTTGTTTTTATTATAATTTCAACAGCTTCGTTAAGATTAAAATGAGAGATGTGTGGCTGAATTCTTAGCGCATCAATAACTAATAAATCTATATTATTAAGTTTTAAAAATGTATCATCAGGAATAAACGAGACATCAGTTATATAGGCAAAGTTACCGGTTCTGAAACCAAGAACGGGTAGGCGGTGGTGCATAACTCTTAAAGGTATGAAGGAGATATCTCCGATTCGGAATTCTGAGTTGTCGTTTATTACATTGAGATTTATCGAAGGCAGACCCGGATACTGACTGTCTTTGAAGGCATAATCAAGGTCTGTCTTTATTTTGTTTAAAACTCTTTTTTCGGCATATACATCAACAGGTTTATTGCTGATTTTGTTAAAAGGTCTTATGTCGTCAAGGCCTGCTGTGTGGTCGCGGTGCTCGTGGGTTAAAACTATTCCGTCAAGTTTAGTTACTCCGGCACGAAGCATCTGGTATCTGAAATCTGGGCCGGCATCAATAACAACAGTTGTGTTTTTGTGCTCAATAAGTATAGACGAGCGCAGTCGCCGGTCTCTAGTATCTGATGACTTACAGACATTACAGTTGCATCCAATAACAGGTACTCCCTGTGATGTTCCTGTACCAAGTAATGTGATTTTCACTTTTGTAAGGTTTACTGCAAAGATAACCTGAAATGATTAAAGTTCTTTATCGATTAAGTATTAAATGATTTTATTGTACCGTTCTATATCCTGCTGTTATCGGCAAAGTTTTGATTGCTTCTGATGATGATATGACAATTAAAAACAGAGGATTTCTAAAAAGTCGTCATTCCAAACGGAATAAAGCTTGCCTGTCTGAAAAATCCATTCAGACAGGCAAGCTTTACTTGTCACAATGAAGTGGGTAAATTACTTTTTAGACATCCAATAAATATTTTCCTTTGTCGGAGTTTAAACAGTTTCTCAGATTTTGATTTATCAAAGTAAAAGATGCCGGATTTTTTATATTGCAACTTTTCTGCTCCATATTTTTTTGTTTTGTGAAATTACAATGTAATAAGGAGCAAGAGAGTCATCAAGTTTATATTTTACATTCACTTTATCGCTGTTTTTATTTGTCTGTTCCTGCACCTTTTTCCCGTTCTTATCAATCAGGGCAATCTCAACTTTACCTTTTTCGGGTAGTCTGGCTTCAATCTCTATTTCAACGAGATCTTTTCCGTCATTTACAATTTTATTCACATTAATATCTTCTTTTATAAATTCCAGAGGTTCTCCGGTCAGCGAGCTGATTGAATATCCGGCTTTTTTCAGGACATGAATATCCGATAACGGAACAGGAGAAAGTATTTCGTCGGCAATATCCTCATTGTTTAATGTAATATTTGTATTTCCAGTGCCGGCCGTAACTACAGGTCCTTTGCCTGTTTGCATAATTGTAACCGATTGAATAACCTGTCCGTTTGGAAGAGTATCGGTAACAACTTTCATATTCATATCGATATTCATCATGTTATTTATGACAGAATCGGGCGGGAACATATTCATCAGAAGATCCTGATCCGGCATGTTAAAAGTAAATGTTTTCAGTTTGTTTTGAACCGAATCCATCATGATAGTCATAATCTGCATCATACTGTCGAGGCCTGAAGGAGCTGACATAAACATGCTGTCAAGGTCGAATCCAAAGTCGTTATCCTTATCATCAAAAAACAGAGCAAACGGGTTTGCAACACTGCTGCCCAGAGAGTCAACAAACACATTTATTGAGTCATTGTTACGAATTACAGTAACGACCTTTGCCTGTGCAAAGCAATTATTAAAAACCGAAGTTGTAAATAAAAGAAATAAGGCCGCTACCAGAACTTTAGCTTTCATAATACTGAGATTTATTGGTTTTTACTATTTGTAAAGTTACGAACTGGCAGTGGCTCTATGGGTTAAGGTGCGGTTAAAAAGAGTTAAAGAAAAGTTAAAGTAAATTTGTGGAACTTAAAATTGAAGTATCTTTATGATAAAATTGAAGTAAATGAAACAAAAGTCATTAATAGGACTGATTATTCTGATGAGCATTTCTCTTATTGGTATTATTCTGGCTCAATACCTTTGGATACGGAAGGCTTTGAAAATACAGGAAGAGAAATTGCAAAGTGCTGCATATAGTGCATTGAATAATGTTTCAAGGCGTATAGACAATGAATTGTCTACACAGTTTATTATTGATTATTACTCGCAGCCCAGGATTATAAAAGGAAGGGCAAGCATAAAGATTATTACCAATAACGATACTCTGAAAAATGAGTTTGAATACGGAAATTTCGGGACATCGGATGACTCTTCTTTTTTTCGCAGCGATAAGCTTTTTACCATTGGTAATGATTCAACAGTATTGAAAGAGATGGAAACGGCTATTTCAAGAATGGAACAAACATTCAGTATTTTAAATGATTCTGTTCAGTCATCCATAGGCACCGACGTAACAGAAAATAAAGACAGCAGCAGTAAAATAGCACGTATTATTGAACGGCTTTCGTACGAATATCACACAAGAGAAATTCCGATATGGGAAAAATTAAGTTTTCTGAGTCCGCAGGCAATTGAGAAACTAATTCGTTATGAACTGAACAATGTGGGAATTAATACCGATTTTCAGTTTGCAGTTGTCGACGGGTTCAAGAATATAGTTCCCGGTTATCATTCACCTGATTTCAGTACCAAAAACTGGAATAAAGAGCTGCCTGTTGTTGTAAATCTGTTTCCCAATGATATAATTACCGGCTGGAGTCCGTACAAGCTTGTTGTTTTATTTCCCAATGTAAATACATACCTGTACAAGTCTCAGGCAGGTTTGTTTATATTCTCATTATTGTTTACTCTTTTCATACTGATTACCTTTTTCATCACCATACGCATGATTCTGTTTCAGAAAAAGGCTTCGGAAATAAAAACTGATTTTATTAATAATATGACTCATGAATTTAAAACGCCGATTGCTACTATAAATCTTGCTTCCGATAGTATAAATAATGAGAAAGTAATTCATAATCCTGATATGATACGTTCATTTCTGAAAATTATAAAAGAGGAAAACAACAGAATGAACAGTCAGGTGGAGAGGGTTTTACAGATGTCTCTAATAGAGAAGAAAGATTTTACTATTGTTAAAACAGAGCTTGATATACATCAGATAATAACCAATGCCATAGAAAAGATAAAGTTGCAGCTTAAAGAGAAAAAAGGTGTGGTACGAACTGAACTCAATGCAGGGTCTTCTGTTATTGAAGGGGATGAGATTCATCTCACCAATGTAATTGTAAATTTGCTTGAGAATGCTGTTAAATATTCAAAAGGAAAGCCTGATATTCTCATTACCACCAAAAGTCACCCCGAAGGTATTTTAATTTCGATAGAAGATAATGGTATTGGAATGACAAAAGAACAACAAAGCAAAATATTTGAAAAATTTTACCGGGCTTCGGGTGGCAATGTGCATAATGTTAAAGGTTTTGGCCTTGGATTAAGTTATGTGAAAGCTGTAATTGATGCCCATAACGGCGAAATAAAAGTTGAAAGTAAAAAAGATGAGGGAACTAAATTCACTATCTTTTTACCTGAAAAATAATGAGCGCTATGGAAAAGAACAGAGTTTTTATGGTTGAGGATGATATGAACTTCGGAACAGTTCTGAAATCATATATGGAGATAAACGGATTTGAGGTAACCTGGGTAATGGACGGAAGGGATGCTTTTAAAAGATTCAGAGAAGGAGAATTTGATATCTGCATTCTTGATGTTATGCTTCCGCACATCGACGGATTTACCATAGCACGCGATATCCGTGAAGTCGATAAAAGTATTCCACTGATATTCCTTACGGCAAAAACGCTGAAAGAAGATATTATGCAAGGCTTCAATATCGGTGCTGATGATTATATAACCAAGCCTTTCGATTCTGAAATTTTAATATTAAAGATTAAAGCTATTCTTAACCGTCATTCGGAATCGGAAAAGGAGTCGGAACCCAGAGAATTTAACATAGGAGGAGTTCATTTTGATGCCGATTACCGTAAACTTACTTTTCCTGATAACAAGGTGATACAGTTGTCGCCTAAAGAATCGGACTTGTTAAGAATGTTATGCGAAGAAAAAAACAGAATACTCCCGAGAGAGAAAGCATTAAA
>JAADEM010000089.1 GCA_013153405.1 Chlorobiota bacterium
GAATCAGACAAAACATATTATATATATGATTCAGAAAACAGATTTGAAATACAAAAAGATTTAACCTCAGAAAATCTTACCTGTTATGTTATTAGTATCCCTTCATATATTCAACACATAACAGAAAAAGACACTATCAACGAGATTGTCAGTAGTTATTCTTTTATGTTAATGCATTTTATGAATTACGGAAAAAAGAATTATCGCGACACGGCTTATATTAAACCTAAATCTTTTTTAAAGACGATAAATTATTATGATGATGATTGGTTATCTGATACAAATAATTTGTTCTGTTTCTGGGGAAGATATAATCATTACCTTTTCGAAAAAGATACATTAAACATTTTTTTAATAAAAGATATAGGCAAAACAGATTCTGTTTTAATACAAAAAGTAAACAGGGCATATCGTCCGGCAAGAGAAGGAGGGGTGCTAAATCTAAAACCGGGGTCTCCGGATGCTTTTAATGCGGCTAACTAAACCAGCTTACTCTGCGGTTGACCAGCCGAAAGCGTGCCATGAAAGAAGGGAAAAAGCATACGGGTTATACCCTGTGTTCCATTTTTGCAGCCCGATGAAAGCAAAACGAAAAAAACAATTAAAAAATGAATAGTATGTGTTATCATTATTAAAGATTTACACTCATAAACAAACTTACAACACTAAAGCTTATGCAGCAAAGCTTAGCCATAGAATATTTCCATGCCCGAACATTACTCCACGAAAGTTTTCATGGTTATACGTTTGGTAAATTACATTACAAATTGTTATCTTAAAGACATATCATCTCAGGGCTACCTTAAGTTTTAGAAATGAATAAATCTGTCCTGTAGTAATCGTTACAATAATGAAGACTAAAAAATATTATTTATCATTAGCTTTTATGTTTACAATAATTATATCAGCTTTCCCTCAAAGCAATGATACAATAATTTGTATTATAGATACAACATCCGACCTTATTAGTAAAATTGAAAAATCATATCAGTATAAAGAAATGCATCCATCATATAAAATTGACATAAAAGCTAATTTCCCTGAAAACAAAAACAAAGCAAAATTTCATATTTTATCCTTCCGGGAAGGAGGAGCTGGCTTTCCTGATGTTAAATTGATGAAAAAAGGTAATTTAGTCAAATATCCGAAATATTCGGAAAAATGGTTATACAATCAGAATCATGAAGATAGCATTAAGAATGTTTTTCAAAATCAAAATATAATATTAATGGTTTTTCAAAACGATTGGGAAGATATTAAGAATGATTCCATTCAAACACACAATGTTACATTATGGTGGAATCATAAACTTCCGTTTTCTAAAGATACCGTTGTTTTGGTTGTAGATACATCAAGTGCTTCGGTTTCATATAAAAATTTTTATTTCGATAATAAAGGAAATTTTCGTGGGGTTATTTGTTTAAAAGGTAATTACTACAACAAAAAACTGCATGAAAATAAAAATTTCCCAGGTATCTGTGTCGGCACATTTGAAAACTCTCAAGAACGAGAGTTAAATAAAACGAGTAAAATTTCTATTCCTGCATCAATGGTAAGCAATTATGATATAGTTGATATTGAGTGGATAAGTAAACAGACAGATTTACATAAAATAAAAAAGAGATTAGGTTATACGCCCTGGTCAAAGAATAACTTTATTATTTTTAAAAATGATTTATGCAACACCTGTAGATATGTTAACCTTTACAGAGTTACCGTTAGTTATGCGGAAATAACAGAATAAGAAACAAGCAAAATGGGAACAAGAATCAACAGAAAAATGAAATGATACAAAACTATGCCGATGAAATGGCCGTTGCTTTACGGGAGTTTGACCTATTGCTTTTGTCCATTATTCCCCGTTAAACTTCTTCAACGCATTTATCATTGCCACAATATTTTCAACCGGAACAGTTGCCTGGATGTTGTGAACGGTATTAAAAACAAAACCTCCGTCCTTTGAAAATATCTCACAGTGTTTCAGAACTTCCTTTTCAACCTCTTCGGGTGTACCGAACGGAAGTGTGTTCTGTGTATCAACACCGCCGCCCCAGAAAACGATATCTTTTCCGTACTCATCTTTCAGATGCTGCGGGTCCATACCTGTGGCACTGACCTGCACAGGGTTGATTATATCGAACCCAAGGTCGATGAAATCTTTCATAAAGGGTTCAACTGCACCGCAAGAGTGCTTGAATGTTTTCCAGGTAGTATTCTGATGTATCCAGTCATTTATCTTTCTGTAATAGAGGCCGTACATTGTAAGCAGGGTCTCCTCATCGCAGAATTGTGATGTCTGAGTTCCGAAATCGGTACCGCAGATAAAGACAACATCCACCTTGTTACCTACCTTACCGTATATCTTCTTCAGGTTCTCAAGCGCTATCTCCGACTGCTTTTCAAAAATCTCCATCACATAATCGGGGTGCATCACAGTTGCCATATACCATTCGGTAACGTCACGGATTCCTTTTGGGTGCTTCAGCTGCATACCGGGAACAAGGGCAATATCGCCGAATGCTGTTCCGCCGAAATTCGCAACTACCGCTTTCCCTATTGCGTATGCTTTATCCACTTCAGTTTTGAAAAAATCAAGGTCACTGCCGGATATGGGGGCAAACTCTTCAAGGTTGTCCTCCACGTTCAGATTCTCGTGGTCGACAGGTTCCTGACGTGAAAGGGCATCGAAGAAGAATCCGTTGGCAGGCATTTTGGCACACGGAGCAACCGAGGTGTCTCCTTCAGGATACATAAAAACATCACCGGTATCGTCAATGGTTACATTGAATTTTTCGGGAACAAGGACCACCTGCCCCCACGGTGCTTTGAACTCCTTCCAGTTCTCGTTTGGGAAACCGAACATATTGTTTTTTGGAGAAACAGGCACTGTGTCTATGCCGAGTATCTCAGCCAGGTCATCCTCTATCTCTCCCAGCATCTGATACGGTTCGGTAACTTTAACGGGTTTGTATTCCAAACCGTAGTAGTTCCTCAGATTCTCAATCGACCTTACGTGAATACCCGTTACCGGTGTTGCCCCGAAATCAACAGGCAGTTTGTCGGGAGTTTTATGTTCAAGTGCCGTGAGCACACGCTCTTTGCTTGTCATAATTTCTGTTTTTTATGAAAATTACGACAAACAGTTGAAAGGTTCAAAAATATTGGGGGTTCATTGAGGGTTCGACTTGAAGTCAGGTGCCAATTAAAATTTCAGGCGAAAGTTTAATATTACGGTACTACGTACCTTTTGACTATATTAAATTCTATATTCTACAAATATTATCGGTGCTCTGCATCTTAGCGGAATAGCCGCAGTAATATTTGTAGAAATATCAGGGAATAGCTAACCAAAGATGCATCGCACCGTAATATTTTTTCTGCGTAAAAATTAAAAACGATACCCCTGTCCGGAATACTGTTTTTTATGAATCAAATATTTAATATCGTATATTTGTAATAAACATATAATTATGTGTCCTAAAGAACATATGAACATAGATAAGATTGTTTCACACTGGATAACTACTTCAAAAGAAGATTATGATACGATGTTTTTATTATTTGAATCAAAGAAGTATAACTAGGCAATGTTTCTCGGACACATTTCAACAGAAAAACTATTGAAGGCATATTATGTGAAAAACAAAGGGAAACACGCTCCTCCGATTCACAACCTGTTGAGAATTGCTGAGAGTTCAGGACTTGAAATCCCCGATGAATATGCTGATTGGCTGGATACCATCTCGCTATTTAACATTAATATTAATGCCAGATACGATGATTTTAAAAGAGATTTTTATAATCAGTGTACTAAAGAATTTGCAGAAAACTGGATTACACGAATAAAAGAATTAAGAGAATGGATAACTCAAAAGTTATAGACATAGCAAAACAATTCGCTACCCTGGTTTCTGAAAAATATGACTGCGTAAATATTATTCTTTTTGGGTCATATGCAAAAGGAGTATCTCACTCAAATAGTGACATAGATATTGCTGTCATTTTAAAAGATTATGATAACCTCTTCGATATTCAGGTTGAATTAATGAAACTTCGAAGAAAAATTGACACAAGAATAGAACCTCATCCTATTAAGGAAAGCGAATTTAATGATAACTCCCCTTTATTTCTTGAGATAAAGAAGTATGGAAAAATAATCAATGTTGCCTGAAATATTCACCGGGTAAATTCATTGGGGATGTCCAAAAAGTCGTCATTCCGAACGGAGTGAAGGAATCTCAAAACTCACAAGCTTTGAAAGTCAAGAGATTGCTTCGTCGTTCC
>JAADEM010000038.1 GCA_013153405.1 Chlorobiota bacterium
ATATAATCATTATCAGACGATGGGTCATTTATTTTGTAAGCATATTCTGCATTTAATGAGATATTTTTATAATAAACATTAGTTCTTGCCGCAAATGCAGCTACATTTTCCGGCAAAATAAAAATAGGATTCTCATCTTTTTGATATTTGCTCACAAAACTTCCCCCAATAGTAATATCAGGCTTCATATTTAGACCCAAAGCCGTATTAACATTTGCTTCTGCATCAAAAGCTCTTACTATCCCATCTCCCAATGTCCAGAAAAAACGCTGTCTGCCAATTAAAGCTTTTAACCGTATTCCATCGATAGGTTTTAAAATTATACGGCCACCTGAAAAGGAATTATCATAGCCCAGTGATCTATCCTCAAAGCTCCTAAGAACTAAACCATTTCCAAATTGCTCATAAAAATTGCCTGCAGTTACAGTTACAAAATCATTTCTATATTCAACAAATTTGTTAGCCAAACCCTGTCCATTGTAACGTCTGTCATAACCCAACAATGCATTTTGATATGCCTCATACCTAAAACCTGCAGTAAAATTTTTATAATTAAAATTTATTTGAGCATATATGTTTGTAAGAAATTTTTCTGGTACTTCGGGAGCATCAATAATTGTATCCTTGTTATACAATTGCGAATTTATTTCTATATTACCTGAAACAGCCAGATCCTGACCTGCAACGATAAAACTGAAAAAAAGCAAAGCAAGAAACAGTGTTTTTTTCATAATTTACTTATTTTTCAAACTATCAGTTTTAGAAGACAACTTAATAAGCTGCTCATATATCTGGTCTTCGTCGCCAGGGGCAAATCCCGTATGTTGCCACAGTATTTTCCCGTCAGGAGCAATCAAAAACGAATGAGGAATATCCACAACATTCATTGCCCTTTTGAATTCACTGTTCGGATCTATCAAAACAGTATATTCCCAGCCTCTACTATTAACAAAAGGAGCTACTCTAGAGCTGGTCCTTGAATCATCAACAGACACAATAACTATTTTTACACCTGTTTCGTCCTGCCAATCTTCATACAAATCAGCTAAAGTATTCAATTCCAAAACACAAGGTTTACACCATGTTGCCCAGAAGTCAAGAAAAACAGGTTTACCATCTTTCAGTAAATCATAAGTATTAATGACTTTTCCGTCCAAAGTCCTGATATCCATTGACGGCAACTTATCTCCTTGTGCCTGCATAGCCTGCAACGAGACAATCAGAACAGACAAAATCAAAAATATCCTCTTCATAATTACTAATTTTGCTGTTAGAGTTTAGAAAACTTAGTTACAAAATACTTATTATCGCACTTTATTCTAAGCAGATATATACCTTCGGGAAGCGACGATATATCAATATAATTATCTGATGAAGAGAATTTGTCTTTTTTAATCAACTTACCGTTGATACTATATATTTCAATTTGTGCATTATTAATTTCCCCGTTAGTACTTATAGTCAAATAATCACTAGCCGGATTCGGATACACTTTTATTTTGTTTAACTGAACCTGATCAACTTTAGATATCCAGCTTACTTTTGCAGTACTTGTCATATATACCTCTTTTGTTAGTGTATCTTGCAAGAAAATAACAAGCTCGGAATTTTCGTAATTAACTTCACTCGGAATTTGATAATCTATATTATATGTCAGGGTATCGCCTATTTTAAATTCGGCCGGAGTAATCAGTATACCATCGGAAGTAGGCAACATTTTGCGCATTACATCGGGAAAATATGTTTCACCATTTGTGCCGGGAGCTATATAATAACTTTTATCTTCTGTCCAAACAACATAAAGTTTAAATGGAGACAAAGCATAAGCTACGGGTATTACTTTTATTTCGAAATGTTCAAATGAGCTCCGGTCAGGACGGCTAACCTCTATATTAGCCAATCCGTCTTGTTTATATTCATTATCAATACTACTCTGCGTAACAATAGAAGGAGCGCCACCTACTACCCCGTCCAGAACCACGTGAGGAACACCTGTTACACCATAAAAGCTAACTCTAGCCTTTGAGTCTTCAGGATTAAAATCATACATGGGATCTTTGCCAGGCCAAGAAGTATGATAAGCAATATGTGCAACTTTTCCACTGTTTTGATCCATAAGCTCATTAAGTGCAGGATTCTGACTTGCACATGGAGCACAAGATGCCTGAGTGAAATGCTCGATCAATAGCATATTCTGAGCTCCTTTGGCATATACCGACACTTTCTTTGTCAGGGTATCGTCATTATTCCACTGATCATTTTGGCTATTCAAACCGGAAATCCATACTTTTACATTTTCAATGCTGTCACGGTTCAAAACAACAGGGTTACTGCAAGACAACGAGATTGTTTGTCCGAATTCCACATCTGTATTAAAAACTTCGTTGGTCAGATTTTCTCCGTCAACAGTAAAAGATAGCATAACAGTCGTGATCTTATTAGTTCCATAATTGGTTAGTCCTACGGTAAAGGGCTTACTGCCAGCAGAAGTATAATCACTTAGATTTGTATATTCTATAGCCATAGATAAATCAACTCTATTATACACCACTATATTATCAACATAAAGCAAATATTTGTCCGTGCTATTGTTTCGCCAAGCTAATCTGACAGGCTTACCGGCATAGTTGCTTAAGTCGATACCTCTTTTTTTCCAGCTTGTTTCCTCTGCCGAAACCTCAAACAAGACCGTATAAGCAGATAAATTGTCCGGATGGTCAACATCGGTTGATATTAATACTTGATAACCGTCAGAATATTGAGCATCAAGAGCTTTTGCATCCCATATCACAGCAGGGCTACTACCTAAATTTATTATTGGAGTGATCATCCAATCATCCGCTGTTTTATCTCCATCATCATACCAGGAGCTGCTTTTGGCTACGCCATCCTCTACTTTCCATGTTTCCATACCTGAAAGATGCGGAGTTAAGCCATCATTGTCTATCATGAGCATATCCCCATCATTATAATTCTCAAAATCCTGACGGTACAGAATATTGTCAGACTGAGAATAGACGGCGGTGAATGAGGCGACAACTAAGATAATTAATGACAATAGGTGTTTCATAAGCAATGGTTTTTAAAATTTTTGATAAAAATATTTTTTTTATTAAAACAAAAAAAAGATTTTTGTTAAATGCACAACCCAAAACAACGTAAAAATGAAGAAATTAACTCTTTTCATTTCAGCACTATTACTAAGTAGCATAATAAATGCTCAAGTTTATACTATTTTATCCGAAAATAATGTTGATATCACAGGAGATACCGCTTGGTTCGAAGCAGGATCTAACGAGGACCTATCATTGGCTTTTTCGGTAAAAAACAATGATGCTATTGCACATGATGTTAAAATAAAATTTGAAGTCGAACAGCTGGTAGAAGGCTCAAATTATGCATTTTGCTGGGATCAATGTTATGCAAGCCCAAGAAGCGGATTTATATCAGGAGCAGTGACAATAGACGCAAACAGCACAAACAGCAACGGATTTCAAGTTGATTTTAGTCCTCTTGGAAATTCAGGTGAAACACTTTTCAAATTTAGCTTTTTCGAAGACGGCTCTACAGACACTTCAATAGTATTTATAGGCTTTAAAATATCTAATATCACAAGTATAAATGAAAACACTGGGAAAATAAAATTATATCCCAATCCTGCTAACAAATTCGTTATCGTAGAAAACTTAACAGATGAAACAACTAATATTGTATTAAAAAGTATGGACGGCAGAACAGTAAAAAGCAAAAAATACTCTGGTAATAAAACAATTATAGACATTAGTGATCTGAAAGCAGGAATTTATATAGTGCATATAGTTAGCCAAAACAATATAAACTACTCATACAAACTATTGGTAAAATAAAACCGGAACTATTAAATATTGTTTTTACCCGTGAATAAACAAGGAAAACTGTTTACTAACTCCGGATTGGATTATTATCCTTTGTAAATGCACAAAAGGAGCTGTCCTCAAAATAATACGGACAGCTCCTTGTTTTATACTTTACTATTAGTTTTTTTGATCAAATAAACTTACAAGACTTTTAAAAATTCCATATATTAGTTATTTCCCTTAATGTAAGTTATTCCGTCAAAACGGCTTTGAACAAAAGTTCTGCCGTAGCCGGGTTTGTAGCCAATGGTACATTATGCACATCGCACAAACGCATAAGCATTGAGAT
>JAADEM010000072.1 GCA_013153405.1 Chlorobiota bacterium
AATTGGCATCTTTAATATCGGATTGTTTGCCCTAGGTTTTTTTGTTATCGCTTATAAAAAAAGATTGCCTAAGCTATTTCTTCCTGAACCCGAATTGCAGAAAAGATCAGATCTTTCATGATAAGATATTCTGCATACGAAAAACGGACAGAATAAAATCCTGTCCGGGGTTTAGATTTTAGAAATCTGATAAAATTCCTCGTAGGAACATACAGCCGTATGTTCCTACGAGGAATCCTGTCCGTTTTTTTACAATTTCTATTATCTACTTTTTACTCTCTTCAATAAGATCGATAAAATCATCAAATAAAAACTCTGTATCTGTCGGGCCGCTTGAAGCCTCAGGGTGAAACTGAGTTGAGAAAAACGGCTTTGTCTTATGTTTGATCCCTTCGTTTGTTTCATCATTGATATTCACAAACAACGGCTCCCATTCATCACCGAGAGACTCCTGATCGATTGCATATCCGTGATTCTGACTTGTAATGTAACAAGTATCCGTTCCCGCCTTAATAACAGGGTGATTATGCGCACGGTGTCCGTACTTCAGCTTGTAAGTTGATCCGCCCGATGCTATTCCAAGCAACTGATTGCCCAGACAAATGCCGAAAATAGGCTTTTCAATATCTATTGCCTTCCTGATATTCCCAATGGTTTCCTCACACATCTGCGGATCTCCGGGGCCATTTGAAAGCATTATTCCGTCGTAATCATCCTTAGTAAAATCATAATCCCAGGGAACCACTTCAACTGTGGTATCACGCCTGAGCAAACACCTAAGAATATTGTATTTGGCACCGGTATCCACCAGTACTACTTTATGTTTTCCGTTGCCATAGACCTTTTTTTCATCAATACTAACCTTAGCAACAAGATTCTCCTTATTAGGATCATAAAAATCCACATCTTCGTCTTCAAAAACGAGTTTTCCAAGCATTGTTCCTTTTTCACGAAGAACCTTTGTTATTGCTCTCGTATCAACATCAAATATGCCGGGAACTTTGTTTTGAATCAACCATTCACGCAAACTGTCTTTAGCATTCCAGTGACTGTATTCGAATGAGTAATCTGAAATTACCAGACCGGAAATATGAATTCTGTCCGACTCGTGAAACATCGGAATGCCGTTCTCATCCTTCTCGTCACCGGGAACTCCGTAATTTCCGATAAGAGGATACGTGGAAACAAGTATCTGCCCTTCATACGACGGGTCTGTCAAACTTTCAGGATAACCGGTCATTGCTGTATTAAATACTACTTCTCCGGCTACCGAACCTTCATATCCGAACGACTTTCCCTCGAAAGTTGTTCCATCTTCAAGTACAAGTTTTATCTTACGTATTTCGGGCATAAATCCTCTTTTTTCTGATTAAAATTCCGCTGCCAAAGGTAATAAAATTTTGACAAACAACAGAGAATTACCTGTTACGCAAACCATCGTTTCAGTATAAGATTCAAGATATTAATACAATTTAACTTTTATTTTTTAATTATCAGATACGTGCAAATAACACTTTGTAGGTCTCAGGATATACAAAACCGATATTGATGAGATAATTCATCAATGTATGATGATAAAAAACTTAACTAATCCCAAAACTTAAAATTATGAAAATCTTATCTTCTTCCATTTTTGTACTCCTTTTGTTTTTTTCATTATCATCAACAGCCCAGGACAAGGTCATCAAAAACTCAGGAGACACTCTGAAATGTAAAGTAACAGAAATAGGTGCTGATGAAATTAAATATTATTATCCTGACAATAAAAATCTCATATTAGGAATAGATAAGACATTGGTAGATCACATTGAATTCGGAACCGGAGAGGTTATAAAGATTGAAAACAACACCTTTGCCAATCCGGAATATTATGCCGGGCAAAGCCGCAATGCTTTGAAAATAAGATTTCTGTCGTTTCTCAACTCCAATATGGAACTTACTTATGAACGAAGCCTGAAGCCCGGAAGATCACTCGAAGCCTCTCTCGGAATTATTGGTATCGGCTTCGATATATACGATTATAATCCAAGTGGTGTCTATGGAAAGTTTGCCTACAAATTTATCCGGAAACCCGATTATTATTATCAGCGCATGCATTATGCCCATATACTTAAAGGTGCATACATTGCTCCCGAACTGGACTTAAGGTACTCTTCTTCTGATTTCTACCAATACTTTTATTACGGCACTTATGAAACAGAAAGTATTGACAGGGAAAATGAATTTTCGTTTGCAGTAACTATAAAATTCGGAAAACAGTGGATTATAGACGATGGTTTCCTTGTGGATCTGTTTTTAGGACTTGGTTACGGAATGACAACTAATGATAAATACGATCCTGTAAATTATGGTTTTTTCGTCGGAACATCTGATTTCCCGATTGCTTTTTCTGCAGGCCTGAGGTTAGGATGGGTTTTCGGTAAGAAAAAGAAATAGCATCCGGAACTTTTTCAAAGCACATCTTATAAAAGAGGATCTCCAAATAGTGAAATATTAACGTCATTGCGGAAAAAAATAACGACTGTTTGGACATCCTCTTTTAGAGAAAATCACCAGATATTTAAGTAAAATTATTTCAACAATGCATCTAATGCGGCATGAACCTTACCGAACTCAAAAGTCCCGATAAGTTTTTCCATCTTTGAAGCGATATCTCTGTTACACAGATTACCAATACTTCCTTCGTGCGAATGCTCTACTTTGTATTCGGGTTTAAATTCGCCTCTTTCAACTTTTAACCCCACTTCTTTGTACGCATCCCTGAAAGGCACTCCCTGCAAAACAAGCTTGTTTACTTCTTCAACTGTAAATGCCAGTCTGTATTTTTCATCTGTAATTACATCTTCGTTTACCGTGATATTCTCAATAGCAAAATTTGCAATGGAAATAGAATCGAGTAGCTCTTCAAAAGCGGGCAGAAAATACTCTTTAATAACCTGCAAATCCCTGAAGTATCCTGTTGGAAGATTCGTGGTAACTGCACCGATTGTCTGAGGCAGAGTCTGTAAAACATTACACTTACCCCTGATGAGTTCAAAAACATCGGGATTCTTTTTGTGCGGCATAATGCTTGAACCGGTTGTTAATTCATCAGGCAGCTTTATGAAACCGAAATTCTGGCTCATAAACAAACATCCATCCATAGCAAGTTTACTCAGCGTTCCCGCTATCGAAGCAATGGCAAAAGCAACCGTACGTTCCATTTTACCACGTCCCATCTGGGCATAAACCACGTTGTAATTCATATCCTCGAAACCGAGCAAACGGGTTGTCATTGTACGGTCGAGCGGGAATGAGGAGCCATAACCGGCTGCTGCTCCGAGCGGATTCTGATTGGCCACATTCCAGGCAGCTTTAACAACCTGAAGATCATCAACCAGGCTTTCGGCAAAAGCACCGAACCACAGCCCGAATGACGACGGCATAGCAACCTGCAGATGTGTATATCCGGGAATAAGAATATCTTTAAACTCTTCACTTTTTGCCTGAAGTGTTCTGAAAAGCTGTTCTGTTTCTTTTACTATTTCCTCGATCCTATCACGGGCAAAAAGTTTAAGATCAAGCAGCACCTGATCGTTTCGTGAACGTCCGCTGTGAACTTTTTTACCTATATCACCCAATTTCTCCGTCAAAAGAAATTCAACCTGTGAATGTACATCCTCAACTCCTTCGTCAATGGAGAATGCACCATCCCTTGCCGTGTTGTAGATATTTCTTAACTCATCAAGCAAAACATCAAGCTCCTCTTTCTTCAACAAGCCGATCTTTTCAAGCATTCTGATATGTGCCATCGTACCAAGCACATCAAACGGAGCCAGTAGTACATCCAGCTCACGGTCTTTCCCAACCGTAAAATCCTCTATTTTTTTATTAACCGAAGTTCCTTTATCCCAAAGTTTCATATCTTATTTCTTAAATTTTTTCCTTTTCGGATTTTGCCTGTTATCAAAAAAAGTCAGGAGAATAATTTTGTCTTCTTTAATTCTATAAAAAAGATTTACCTGTTTTACTATGGTAAATCCACTTATTCCTTTTTCTTTGTTTTCGAGTGTTCCTATTTCTGGAAAATCATAAACTTTTCTGGTAAATGCCTTAGCTACGACTTCTCCCCTTTTTTCGACAAGGTATTTTTGAATCTGATCTAATTTCTTATCTGCCCTTTTTGTCCCAAAGATCGTCAAAGCCATTTTTCATGTTTTTTCCTCATATCTTCATGACCTATTAGGTTGTCCGGGCTTTTCACTTTCCTCAAAAGCTAAAAGCAGTTCTTCCTGTTCGCTTTTTGTTAGTCCTCTCCATAATTTACTTTCATCTCTGGATAGTCTTTTTTTCAGAAGCTCATAAAAGTCAGCCAATAAATTTACATTGTCAATACTGTCCATGAAGTTATGAGAATTCTTTTTTAATTCAATAGCATTCATTGTTAACTCTTCCCGAATTTACAAAGTTAAAGAATATTTATATCATTTGCCGAACTGTAATCCATCAAGCAATTTCACATACATATCTATTCCCTCTTCAATCTCCTTCAAATACACATACTCATCAGCAGTATGTGAACGTGCAGAATCGCCCGGCCCGATCTTTAGTGTTGTGAAGTTCATTACCGCCTGATCGGATGTAGTTGGAGAGCCAAAATATGGTAATCCAAGCTCTATTCCTCGTTTTACCACAGGATGATCCAGAGAGATGCCAGAACTGTTCAACCTGAATGAGCGGGGTTTAACATCACATTTTACACTCTCATTTATCAGTTCAAAAAGCTCCTCATTTGAATAGTGCTCATTAACGCGAACGTCTACCATAAACTCACAGATATCGGGCACTACATTATGTTGTGAACCAGCCGTAATTCCCGTAACAGTCATTTTCACAGGACCAAGAAACTCCGATTCTTCTGGAAACCGATGTGTTCTGAACCACTCAATATCCGGCAGTGCTTCATAAATAGCATTAATCCCTTCTTCTCTTGCAGCGTGTCCCTGTTTGCCATGGGCCACACAATCAAGAACCATCAATCCTTTTTCTGCAACTGCCATCTGCATTTTTGTAGGCTCTCCCACAATTCCAAGGCTGATATTACCTAAATCTCTAAGAACGGAACTTATCCCGTTTTTTCCTGAAATCTCCTCTTCGGCTGACGCGGCAAACAACAAATTGTATGGTTGCTCTTTTTTTGAAAGTAGAACGAATGCAGCAATCAACGAAACCAGTGGTGCACCGGCATCATTACTGCCTAAACCGGTTAGTTTATCTCCTTCCAAGGTGGGAATGAACGGATCATGAGTCCACCTGTCTGACGGCGTTACGGTATCAATGTGAGAATTAAGTAACAGTGTTGACTTTGACGGATCTTTTTCACCTGCAAAACACCATACATTGTTTCCTTTTCGTTTCACATCAAACCCCTTGTTTTTGAGAAATGAGACAACCAAATCTGCAGCTTTATCTTCTTCCTTGCTTAAGGAGGGTGTTGCAATTAGTTTTTTCAAAAGCCCTATTGCCTCTTTTTTTATTTCACTCATACTCAAAGTCTGTATTATGACGCAAGATGCGTTCCTAAATCGTTTAGTTTAACGATTGATTCAGGATTTGAAATAATAACGTCTTTTACTCCTGCCATTAATGCATCAAAACCATTATCAAGTTTAGGAATCATCCCTTCTGATATAATTCCGTCTTTCTGGTATTTCTTAAAATCACTGTAACTAAGTACCGGAATAACCGAGTTATCATCATCAGGATCCATTAGTACTCCCGGCTTTTCAAAACAGTAAACAAGAGTTACCTCATAACCGTCAGCAAGAGCTTTAGCAGTTTCGGCAGCCATTGTGTCCGCATTGGTATTCAGCATCAATCCTCTACCATCATGAGTAAGCGGAGCAACAACTGGCACAGCCCCGGATTCAAGAAGATTCTCAAATTGTTTGGCCTGTACCGACACCACATCTCCGGCATAACCGTAATCAATATCTTTTACCGGCCTTTTCACCGCTTTAATTATGTTAAGATCAGCTCCGGTAAGTCCGACGGAATTCATTCCAAGTGCCTGACATTTTGCAACTATATTTTTGTTTATCAAACCTCCATAAACCATCAATACCACATCAAGCATCTCTTTGTTTGTAATTCGTCGTCCTCCGGTCATTTCGGTTTTCACCCCCAGCTTTTCAGCCATGGCAGTTGCTGATTTTCCACCTCCATGAACAAGAATCTTCCGCCCGGAAATACGGCTGAAATCTTCAAGTAATTTCATCAAAGATTCCACATCCTCAACAACTTTACCTCCTACTTTTACAATTGTGAGTTTTTGCATAAAACCAACTTACTGCAATGTTTCTACTAAAAATTAATTTATCTTAAAACCAGCCGTGCTCCGACTGCCCAAAACCGGTAACAGTGAAAACAACACCGTAATTAAGCTTTAAGAATTACACCAATACCCGTATTCTTTTTCTTTCCCGAACAGAAATGAACAGTAGTACGTCACCCTGACTACTGGTTATAAATTTTCAAGAATACGTTTCAGAACAACCTGGGCTGACACAACCCGGTTTGCTGCCTGAGGAATAACAATCGACCTGGAACTATCAATAACAGAGTCGCTTACAATCATATTCCTGCGAACCGGAAGACAATGCATAAAATAAGCATCATTAGTAACAGCCATTTTTTCATCATCCACCATCCACGATCTGTCTTTAGAAAGAATCTGTCCGTAATGCGTAAATGACGACCAGTTTTTTGCATAAATAAAATCGGCTCCTTCAAAAGCCTTTTTCTGATTATACTCAACAGTTACATCACCAATAAGTTCAGGTTCCAGTTCATATCCTTCGGGGTGAGTAACCACAAGGTCAACATCAGAAACCCTCATCCATTCAACAAATGAATTGGCAACAGCCTGCGGAAGAGCGCGGGGATGCGGTGCCCATGTCAAAACGACTTTAGGACGTTCTTTTCTTTTATACTCCTCAATAGTAAACAAGTCGGCAAAGGCCTGCAACGGATGACGCGTTGCTGACTCCAGACTCACAACCGGCACTCCAGAAAATTCTATAAACTGTCTTATCAACTCTTCATTGTAATCAGCCTCCTTATCGGTAAGCGAAGCAAATGAACGTATTCCAATAACATCACAATAACTTCCAATCACAGGTATTGCCTCACGAAGATGTTCAGGTTTATCTCCGTCCATTATCACACCGTATTCTGATTCAAGTTTCCAGCTGTCCTTATTAACATCAAGGACTATAACTTCCATACCAAGATTTCTTGCAGCTTTCTGTGTGCTTAACCTGGTTCGCAAACTGGAGTTGAAAAACAACAAAATCATAGTTTTGTTTTTTCCTAAATAACTGAAACCATGAGGATTTCGCTTTAGGATTTTTGCTTCGCGCATGGCACTTTTTATATCGCCAATGTCTTGAACTGTAAGGAACTGTCTCATTTCTGTATTTGTTAGTCTTTTGTTTCTCAAAGTTACCTTATTTGAGGGTAAGAAAAAAATCAATAGTTTCAGTCTCTGACCTGTCCGTTACCTTTAATAATCCATTTGTAGCTCGTAAGCTCACGTAGTGCCATCGGGCCTCGGGCATGCAGTTTTTGTGTACTTATACCAATTTCGGCTCCCATCCCGAATTGGGCTCCGTCGGTAAAGGCAGTACTTGTATTGGCATAAACAGCAGCCGCATCAACATCCCTGTAAAACACCTCAATGACTTTTTCATCCTCAGCAATGATAGCTTCACTGTGTTTTGAACTGTATCGGGCAATGTGATCCAAGGCTTCGTCGAGACTTGCTACTGTTTTTAGAGCCATTTTATACGAAAGAAACTCTGTTCCGAAATGCTCCGGACTGGCAACATGAAGAAGTTCTGCAGGATATTTCCCGTCAAGAGCATCAAAAGCATCTTTATCTGCAAATATTTCCACGTTTTTTCCTGCCATCATTTCCACAAGTTCAGGAAGTTCACTCAACCGTTCTTTATGAACAATAAGGCAGTCGAGGGCATTACAAACACTTACCCTCCGTGTTTTAGCATTAAATACTATGCGCTTCCCTTTTTCCAGGTCTCCCGACTTGTCGAAATAAGTATGTACTATCCCGGCTCCTGTTTCGATAACCGGGACCTTTGAATTCTCACGAACCGAGTCAATAAGATTCTGTGATCCCCGGGGTATTAAAATATCGATAAAACCAACAGCCTCCATAAGTTCTTTTGCAGCCTGGCGTTCGGGAGAAAGCAATTGTATAATTTCAGAATCCACACCTGCATTATCAAGCTCGTTCTTTATCAGATTAGTAAGTATGGCGTTACTGTACATTGCATCACTACCTCCTTTCAGCACACAGGCATTACCGGCTTTAAACGTTAAACTGAATACATCTGTTGTCACATTGGGACGGGCTTCGTAAATAACACCGACCACACCAAGCGGAACCGAAACTTTTTTAAGTTCAAGTCCGTTTGGTAACGTCCTCTCTTCAAGCATAATTCCAAGCGGAGAAGGCAGGTTCATAACATTCAGCACATCACCCGCCATACCTTCAATTCTTTCTTTGGTAAGTTTAAGCCTGTCATATTTCGGATCTGACGGGTCCATACGTTCCAGATCTTTGATGTTTTCTTTCAGGATTGCATCTGTATTTTTCACCAAAGCACCGGCAACACCATGAAGAACTCTTTTTATATCATCATCATTCAGCCGCGTCATTTTTGCCGCAGCAATTTTTATTTTTTGTAGTTGTTCCGATGTGTTCATTTCTAAATTAATTTTTATCTCTATCCTTTATGCAATTCGTTTAACAATTCCGCGGTGCCCTACCGCAGTGTAACTGTAACCATTTTATTTTTCAATACAAATACAAATAATCGTAATGAATTAAAGGCTTATACTTTTTATCTTTCTTATGCTCTTCTGCTTTTTGCCGGCTATAGGATGCTTTACCAATACCCACCGGATTACCTTCCTCATCAATAATTTTCAACAAGTCACCTTTGTAAAACTCACCTTTGAGCTTCACCACTCCCGGAAGCAAAAGGCTGGTAGCTTTATCGGATGTAAGAGCCGCTTTTGCTCCTCGATTGATAACAACCTCTGCTTTAGCAAATCCATCTGAATAAGCAATCCACTTTTTTATTGCAGGACGTTTCCCCCCGGGAGCAAACCTTGTGTGTTCCACATTTTCCGGTTGTTCTGACAGGTCCAGAATGATATTCTTCTTTTTTCCGTTAGCAATATGAACCGACACTCCTGATTCAGCTGTTTTAACAGCAATACGGCATTTGGTAATCATTCCGCCGCGGCCAAAATCAGATTTCTCAGATGAGATATAAGAATAAATATCTGTCAGCTTATCTTTTCCGATATTCCTGATAACTTTACTTTCGGGCAATGACGGGTCACCGTCGTAAATACCATTAACATTACTAAGTATAAAGAGGGAGTCACAATTCATCATTGATGCCATAAGACCGGCCAGTTCATCATTATCGGTAAACATTAATGCCGTAACCGAAATAGCATCATTCTCATTAACAACCGGAAGTATTCTGCTGTTCCAGAGTCCGGCAATACAGTTTTTCATGTTCAAATAGTGTTCACGGGTTCTGAAGTCCTGTTTGGTTACAAGCACTTGTGCTATACTAATACCCCGTTCTTCGAATAACCGCGTATATTCTGCCATAAGTTTAACCTGTCCGGTAGAAGATAACACCTGCCGCTCGGTTACCGGATCTGTTTTTTTTGTCAGACGAACCATTCCACGGCCTGCTGCGACAGCACCCGACGAAACCAATACTATTCTTTTACCCTGCTTGTGCAGCATGGAAATCTGATCTGCAAGATGCTCTATCCGTTGCATATCCAGACTTCCGTTATCTGCAGTTAACACATTCGAACCTATTTTAATGGTGATACTTTCAGCCATATCAAACGGGTTACTTCCCTTTTTCTATTTTATTGTATGAAGTCAGAAGACCTTTTATGAGTGAAGAGCTGAATCCCCGATGCTCCATTTCATTAAGTCCTGATATAGTAACACCGCGTGGAGTAGTAACTTTATCAATCTCATCTTCAGGATGATTCCCTTTCTGAATAAGAAGTTCTGCAGCTCCCTTTACCGTTTGTGCGGCAATCTGAAGTGCAAGCTGAGAACCAAAACCTATTTCAACACCTCCCTGTGTTGAAGCACGGATATAACGAAGAGCATAAGCAATTCCACAGGCTGCAAGAACTGTTGCCGATGACATAAGCTCTTCCGGGATAATTATAGCTTTGCCCAAGTGATTAAACAGTTCCACGATCTCGTTTTCCTGCTTCTGATTTGCATTCAGCGATGAGATACAAGTCATTGATTCTCCTATTTCAATGGCTGTGTTTGGCATGGCTCTGAACACCGGCAGTTTTTTCCCTGTCATCTCCATAATGGTTTCTGCAGAAACTCCAGTAGCCACAGAGACCACAAGCGTATCTTCTCCAAGACATGGAGATATCTCATTAATTATTTCTTCGAGCTGATATGGTTTAACACTAAGGATTACAACAGCTGCATCTTTTACGGCTTTACAGTTGTCGGATGTAACAATTATTCCTCTGTCAGAAAGTTCCTTTAACAAAGCAACCCTTCTGCGGGTAACAATCATATCGGAAGGTGCAACCAGCCCTTTGTCCACAAGACCGCGGGCAATGGCAGTTCCAAGATTTCCTCCGCCGATAATGGCAATACGTTTTCCTTTCATAGATAATCTGAGCTTGAAATTAATACCGTCTTCCGGCATATTTTCAAGCATCAGCTTAAACACTACCGGAAAGACTTAATCTTTATTTTCTTCGGGAACTTTAATATGTCCCCAGTTTTCACCTGATTTTATACGATAAAGCTGCATTTCGCTAATACCAAACTGTTTGGCAATCAGCTTCAGCCTTGTTTTTCTGTTTGGGTCGAAAATCCGTTTTTTCAGACGTATCACCTGAGTAGCATTCAGTTTATGTCCCTGTACAGTTTTCCTTCCTTTCTGCTTTTCTCTTGCTTCAAGTACTGTCGGGTTTTTTTGCTGATGTGCAAACATCTCATCCTTATCAGCCCATTTCAGGTTCTCAATGTAGTTATTCTCTTTGTTGTAATCAAGATGAATAACAAACTTTTGGCTTTCATCTTCTTTCGGCAAAAAATGTTCAGCTACAAGCTTATGCACATAAAACGTTTTCGACTTTCCAAACGGCCTGACGGGAAATGTTTTATATCCCCTCAATGTTCCGCCTTTAACTATTTTACCGTTTTCAATCTTATCGGTATAACTTACTATGCGTCCATAGTTCGAAATTGCATAATTTTTTCGTAATGCTCCTTCTTCAAATTTTAACTCTTTCCACTCTTCGTTCCAAAAAGACCTAATCATAGTTTAAATAAAATAACGTAATTAAGAACTGTTTAACAAGGCACACAGATTGTCTGTAAAGCAATCAGATTGCTCTTCAGAAAGGGTTAGGGGCGGTAATAACCTTAGGGTATTAGTGCCAGAAATCCCGGTAAAAATACGCTTTTCGTTTAACAATTGAAATCTTAAATCAGAAATTTTTTCTGAAAATTCAACCCCAATCATTAACCCTCTGCCTTTCAGCTCTTTATACGATATGCTATTTTTGAGTTTTTTCATCAGGTATGCTCCTGTTTGCTTCGCATTTTCCACCAGATTTTCATTTTCCATAACCTCTAGGACTGCTAGTCCGGCAGCACATGCCAGATAACTTCCTCCGAACGTAGTACCTAACATCCCTTTTTGAGGTTTAATGTCGGGAGAAATCAGAACTCCTCCCATCGGAAATCCATTACCCATTCCTTTTGCAACAGTTACCATGTCCGGTTCAGTTCCCGAATACTGGAAAGCAAAGAATTTTCCGCTTCTGCCATAACCGCTCTGAATCTCATCGAGTATTAGCAGTGTTCCATACTTCCGGCAAATTGTTTTAAGCGATTTTAAAAAATCATCATCCGGAATATTTACACCACCCACGCCCTGTATGCCTTCAATTATTACCGCAGCTACATCTTTTTTACTCAACACCTCTTCCGTTTTCACAATATCATTAAACGCAACGAATTCCACTTCATGTCCGGCATTTACGGGAGCCACAATCTTTTTATTATCAGTAGCGGCAACAGCTGCCGAAGTTCTTCCGTGAAAGGCCTTTTCAAAAGCTACTATTTTATTTCTTCCCGTATGAAAAGATGCAAGCTTAAAAGCATTCTCGTTTGCTTCAGCCCCGGAATTGCACAGAAAAAGAGAATAATCATCCAGCCCAGACACTCTCCCAAGCTTATTTGCAAACTCCTTTTGAAGCGGATTTTTTACCGAGTTGGAATAAAAACCTATCTTTTTTAGTTGCGAAGAAATCCGCTCTATGTAATGAGGATGACTGTGACCAATAGAAATAACAGCATGCCCTCCGTAAAGATCTAAATATTTATTGCCTTTATCATCCCACAAATAACAACCTTCTGCCTTTACAGGAACGATATCAAATAAACTATATACATCGAACAAATCCATAATCACATTATTATTTTAAGGATGGGATGTGATACCGCGACAATCGTTATTGCCGGGGTATCCTAATTAACAGTCTTCAGAATGAACACCTAATATTTAAACCAAAATTACAACAACCCTTTAGTCTTATCTTCATAGAATTAAAATGCCAAAGGCTTGAGTTGAAGGCCTGTTAATTCATCCAATCCAAAAATCAAATTCATATTTTGTACTGCCTGACCTGATGCCCCTTTCAATAGGTTATCAATCATACTGACAATGTGTATTTTTTCTCCGAATTTTTTTACATAAACGACTGCCTTGTTTGTGTTAACAACCATCTTAAGATCAGGATTCTTTTCTGAGACATGTGTAAACGGATGCTCCTCGTAGTAGTTTCTAAACAGTTTAGTTGCTTCTTTTTCCTGCATGTCAGAATTCATATATACCGAAGCCATAATCCCTCTCGGAAAGTCGCCACGCACCGGTACAAAATTCACCGGTTTATCAAAACCTTTCTGCAGACTCTTCAGTGTCTCACCAATCTCCCCAAGGTGCTGATGGCTGAATGCCTTGTAAACCGACATGTTATTGTTCCTCCAGCTGAAATGTGTTGTGGCCGTCGGTGCCTGACCTGCACCCGTTGAGCCGGTAATAGCATGAATGTGCACCTCGTTAAGCTTTCCTTCAGCAGCCAGCGGAAGAAGTGCCAGTTGAATAGCTGTGGCAAAACATCCGGGATTAGCAATCCTGTCTGCACTTTTTATCTTTTCCCTTTGCAACTCCGGCAACCCGTACACAAATCCATCTGCGTCTTTTTTCAATCTGAAATCGTTACTCAGATCTATTATCTTTCCTTTGAACCCGGCAGGCAAACCTTCTACATACGATTTTGAGCGTCCGTGTCCCATACATAAGAATAACACATCGGCCTGATGCACATCCGGATCGGCAGAAAATATCAATTCTGTTTCTCCAATAAGGTCCGAATGTACAGCAGTTACAGGATTCCCCGCATTGCTTTCACTCTGTACAAATGCAATTTCTGCCTGCGGATGATTGATTAAAATTCTTATCAGCTCTCCGGCAGTATATCCTGCTCCACCTATTATACCTGCTTTTATCATAAATTTAGGTTCTTCCTGTGTAAAGAAAAATAAACTTAAAACCGCGTCATTGGTAGAAGGAACCGTCTGTTCCGATTCTTCAGGAAACAAAACCCAGCTGTACCATACCGGCAATTTGACCAAAACAGTCGTGCATACGGCTTTACTTCCTAGCGGAATAACGATTTATTTTACTCCTCTTGTTTAACTTTCTCTCCCTTTCTCACCTTATTCAGGGAATGATTATTACTTAATAAAATTCAATTTACCTTTATTTACCGTATTGTATATTTTCAGCGAATTCGACATTATTTTAGTAAATCCTTCAACATCTCGACCGTCCCAGGCCTTATTCACCTCTCCATATTCACCAAATCCACTGTTCATCAGGTCGTGTTCCGACTCAATGCCAACAACGAAGAAACGGTACGGACTTAACCGGACAATTACTTTTCCTGTAACCATCTCCTGCGAATTATCAAGAAAGGCCTCTATATCGCGCATTACCGGCTCCAGATACTGCGCTTCGTGAAGAAGCATTCCGTACCAGTTAGCAAGCTGTTCCTTCCAGTACATCTGCCATTTCGTAAGAACATGTTTCTCGAGCACCTCATGGGCTTTAATCAGGATAAGCGGGGCTGCCGCCTCAAAACCTACACGCCCCTTTATCCCAATAATGGTATCACCAATATGCATATCACGACCTATTCCGTACACTTTGGCTTTTGTCTCAATATCGATGATGGCATCTGTTTTATTCTCAAACACTTGTCCGTCCACACTCTTTATCTCACCTTTCTCAAATTCTATTACAAGTTCAGATTCATCTGTCTTCTCAACCCTGTTTGCATAGGCCTCTTCGGGCAAAGTCTGATTGGACGTAAGGGTTTCCTTTCCACCTATACTCGTTCCCCACAGACCTTTATTTATCGAATACTCCATCTTCGACCAGTCCCTTACTACACCGAACTTCTTCAGGTAATCTATCTCCTCATCCCGTGAAAGGGTGAGATCCCTGATTGGAGTCAGTATTTCTATTTCAGGGGCAAGAATCTGAAAAGTCAAATCAAAACGAATCTGGTCATTTCCTGCACCCGTGCTACCGTGTGCAATATATTTCGCTCCTATCTCACGTGCATAATTCACAATGGCAATTGCCTGGAATATCCGTTCCGAACTTACAGACAACGGGTAAGTATGATTCTTCAGAATATTTCCAAAAATCATATACCTTATACACCTGTCGTAATATGTTTGTGTAACATCCAGTGTTTTATGACTAGCCACACCCAGCTCATATGCTTTTGTTTCAATATCTTTCAGTTCCTCCTCAGAAAAACCTCCCGTATTTGCTATCGCTGAGTGAATCTCCAGGTCCTTCTCTACTGAAAGGTATTTCACACAAAACGATGTATCCAATCCTCCGCTGTACGCCAGCACTACTTTTTCTTTCATCTTTATTTTTTTATTTTTTTAAACTGAGAATAACATGTTTAAAATATTCTTTACCCCTTTCTTTTTGTTTTCTCTGCCTTTTTTCTGCAACAAAACAAACTGTTTGAACTTGACCCATCTGTTATCCTCATTAGAATCCTCAGTTTGTTTTTGTTCATTGTCTTTTTCTTTACTTTCCTCAGGCGGAGTATAAAGCATACCTGTACACAAACAGTGTTTTCTGTTTGTTCTTACCAGTATATCGTAATTCACACAGCTCTGACACCCTTTCCAGAACTCTTCATCATCAGTCAGTTCAGAAAATGTTACCGGACGATAACCAAGGTCCGAATTTATTTTCATTACAGCCAGACCGGTTGTCAGTCCGAATATTTTGGAGTGGGGAAACATCTCTCTTGAAAGCTCAAAGGCCTTGGTTTTAATTGCCTTTGCCAACCCTTTACCTCTGAATTTATCCACAACTATCAATCCTGAGTTTGCAACAAATTTTTTCCCTCCCCATGACTCTATATAACAGAAGCCTGCAAACTCATCTCCTTTAAGAGCAATAATTGCTTTTCCTTCCTCGATTTTGTTTTTCAGATATTCAGGCGTACGTTTTGCAATACCGGTACCGCGAACCTTTGCGGCATCTTCAATTGTTTTAAGTATTACATCCACATACGGCAGATGCTCTCTGGTAGCTTTTATTATCTTAAATTCACTCATTTTTCTTTTTCCTGTTACAGAATTTTCTTTTTCAGCCCCGGAAGTATTAATTCCAAAGCATTAACAATATCCGATTTGGAAATCCCTTCCCTGTTAATCAACAAAATAGTATCATCACCGGCAATTGTTCCCAGAACTTCGTAAATGCCATAACTATCAATAACCGATGCAATACTGTTTGCAAACCCCGGTTTTGTTTTCATAACAGCAAGCTGTCCCGAAAACTCTAAATGTTCAATACGGTTTAAAGGAAACCCCTCTGACGAATACTCCTCAGAAGGCTTCTTCGTTCCCGCTTCAGGAATAACATATCTGTATCCCGAAGCATCGTGAACCTTAGCAACTTTCAAAAATTTCAAATCGCGTGAAAGAGTTGCCTGAGTAATATTATAGCCCTGTTCATTAAGCATATTCAGAAGCTCTTCCTGACTGCCAATGTTCTTTTCTGATATTATTTGCCTGATAGCAAGCAGACGTTGTGATTTCTCTTTCACTTTTGCATATTTATACATTTGCGCTGCAAAAATATACATTTTTTGTCTGTTTGAAAAATCTTTTTTGCAAAAAAGTTGTACTTTTGCAGCAAACAGAAAAACAGAGCATACTAATAATACGCCACAAAATGAAGAAAGACGTCAAAAAGGTAATTATTCTGGGTTCCGGTGCCCTTAAAATCGGAGAAGCGGGAGAGTTTGACTACTCTGGTTCACAGGCACTAAAAGCACTTAAAGAAGAAGGAATCAGAACTATTCTCATAAACCCTAACATAGCAACTGTTCAGACTTCAGAAGACATTGCGGATAAGATATATTTCTTACCTGTAACTCCGTTTTTTGTTGAAGAGGTAATAAAGAAAGAAAATCCTGACGGAATTCTTCTTGCTTTCGGCGGACAAACAGCTCTTAACTGCGGAATAAAGCTATACGAAGGAGGGGTACTGAAAAAATATAATGTTGAAGTTCTCGGCACACCCATCCAGGCAATTATCGACACTGAAGACCGTGAGATATTTGCGAATAAGCTTAAGGAGATAGATGTTAAAACCCCGATAAGCCTTGCAGTAACATCGGTTGATGAAGCACTAAAAGCTGCTGATGAGATAGGATATCCTATCATAGTACGTGCTGCCTACACTCTCGGAGGCATGGGAAGTGGTTTCTGTAACAACAGAGAAGAACTCATAAACAGAGCAAACAATGCTTTTTCATATTCGAACCAGATACTAGTTGAGGAATCGATAAAGGGATGGAAAGAGGTGGAATACGAAGTTGTACGTGATGCATACAACAACTGTATCACCGTTTGTAATATGGAAAATTTCGATCCGTTGGGAATACATACCGGTGAAAGTATTGTTGTTGCACCGTCACAAACACTTACTAATTCAGAATATCACAAATTACGCGAACTGGCAATTAAAATAATACGTCACATAGGAGTTGTTGGCGAGTGTAATGTGCAGTATGCCCTCGATCCTAATTCAGAGGACTACAGGGTAATTGAGGTAAATGCACGCCTTTCACGTTCAAGTGCTTTGGCATCGAAAGCAACAGGTTATCCGCTAGCATTTGTAGCCGCTAAGCTCGGACTCGGATACGGCCTGCACCAGCTTAAAAACTCTGTTACTAAAACCACATCGGCATTCTTTGAGCCGGCACTCGACTACATTGTCTGTAAAATACCCCGCTGGGACCTGAGCAAATTCACTGGTGTATCCAAGCAGATTGGTTCAAGTATGAAGAGTGTAGGTGAGATTATGTCGATAGGACGCAGCTTCGAAGAGGTCATACAAAAAGGACTTCGCATGGTGGGACAGGGAATGCATGGTTTTGTTGCCAATCAGCCCATCAAAGTGGAGGATATCAGAAAAGAACTTGAAGAACCTACCGATCAAAGGATATTTGCAATATCGGAAGCTCTTCAACGAGGTTGCACTGTAAACGAAATACATGAACTGACAAAAATAGACAGATGGTTCCTTGAAAAGCTGAAAAACATCACCGACCATCAGAAAGAACTGGAAAGATACAACTCTCTTGACGAGCTTCCTGACGAAGCACTCCTCGAAGCAAAAAAGATGGGATTCAGTGATTTCCAGATAGCTCGTCTGGTACTGAACTCTCCTTCGAATGAGATGGAGAAAAACCTTCTTGCCGTTCGCGACCACAGAAAGCAAAAAGGAATTCTTCCCGTTGTTAAGCAGATAGATACTATGGCAGGAGAGTTCCCTGCACAAATCAACTATCTGTACATTACTTACGGAGGTTCTGCTCACGATATTGATTATGAGAAAGACGGCAAGTCGGTTATTGTTCTGGGTTCGGGAGCTTACCGTATCGGCTCCAGTGTGGAATTCGACTGGTGCAGCGTTAATGCCCTGAATACTGTAAATGACCAGGATTTCCGCTCGATAATGATAAACTACAACCCTGAAACAGTCAGTACCGACTACGATATGTGCGACCGCCTCTATTTCGACGAGCTTACACTTGAGCGGGTTCTTGACATCATCGACCTGGAAACGCCTAAAGGCGTAATCGTATCAGTAGGCGGCCAGATACCGAACAACCTTGCCATCAAGCTTTACCGTCAGAATGTGCCGATTATGGGAACTTCGCCGGTGGATATCGACCGTGCCGAGAATCGTCAGAAATTCTCTGCTCTGCTTGACGACCTTGGCGTTGACCAACCACGCTGGAGCGAGCTAACATCGGTTGATGACATATTTGACTTTGTGGATAAAGTCGGCTTCCCGGTACTGGTACGTCCGTCATACGTACTTTCCGGTGCGGCAATGAATGTTGTATCAAACAAGGATGAACTTGAGCATTTCCTTACTCTTGCAGCAAATGTGTCAAAAGAGTTTCCGGTAGTTGTTTCTGAATTCATCGAGCAGGCAAAGGAGATAGAGATAGATGCAGTGGCCCGTGATGGCGAAATGATTGCCTACGCAATTTCAGAGCATATTGAGTTCGCAGGAGTTCACTCCGGTGATGCGACTATCGTGTTCCCGCCACAGAAACTTTATGTTGAAACTATCAGAAGGGTTAAAAAGATAGCACGTAAGATTGCAAAAGGACTAAATATCTCAGGACCTTTCAATATGCAGCTTCTTGCAAAGGATAACGACATTAAGGTTATAGAATGTAACCTGAGAGCTTCACGTTCATTCCCGTTCGTTTCAAAAGTTCTGAAAGTAAATCTTATCGATATTGCCACAAAAGTTATGCTCGGGCTCCCGGTGGAAAAACCCCAGAAAAACCTGTTCGAACTTGACTATGTAGGAATAAAAGCACCTCAGTTCTCATTTGCCCGTCTTCTGAAAGCAGACCCGGTACTTGGCGTTGATATGTCATCAACAGGTGAGGTTGGCTGTATTGGTGACAACTACTACGATGCCGTGCTTCAGGCAATGCTTGCAGTGGGCTACACTATACCGAAAAAAAATATTCTGATATCTTCCGGTCCGCTGCGTTCAAAGATGGAACTCCTGAACAGTGCCAGGATGCTGAAAGAGAGAGGTTACAACATTTACGCAACAGGCGGTACGCACAGGTTTTTTGCCGAAAACGGAGTTGAAACAACACTTCTTTACTGGCCTAATGAGGAGAAATCGCCCAATACGCTTGAGTACATCAGAAACAAAAAGATTGACCTCGTGATTAACATTCCAAAAAACCTGAGTAAAGATGAGCTTAAGAACGGATACCGTATCCGACGCGATGCAATTGATTTCAACATTCCGTTGATAACCAATGCCCGCCTTGCAAGTGCATTCATTTATGCTATCTGCAAATACGACATTACGGATATTCCTATCAAGAGCTGGGACGAGTATAATTAGTATTCCGTTAAATATCTAACTATTGAGAAGGCCGTCTGAAAAGTTGTCATTCCGGGAATTCACCCCAATATTTGGGGCATAATGAGGATATGACAGAACATTCTCGTCACTGCGATGAGCGCTAACGAAAAAGCAGTCTCCCTCTTGCCGGGGATTGAGGACGTCCAAAAAGTCGTCATTCCGAACGGAGTGAAGGAATCTCATAAAGCTTTTGTGTTGACTCACAGCAGATTGCTACTGATTTTCTATGCATGTGAATTTAGAGATTCTCTTTTAAAAACTAAGAGCTTGACAGAAAATCATAAATGCAATAAGTAACAGTCTTAAGATTTTCAGTTACAACAGCTTCTTCAGGATTTTAAGCTTACCTTCGGTGAAAGGCGGATATTTAACCCACGGCTCAAACCAGGTGGCTTTTTTCAGAATTGCCTTTTTGTGTGAGAATGTATCAAACCCGAATTTGCCGTGATAGTTACCCATGCCGGAATTTCCCACACCTCCGAAAGGAAGGTTCGGATTGGCAAGGTGCATAATGGTGTCGTTCAACGCTCCTCCGCCGAATGAAACCTCTCTGAATACCTTTTTCTCTATACTCTTGCTGTTTGTAAACAGGTAAAGGGCAAGCGGCTTTGGCCTCTCTTTTATCTGTGCAATGGCATCTTCAATATTCTCGTATTCCAGTACCGGCAGTATCGGTCCGAATATCTCCTCCTGCATCACGTCATCGTCCCAGGTCACGTTGTCCATCAAAGTGGGTGCAATGTAAAGGTCTTTCTCGTCTGTTTCTCCTCCCACAATTATCTTTTTCTCATCAAGCAGAGCCGTGAGACGCTTGAAGTGCCGCGGGTTAATTATTCTCACAAATGCCTCACTCTGCTGCGGGTCGTCACCGTGAACCTTTTTTATCCTCTTTTTTATTGCATCAATAAGCGGCTCTTTCATTCCTTTTTCTACAAGAAGGTAATCCGGTGCCACACAGGTCTGGCCTCCGTTCAGGAATTTTCCCCACACAATACGGGTAGCAGTCATTTTCAGGTTTGCACCTTTGGTGATAATGGCAGGACTCTTACCACCAAGTTCAAGGGTTACCGGAGTGAGGTGCTCCGATGCTGCACGCATAATTATTTTACCCACATTAGGATTTCCTGTGTAAAATATCTTATCGAACGGCTCCATCAACAAAGCAGTTGTCTCTTCAACTCCTCCTTCGATAACGTGAAAAAAGTGGCTGTCGAAGTTATCGTTTATCATTTTTGCCATCACATTGCTTGTGTTCATAGCAAGCTCACTCGGCTTCATTATCACAGTGTTTCCGGCCGCAATGGCAGATACAACCGGCTGCATCGACAACAGGAACGGATAGTTCCAAGCACCAATCACAAGCGAAGTTCCCAGCGGCTCCGGCATAATGAAACTGCTTCCCGGCAGGTTGGCAAGGTTTGCTGCAACCCTCTTAGGCCTGCTCCAGGAACGCACTTTCTTAACTGAATGTTTTATTTCGGCATAAAGGATAGCAAGCTCCGTTTCGTAAGTTTCGTATGATGATTTACGGAAATCGGCATAAATAGCATCGTACATTTTTTCTTCATTGGCTTTCAGCACCTGAAGAAACTTACGAAGCTGTTCTTTTCTGAACTTTATATCTTTTGTGGCATTGGAGTTGAAAAAATCCTTCTGACTCTCTACTATCTTTTTATAATCGCACATCGCTTATTCGTTTTATACACAACACAAACTTAAAAATTTAAAATCCCTGAATAAAACTCTTCCAGAATATATTTCATGAACAAACTCATTTAGGTATAAGCGGGTAATTATATTCCGGACCTAAAACAAAAGTACAAAACACTGTTTTTGATGGACAATTACAACTGCTTTTTGTAACTTTTACAAAAAGAATCAACAGTGTTTTTTCAATTTTCAAATACCTACCTGAGTGCATTCCTTGATTTATTCTTCCCTCGCTTATGCAAAGGATGCGGAGTACACCTTTTTGAGAATGAAAATGAGATATGCAAAAAATGCCTGCGAACTTTACCACGTACAGGATATGAACTTGTAACCGATAATCCTGCAGAAAAATTATTCTGGGGAAGAGTTCATCTGGAAAAAGCAGCTTCTGTTTATTACTATCGCAAAGGAGAACTTTTACAGAAACTTTTGCATCAACTGAAATATAAAGGTCATTACCTCATAGGAGAAGAACTGGGTAAAGCAACAGGAAACATACTAAAACAATCCGGTTTTCTCAATGATATAGATGCACTAATACCAGTTCCTCTGCATATAAAAAAGCTTCGGACCAGAGGTTACAACCAAAGCGAATATATTGCTTACGGAATTTCAGGAGTCTCAGCTGTTCCGTTGATAACAGAAAACCTGATGCGGATCGTTCACACCTCTACGCAAACCAAAAAGAACAGATTTGAACGTTGGGAAAATGTACAGAATATTTTTACGGTAGTACATCCGTCACAGTTAAACGGCAAACATCTGCTTTTGATTGATGATGTGGTAACAACAGGAGCCACCCTGGAATCATGTGCATTAACATTAAAAAATTACTGTAATGTGAAAGTAAGTATCGCTACCGTCGGTATTGCCGATTTCTGATAGTCATATTCAATTCATTATAGCTATCCTCTCACCAGCTTTTACTGTTGTTTCGTATCCTTTTGCAGAGTTTTTAATGATGTCGCCATCAAACACCACTTCGTTTTTCTCAAACAACAAAACCACGGTTGAACCGCCAAATTTAAAATATCCTTTTTCCGCCCCCTTCTCTGCATAACTACCTTTATATGTCTGAATAATACTTCCGACCATTGTAGCTCCAACCTCTGCCATTGCCACATCACCAAATTGTTTTGTTGAAATTATTGTGTATTCACGTTCATTCATACAAAATATTTCAGCAATTTTCCTTAATGCGAGCGGTGAAACAGAATAGTAATCTCCTTTAATTTTCACATATTTGGTTATTCGGCCTGTTACGGGAAAATGATACCTGTGATAATCGGGAGGAGCAAGGCGAACTATTGCCATAATGCCATCACCGTACTTCTCACCAAGAACTGAGTCGTTCAGAAATTTTGTAATATTAAACCTTACACCTTTAATGTAAAAATCCTCATCAGCCACATTACTCAGAATAAATATTTTACCATCGGCTGGAGATACGACTACAGCGGAACAGGTATCTACCGGCCTGGCTTCTGGTTTAAGCTTGCGGGTAAAAAAGTCATTAAATGAATCAAACTTCTGTTTTTGAGCAATAGAAAGGTCTATGCCATACTTCTCTACAAAACCGGGTATCTTTTCAGCCGACTCCGGCTTATCCATCATTCTGCCGTAAATTTCAGATACAAATTTTCGTTTCACCAAAGTATTCAGGGTAAGTTCACCAACCGGATTATAATAGAGCCACTTCATCATCCCAACACCTTCAATCACCTCCGTCTTCAGCTTCCCATCCACTCTGTCGATATACTGAACCGGAGGGATATCAGGTAAAGGCCATAATGCCGTTACCAGAAATGCAACCAGAACAAATATCACCAACCTGCGTCTTTTCATTTTGGTTCTTTTTTAATACGAAAGCAAAGATACATAAACTAAAAATCAGTTATCTCTTCTTTGAAGTCTATTGCACGATTAAGAAAAGAATTGAACGGATAAAGTGTACGTATCATAATTTTTAATTCATCCTCAATTTTATCAGATGTAAGCTCTGCATTAGACAAAGGGTGTGCCACAATGTATGATTTATATTTCAGAAGTTCGACATCGGGAAAATCAGAAGGAAAACCTTTCGGTGTCATTTTCATCTTATCAATGTACAGGTTTCCGTAATACTGCCTGAATTTCTGATTGCCCAGTATCTCTTTAAACTCTTCCGGAAAATTATAAATTTCCTCTCTAAGACTTTTCAAAATCTCAGGTATAGGAGCGTATATGCCGCCTCCAAACAATGAAGCACCGTATTTTATATGCAGATAATATCCGGCATAGCTGCTTTTCCTGCCTCCTTTTTTTGCAATAAAGGCATCGAAATGTGTTTTATACGGAGTTTTGTCTTTTGAAAACCTGACATCACGATAAATCCTGAAAATACACTCTTTGGGTTGAGTTCCGGCTATCTCCTTATCATAAAAGCTTATATCGGAAATAAGCTTTTCAACTACATGTTCGAATTCTTCTTTTGCCTCATCATAAAATTTTTTGTTTTCGGCAAACCATTCTCTGTTGTTGTTTTTACTTAACTCTTTAAGGAAATTTAATATTACCGGTGAAATCATATAAAAAATAAGTTAGTTTTCGGAAAGTACCCATATAATACAAGGATATAATTGTAATTTTGTTCAAAACACACATTGAAAAATGAAAAGATTTGCAGTAATCGTAGCCGGGGGGTCCGGTTCAAGAATGAAAAGCAATATACCAAAACAGTTTCTGCCAGCTGGTGGCAGGCCAATATTAATGCATACCATATCTGCTTTTAAAAGTTTTGATGCTTCCTTAGAGATAATTCTTGTTCTTCCTGCTTCACAAACCGATTACTGGAAAGAGTTGTGCAAAAAACATGATTTCGGCATTGAACATATACTCACCACTGGTGGTGAAACCAGATACCACAGTGTTAAGAATGGTCTGTCATTAATAAATGAAGATAGTGTTATCGGTATTCACGACGGAGTAAGACCCCTGGTCTCAAAAGAGACTCTGCAAAGAACATATAATGTAGCTGAAGAAAAAGGCAATGCAGTTCCCGTAATTGATGCATTTGAATCAGTAAGACAGGTGTCTGCAACATCGAATAAGGCAATTGACAGATCCTCAATTAAACTGGTTCAGACACCGCAGGTATTCAGGTACGAACAAATTAAAAGAGCTTATGCTTCCCAATACAGAAAAGAATTCACTGATGATGCCTCAGTGGCTGAAGCTGCCGGGTTCAATATTGTGTTAGTAGAAGGAAACAGGGAAAATATTAAAATAACCACACCATCGGACATGAAAATTGCAAAAGCCTTGCTAGAGTAAATTCACTTCCAGATAATCCGGATTGTTTTTACTCTGATATCCTTAACCGGTCTGTCAACTGCATAGGTTTTCACACTGGCAATTTTGTCAACCACATCCATTCCTTTGGTAACCTCACCAAATACAGTATAATCTCCGTCAAGATGAGGGGCTCCTCCGACTGTAGTATATACTTTACGTTGTTCGGGTGTAAACTTAATATGTTTTTCCTTTTCTATCTCATTCAGCTCATCATCAGTAAAAATCCTGCCCGAAACAATATAAAACTGTGAACCGTCTGAACGGTTTCGCGGATTACGATCTTCGGGAAGTTTTGAGGCAGCAATGGCTCCTCTGCGGTGAAACAAGCCCGGCCTTATATTCATCGGTAGTGTGTAACCCGGCCCCTGCCAGCCTACCACATCATCCTTTTTTGCATACTTTGTATCGGCAGCTCCTGTCTGTATCAGAAAATCACGAATTACACGATGAACAAGCAAACTGTCGTAAAAATGATCACTTACCAGTTTTATAAAATTATCGCGATACACAGGTGTTTCGTTAAACAATTTTATATCAATATTACCCATGTCTGTAATAATCCGGAATCCTTTTATTTTTTTGTATGAAGGATAAACTTTATCTGTTCTCCGGCTTAAATGAATCAGGCTTTCGGGTTCCTTTTTTACTTTTTTCAGCATATCTGAAATCCACTTTGCCGGCAACACGGTAAGCTCAGATTGGTTGTTGGTTTTCCTTTTTTGTAGAATCCCGAACAATCTGTGATTTAAAGCAAATGCCGGTTTCCCCCGGCTCATTGACTTATTGGTCACAGGGTAAAAACTTACAGTATCTCTGTCGATTATTTGTTTTAAACCCGACTTGTGAATAAACAACTTCCTGTTTTTTCTGAACAGAGAATAGATCGAGTCTGTATTCTCCTCTGCATTTCTCAGTTTCAGATAATTTAGGTTTTTAACCCGCGTTTTCAGAAAAACAAGATTGTAATTAAAGCTATAGCCCACAAAACCGCGTACATTGTTAAAATCATCGGTATTCATGTGAGCTGTTTTTGCCTTGTAACACCCTTTTATTAAATCAAGATTGGTAACAATTATATCATTTGCAACATAAAAACCGTATCCCGATTTTAGCTGCCTCGAATAGTGGTCAAAGGTCTGTATACTAACTATTGCTTTTACATTGGTGCCATACGATAGTCTGGTGGCAGATATTTTTTGTTTTTTCTTTTTAGCCTGCTTCTTACCACCCGATCCGCAGCCGGCAACAAAAAATAACAAAGAAAAAACAATGAGATATCGAAGCATAATTATTTTAGCGTAACAATGGATACCTTAATTGTCACATCCTTTAAAGGACGATTGTTTTTATCTGTAGGTACCGAAGCAATCTTATCAATCACATCAAGACCTTGTACAACTTCTCCGAAAACTGTGTACTCGCCGTCCAGTTCAGGAGTACCGCCTATTGTGGTATAAGCTTTACGTTGTTCTTCGGTAAACTCTTTTTTATCAGACAATGCATAATCAAAAGCAATGTCATCTTTTATTTTACGTAACAACTTATTAAACTCTCGGGGGTTTTCCTTTTTTAGCCGTGCCAGTTCCTCCTTATGCGGAAGGTAATATTTTCGCTTCAGTTTTATCATTATAGGATTATTAACCGACTTCTCAATCATATCGAGCTCTTCGTTTGTATACTTCCTGCCCTGAACAATGTAAAACTGCCCGATATCAGACATCTTGAAATGATTTATTTCTTCCGGTTGGCGTGGAGCGCAAATAGCTCCTTTTTTATGAAAACATTTATCTGAAAATTCCGAATCGATATTTACAGGATTACCGTAACCTATATGTTTCCCCGGAGGTGCATTTCTGGAATCGGAAGAACCTCCCTGTATTACAAAATTTTTAACCACTCTGTAAAAAAGTGTTCCGTTATACCTGCCTTCTGCTGCCAGTTTAAGAAACTCATCCCTGTGATGCGGTGTTTCATTGTAGAGCTTTACCTTCATTGTGCCCATGTTGGTTATTATGTTTACATAATAAACCGGTTCTTTAGTTTGGGCATAAAATTCGGATTGAGATAATAAAAGAAAAATAAATGAAATAAAAATCAACCTCCTCATAAATATTCTATTTTATCACTTCCACTTTAAGAATTTTAACGTCTTTCAATGGCCTGTCATTAGGGTCTGTAGGGACTTTTGCAATGCTGTCAACCACATTCAGCCCCTCAATTACCTCTCCAAATACAGTATAGTTCTCATCAAGGTGAGGAGTTCCGCCTATCGTTTTATATACCTGGCGCAATTCCGGTGGTATTTTATGCGGATGAGCTTTTATTTCATCATTAACAACTTTTTGTATTTTTTTCTGCATTGCATAAAACTCATCCCATTTTTCATCTTTCTGAAGAGCCATTAAACTGTCAGAATAGAGTGAAAGTGTTTTATAATATACAGATTGTTTATTCATCCTGTCCACTCTTTTTTCAACCTGATCAAGCTCTTCATCGGTGAAGGTTTTTCCCTGTACAATATAAAACTGGGAGCCTGATGATTTTTTCATCGGATTTATACGGTCACCTTCCCGAGCAGCAGCAAGTGCTCCTTTTTTATGAAAAAGCTCAGGATAATGTATCTCAGCCGGCAGGTCATATCCCGGACCTCCATTACCAAGGCGTTGTTCCGGTTCTGCATTTCTAGAATCCGGATCTCCTCCCTGAATCATAAACTCATTAATTACCCTGTGAAAAAGAAGACCGTTATAAAACCCCTCTTCTGCAAGCCTTATAAAATTATCACGATGAACAGGTGTTTCTTTATATAATTTAACCTTTATGTCACCGTAATTGGTTTTAATAAGAACGATTCTGTCTTCTTCTTTTTTATTACAGCTTTGCAAGAGAACTAATGCCGTAAAGATCAAAAGCAAATATCTCATGAGATTTTATATTTTGATTTAGGATTTAAAAAGCTCATCAATCAGACTTGGCTCTCTCAGCCAACCGATAATGGTTTGTTTTCCTCTGACTTTTTGGTTCAGTTTTACATCAATTACCGTATCCAGCGGAAGGTATAGATCCACTCTTGACCCGAACTTAATGAATCCTAGCTGCTGTCCCTGTTTAACTTCTTTCCCAACTTCAACATAACTGACAATCCGTCGTGCCATCGCTCCAGCTACCTGACGAATAAGCACCAGTATACTTTCTTTGTGCTCAAGCACTATTGTAGTACGTTCGTTTTCGGTTGATGATTTCGGAAGATATGCAGCCCTGAATCTTCCTTTGTGGTGTTTAAAATATTTTATAACACCGTCGACAGGAAACCAGTTGATGTGTACATTTGTTGGCGACATAAATATGGATACCTGAAGACACTTAGTTTTCAGATATTCCGGTTCTTCAACCTCTTCTATTACTACTATCTTACCATCGGCCGGAGCAAGAATAGCGTCTTCATTACTGTAGTGTTCTCTTCTGGGACTCCGGAAAAATCCGGCTACAATAAAAAGCATAAGGAAAGTAAGCAGCCCGGTAACCTTCAGTGTGCTTATATCTCCTTCGGTCATATAGTATGCGGTAATATTTATAGTTGCCGCAAACAAAAATGTATAAAGAATAATTTTAAAACCTTCCTTATGTATGGCCATAATCTAAACTTTTAACTGCCAAAAAGATAAAACAATAAACTCATAACAGGAGCTGCAAACAAAGCACCGTCGAAACGGTCGAGTATACCCCCGTGCCCGGGCAAAAGCTTACCTGAGTCTTTTATATTAACACTTCGTTTCAATAACGATTCCACCAAGTCGCCCAGTGTTGCAAAAACGGAAACAAACAAACCTGTCACCAGCCATAACAAAATTGTACCCTGTTCTGTCAATTCACTCATAAAGTATGCTACAATCATCGTCAAAATCAAACCACCCCAGAATCCTTCCCACGATTTTTTAGGCGAAACTCTTTCAAAAAGCCTGTGTTTGCCAAAATTTACTCCCACAATATAAGCACCAGTATCATTAACCCAGATCATGGCAAAAAATGCCAGCAAAAGCTTAGGGTTGTAATCCCCTCCGGAATAAGCAAGCAAATTCAATGAGAGAAACGGCAATGAAATATATACAGAGATAAGCAGATAAACGGCCACCAAACGAAACGGATTTTTATACTTATTAAACAGAACTGTGATAAAAAATGCCCATATAGGCAAAATAGTAAGCATCATCCATTTTCGGTCAAGGCCGGTGTGAAAATGTAAAAAAGAGAGTATAAAGATGCCGGTTCCAAGCAAAACGGAATTAATTAATAACACTCTGTTTTTTTCTTCACAAAGCATATCTTCAAGCTCAACCATTAACAAAACGGCAGATAGCGTGAACATTGCCATATAAATATACGGATGAGTCCATATTGATAACACAACTGCCAATACAATAAATATTCCTGTTAATGACCGTGTAACGAAATTATTCATCAATCCAATTTAGAGCTACAAAGGTATAATATCTTTAGCAATTAGAAAATTACTAAAAAATTATATCAGAATAAAACATGACTAAGATTTCAGAAGGGCAGATAACCTGAATTTTACAGTGTGTCACCGATCATAATAACGATAAGTTCGCGCGGCCCGTGTGCTCCCATTACAAGTGTTTTTTCAATATCGGCAGTGCGGCTAGGACCGGCTACAAAAGTCACCTGAGCCGGATAACTGTTTCCGTATTTATTTTTAAGCAGATCAAAAGCATCGGAAATAAAAGGAACAAGCCTGGAATATGATGCTATTACTATGTGAACCGGAGGAAATACATTCATCCGGCGTCCTGAACCATACGAACTTACAACAACGGAACCTGTGCGGGCAACAAGGGCTTCACATCTTGTTACCCCGGCCTCCATTTCATTGAATCTCTCGGGTGCACTTTCGATTGGAACGCTATCTCCAAGCTCTTCTATCAGGGTTTCATCAGTACAAAAAACGGAATTCAGACCTCTTTCTTTAAGTATGCTATTTAAGACTAAAGGAACCTCATCTTTGCTTTTAACCTTAAAGAACTTCCCACTAATCGCTTCCAGCTCTTTCCTGAAAGTATCCTCAAGGTTTTCGGGCACAGGAAAAACAGGCCTCCCGTCATCTTCTATCTCATCAAAACGGGAGGTTTCCGTATCTTTTTGTGCATTCTTAAGACGGGATAAAATGTTTTTTCTGGCCGCAACCGAAATCCCGTCAGGACTCTTTTTCTTTTTTGTCCTTTTCACCTTTGTTTATTTCCGGTTCTGTTTCAGACTTTGGCTCCTCTTTTGTTTCAGCCTTTTCGTCTGAAATTTTATCCTCAGCCACAGTTTGTTTTTCTTCGGTTTTCTCTCCGTCTTTCACACTCTTCTTTTCCGAAGCTTCTTCGTCTTCAATGAAGTGAGTCTTCTGGCGCTTCCCGAATATTCTTTCAAGATCCTCGCTGAAAATAACTTCACGTTCAAGGAGTATTTCAGCCAGTTGCTGATGTTTCTCCTTATTTTCTGTAAGTATCTTTTTAGCTCTTTCGTATTGTTCACTTACCAGAACCTGCACCTCATTATCGATAAGTTCGGCCGTTTTCTCACTGTATGGTTTCTGGAATGCATATTCCGATTGTCCTGAAGAATCGAAGAAGCTGATATTACCTATTTTCTTGTTCATTCCAAAATAGGAAACCATTGCATACGCCTGCTTGGTAACTTTCTCGAGATCGTTTAATGCTCCTGTGCTTATTGTTCCCAAAACAAGTTCTTCGGCTGCACGTCCTCCCAGTGCCGAACACATCTCATCAAGAATCTGTTCTTTTGTTGTCAGCTGACGTTCCTCTGGCAGATACCAGGCTGCACCAAGAGCTTTTCCCCGCGGAACAATAGTTACTTTGATCAACGGATGTGCGTGTTCGAGCAGCCAGCTGATAGTTGCATGACCTGCTTCGTGAAAGGCAACCGCCTTACGTTCGTCCTGCGGTATTATTTTGTTCTTTTTCTCAAGTCCGCCAATTATTCTATCTACAGCATCAAGGAAATCTTCCTTTTCAACAATCTTTTTACCTTTACGTGCAGCTATCAATGCTGCTTCGTTACACACGTTGGCAATATCGGCACCAGAGAATCCCGGTGTTTGCTTTGCCAGAAAATCGCTTTTTACATCATCAGCCAGTTTCAGCGGACGCAGATGCACTTCAAATATCTCTTTACGTTCGTTCAGGTCGGGCAACTCCACGTGTATCTGGCGGTCGAAACGTCCGGCACGCATAAGAGCACGGTCAAGGATATCAACACGGTTTGTTGCCGCCAGAATTATTACTCCACTGTTGGTGGCAAAACCATCCATCTCGGTCAGAAGCTGGTTCAGGGTGTTTTCACGCTCGTCATTAGCTCCCATATTGGGACTCTTGCCCCTTGCCCGTCCAATGGCATCTATCTCATCAATAAATACTATACACGGGGCTTTCTCCTTGGCTTTTTTGAAAAGGTCACGAACACGACTTGCTCCTACACCTACAAACATCTCAACAAAATCGGAACCCGACATGCTAAAGAAAGGTACATTTGCCTCGCCGGCAACGGCCTTGGCAAGCAGTGTTTTACCTGTTCCCGGAGGGCCGATCAAGAGAGCTCCTTTGGGAATCTTACCTCCCAGCTCAGTATATTTTTTCGGATTTTTAAGAAAATCGACTATCTCTTCAACCTCTTGTTTTGCTTCGTTCAGTCCTGCAACATCATTAAAAGTTACATTAATGTCCGACTCTTTATCAAAAACCTTTGCACGCGATTTCCCTACATTAAATATATTGGCACCTCCGCCTCCACCGCCCTGTGAACTCATGCGGCGGAATATAAATACCCACACAAGCACAAGCAGCAACAAAGGCCACATCATACTGAAAAATTCACCCATAAAGTTTGACCTGTCCACGGCCTCGATATCAAAATTTTCGTGATACTCTTCCTGTGCTTTCAGAAGCAGGTTATCAAATGATTCGTCAGAAAGGTAAGTCACCGTCAGATGCGGACCAATAGCAGGAGGCGTTGCAAACTGACCGGTAAAAAGGTCCTTGTATTTATCAACCGCATCCTTTTTTAAGGTTATTTCTGCTTTACCCTCATTCCTTATCTTTACAACCTTTTCAATATCACCACTCGGAAGTATTCTGTTTTTGAATACGCTGTAAGAAATCTCCTTGGGATTTTGCCCGAGATTCATTGTACTTACCACAATCAGGGCAATAGCCACAAGACCATAAGCCCAGTAAAGATTAAATTTAGGCAATTTAGGTTTATTCCCGTCCATTCCGGGTAATTGGTTTTTTGGTTTTTTCTCTTCTGCCATTATGTTTAACTACTTATTTTATTCTAAAAAATATCTTCAACTTCTGTTCGTTTTGCATCTGCCCATAAACCTTCAAGGTTATAAAACTCTCTGACTGACTTCTGAAATACGTGAACAATGACATCAACATAATCAATCAGAATCCATTCTGCATTTTCTTTCCCTTCGATGTGATACGGGTGTTCCTTCAGGTTTTTCCAAACAAATTCTTCCACCGAGTCGGCAACTGCGTCAACGTGAGTATTACTGTCTCCTTCACAAATCACAAAATAATTGCAAATTGAATTATCAATTCCGTTCATATCCAGTATAACGATATTCTTCCCTTTCTTTTCCTGTATTCCATCTACAATTACATCAACCAGTTCCTTCGAGGTAAATTCTTCCGTTTTTTTCATATAGTCAGATAAAGAACAAACAGTTTTATTTAATTTTGGCAAAGATACTATTTTTAAGTAAGATACTCTACAAGTATCACACAGGGAGATGTTAAAAAATATTACGATTCGACAAATGATAAAACAAGCTGATACAGAAGGTTCAAAAAAAACACCCAGGATATTTTCTTTCGATTCTTTACCATCGACCAATGACAAGATGAAAGAGTTGCTGGCAGAGGAGGAGCTGCCTGAATATACAATTGTCATCACAGATCATCAGACTTCCGGCAGGGGACAGGAAGGTAACAGCTGGGAGAGTGAAAAAGGTAAAAATCTTACTTTCAGCATCCTGTTAAGGCCTGAACACCTTGAACCGCAGTATCAGTTCTACATATCAAAAGCCGTTTCCGTAGCAATAACCGAGACACTTGCACTGTACGGCATCGATACAGAAATAAAATGGCCTAATGATATTTATACAGGAAATAAAAAAATAGCAGGAATACTTATTGAAAATGAGCTGATGGGAAATTTCATATCTTCCTCCATCGCAGGAATAGGGTTAAATGTTAATCAAACCTCTTTTTCTGAAAAAGCAGGAAATCCTGTATCGATGCAAAACATCACAGGAGTAAAATACGACCTGAGTAAGGTACTAAACGATTTAGTAAATGAGATGGTAAGATTTTGCATTAACCTTACAGAGGATGAATTTCAACAGCTTGATGAAAGGTACGAATACAGATTAATGAGGCGTACCGGCTTTCATAAATACCGGGATGCAAAAGGTGAGTTCCTTGCTAAAATCAAGAGGATTGAGCCAATGGGAATGCTACTGCTAACTGACACAGAAGGAAAGGAAAGGAGATACGGGTTTAAGGAGGTGGAGTTTGTACAGGAGTAGCGGGGCGGTGTGTCGTTGCTATGAAACTCTGCAGCCAGGGCCGGCTTTTGATGCCGTCCAAAAAGTGATTTTCTCGCAAAGGCCCGCCTGGAAAGTCGGACAGGCCTTTGCGTGATGTTTTCATCATTTTTGTTCTTTTTAGACAACCTCTTTTCCTCCATCTTCTACATCCGGAGTTCCGTAGGAACGGCACAGGAACGATCCCGGCATCTTGACACTAAAAAAGGAACACACAAACGTATGCTCCTTTTTTAGTCTTAAAATCTTTTACAAAGAGGATTACTTTACTACAGAATCTCTTCGATCTTTTCAGCCGGCCTTCCCAGCACTGCTTTATCACCGTTGATTACAATAGGACGTTCTATCAGCTTGGGATTCTTCACCATTATCTCGATCCATTCATCGTCGGTAAACTCTTTCCCTTTAAACTGCTCCTTGTAGATAGCTTCATTTTTACGAAGAACATCTGTCGGCTTTGCACCCATTTTTTTCAAAATGGCTTTAAACTCCTCAGCCGAAGGAGTATCTTCAAGATATTTGATTATCTCCGGCTCTATTCCTTTATCCTGAAGGTATTTCAGTCCTGCACGGCTCTTGGCACATCTCGGATTATGTAATATCTGTATCATAATTTAAAAGTTTTGTTAGTTTTTGGAGTATAACATCTCTCCTGTAAAAATGTTTACTGCGCTAATCGGTTTCAAAAACCTCTTTACCCCCGAATTCCATCAGGTAAGCTTTTATGAAACCATCCAAGTCACCATCAAGAACCGCCTGTACGTTTGACGTTTCATAGTTGGTACGCAGGTCCTTAACCAGCTTGTAGGGCTGCATTACATAGGAGCGGATCTGTGAGCCCCACTCTATCTTTTTCTTTTGTGCCTCAAGCTGATTCTGCTTCTCCATTTTTTTACGAAGCTCCATTTCATACAACTGCGATTTCAGCAGTCGCAGAGCATTCTCTTTGTTTCCAAGCTGGGAACGGGATTCGGTGTTTTCAATAATTATACCCGTAGGTGCGTGACGCAAACGTACCCCCGTCTCCACCTTGTTCACATTCTGGCCGCCGGCACCTCCCGAACGGAATGTTTCCCAGGTTATGTCAGCCGGATTTATTTCCACTTCGATAGTATCATCCACAAGTGGTGCTACAAACACCGATGCAAATGAGGTCATTCGTTTGTTTGCCGCATTGTATGGTGACAGGCGAACAAGACGATGCACACCATTTTCGCTTTTCAGGTATCCATACGCATAATCGCCTTCAAACTGTAGTGTTGCTGTTTTAATGCCTGCCTCGTCACCGGGCTGATAGTTCATCTCCTTCACCTTGTAACCGTGTGCCTCGCCCCAGCGGATATACATACGCATCAGCATTTCCGCCCAGTCCTGACTCTCGGTACCTCCTGCACCTGCATTTATCTTCAGCACAGCTCCCAGCTTGTCCTCCTCACGCTGAAGCATATTTTTAAGCTCCAGTTTCTCTATCAGATTTTTGGCAAGCTCATACTGCTCCATCACATCACTTTCGTCGGCCTCTCCCATTTTGTAAAAATCGAACAGTACCTTAAGGTCCTCAATGGCAGTATGCACTTCGTTGTAATCCTTGACCCAGCTTTTAAGCTCCCGGAGCTTTTTCATTGCAGCTTCAGCTTTTTTGGGGTCGTCCCAAAAGTCAGGTGCCTGACTGCGCATCTCCTCCTCTTCTATCTCAATTTTCTTTTTATCGATGTCAAAGATACCTCCTTAACGCAAGCTCGCGTCCGGTTAAGTCTTTTATCTGATCCTGTGTTATCATAATTCTGTTTTAATTGTGGGTGTAAAGTTATAAAAAAGGAAATGATTTAAATGTTTTATTTTAATCAATAGAAAGAGTATTTAAATCTGACAAAATGATTATTTTTGTAACACCTAACTAAAAAAGGGGACATTAGCTCAGTTGGTTTAGAGCATTACCTTGACAGGGTAGGGGTCACTGGTTCGAATCCAGTATGTCCCACTTTTTCCTCACCCCACACAACCTTTACTTAAATCTTTGAATTATGAAGCAGATTACTATATCCGTATTCTTAATGTTCGTTTTATCCGTAAATAGTATATTTTCTCAAACCGGATTTTCTGTTCTGCAACTTAATGTGTGGCAGGAAGGTACAATGACAGACAGTGGTTTGATTAAAATTGCAACAGTTATCGACTCTCTTGAGCCCGGGGTAGTTACATTCTCGGAAGTGAGAAATTTCAATAACGAAGACTGGATAGAAAAAATAAAAAACGAGCTTAAAAACAGAGGTAATGAGTATTATGGTGAATATGTGGCAGGAGATGTGGGCCTGATAAGTAAGTTCCCGATATCAGATACAAAAATAATCTTTGATGAAACCCGTATCGACAGCGGCTCTCTCATTGCCTACCTTCTTGATATCAACGGTCAAAAGGTGTGGGTATGTCCGGGGCATCTTGATTACAAATATTATGCGGTTTATCTGCCCCGCGGATACAGCGGCGGCAAGCCCGACTGGAAAATGATAGACGACGGCAGCGGAAATCCTCATCCGGTAAATAATGTAAATACCATTATTGAATATAACAAACTATCAAGAAAGGATGAAGCTATAAAAGCATTCATCAGATTTTTTAATCTGCATAATGAGTATCCCGTAATTCTCGGAATAGACCTTAACGGAGCGTCTCACCTGGACTGGACAGAAGCCAATAAAGATAACTTCGGACACAATGGTCTTGCTATAGAATGGAATAATACCAAGGCACTTGAAGATGCCGGCTATATCGACTCGTACCGGTCTATTTACCCCGACGAAGTGAATTACCCGGGTATAACCTGGCCCGCATATCCTACCGGATATAAAAAGCAGGTAAGCTGGACTCCGCAAGCTGACGAAAGGGACAGAATTGATTACATTTTTTACAAAGGGAAAAACCTAAAGGCATCAAAAGCATACTTAGTTGGCCCGGGCATTTCATTTTCACATGGAGAAAAAATAAATCTGGATGAATATAACGACCCTTGGTTGTTTAAAGACGGGAAATGGCCATCAGACCATTTTGGTGTTCTGGTGGAATTTAATTTGGGAAACCAGACTCCGGATTAAAGCAACGGGCTGAACAGCCGGGCAAATGACTCTTTAATTTTCATCCACCTTGAACGCCCGGCCCATATATCGTAATATATCTGCCGGCAGTCGTTTAGATCATCAAGATAAATATTTCTTGCTTCGGATGCTTTTTCCCGATCGTAAATAAATGCATTTACCTCAAAATTATGCTCAAAGCTTCGGAAATCCATATTTGCAGTACCTATAGACAAAACAAGATCATCCACAACAAGAAGTTTACTGTGTAAAAATCCTTTCTCATAAAAATACACCTTAACTCCTGCCAGTAGCAGCTCTTTTATGTACGACCTGCTGCAAAGGTGGGTGAATTCAGCATCCGATTTTTCAGGTATCATCAATCGTACATCTATCCCCCCGAGTGCTGCCGCTTTTATAGCCATCAGTACCGGTTCGTTCGGCATAAAATACGGAGTAGCAATATAAACATATTTCATTGCCGAAGCTATTGACTGGAGATAGCCCATCATTATAGCAGGCCAATCGGAATCAGGTCCGCTCGGAACAATCTGAACAAGTTTTTCACCTGCCGGAGGAATTGCCGGAAAATATTTCTGATCCGTAAGTTCCTCCTGTTTTACAAAGTACCAGTCGGTAAGGAAAATCTCCTGCATTGCCAATACGGCATCTCCTTCAATACGCAGATGCATATCACGCCACACTCCGTAATTCTTCATCCCATACAGATATCTGTCGGCAATATTTATGCCTCCCAAAAAACCCACCTTACCATCAACAATCACAATTTTGCGGTGATTCCGGTAATGCACCTTACTGGTAAACATCGGAAAACGAACTTTCAGGAATCTTTCAACCATAATGCCACTCTCTTTCAGTTTCTTATAAAAACTGTTTTTAAGCTGCCATCCTCCCACATCATCAATTATTACACGGACTTCGACTCCCTGTTCCGCCTTTTTCTTCAATGTTTCAATTATCCTGTTTCCGATAATATCATCGTCAAAAATATAATACTGCAAATGTATGAATGAACGGGCCTTTTCCATTTCGGCAATAATAGCCGTAAAAGTTTCAACACCATTATTCAGAATATTTACTCTGTTTCCGTGAGTCACAATGGCATTGGCATTATTCAGCAAAAGACGTATTATATTGCGTTTTGTGTATATACCGGTATTCAGCAAAAGGTTACTGTCAGAAAGTTTTTTCACCTGAGAGTGGGATATGGATGCAAAAAGATCATGATTCTTCAGACCCTTTCGCGCTATTATTTTTTCTTTTCTCCAGTTCTGACCGAAAAAAATATATAGGATTACTCCCAGAACGGGTATGGTAAGTAAAACAATTATCCAGGAAATGGTTTTAAGAGGATTCCGGTTTTCAAGCATTATCACACCGATAATAACCAGCATTGTAATAAAATATGCTGCAGTAATCAGGGTTCTGACAAGAGGATGAACAAGTTCGGCAAAATCCATTTTTTCAACGTTCAGTTACATAATTTACGATAAATTACGGTAAACAAAAAGTTTGCTATCTTCAAACTCTTCATATTCCGTTAGCTTCCCGGCTATATCTGGAGCTTTCACCCCCGACCTGAAAAATTTATTTCCTATGTAAACCCATGCCTCGTCCCAAAGGCCTGAATCAATAAAAGTCTTCAGCGTTTTTCGTCCTCCCTCTACAATAACACTCTGAATATCCTCACCATATAAAACATTCAGGATATTTTGTGCTGCACTTTGATTAAACAGGGTTTTTCTATAAAGTATTTTATCACAATCCTCTTCCCGGCTCTCATTTAATACAATTGTTTTCACCGTTCCGTCAAACAGATTAAGGTCACCAGGCAATTTCAGTTTTCTGTCAATGACTACCCGTACCGGCTGGTTTCCGCTCCAGAAACGCAATGTAAGAGACGGGTTATCTTTGATTGCAGTATTGGTTCCAACCAGTATTGCCTGTTCTGTGCTACGCTGCCTGTGAACTGCCCTTCGTGCCCAATCATCTGTTATCCAGTTAGGTTCCTGCTTCGCTCCCGGTTTACGTTCAACATCAATAAATCCGTCAAGTGTCTGTGCCCATTTAAGAATTACGTAAGGACGCTTTTTTTCATAAAAAGTAAAAAATCTGCGGTTAACTTCACGGCTCTCCTCTTCCATAATTCCGGTTGTAACCTCAATACCGGCATTTTGCATCATTTCAATACCTTTGCCTGCAACCTTGGAAAATGTATCCACACAGCCAATAACCACTTTTGGTATTTTATTTTGAATGATGGCCAGAGAGCAGGGAGGTGTTCTTCCAAAATGGGCACAAGGCTCCAGGTTTACGTATAATGTTGAATTTCTCAAAAGAGATTTATCTTTTACCGAATTAATAGCATTTACCTCTGCATGCGGTTCTCCGGCTTTGTAATGAAATCCTTCACCAATAATTTTCCCGTCTCTTATAATAACCGAACCCACTAGTGGATTCGGATATGTTGTGCCTTCTCCTTTTCTGGCAAGTTGAAGGCATCTTTGCATATATTTTTCGTGCAAAACGCGTAACATAAAGTTTATTCGTAAATTTGCCGTTCAAGATAATAAAAATGAGTGTTAAAAAGGTTTCCGGTTTCATTCAATTTATGCAGGAAGAACTAAAATACAGTTATCCCGCCTCTGAAATAAGAGAATTTGCCAATATTATTTTTGAATACCTGCTTGGATTTACCAAAACTGATATTCTTATCAAAGGTGAAACCGATCTGAACGAAAATCAGATAAAGTTTCTAAACAACAGCATTGAACGGTTAAAAAAACAGGAACCAATTCAATACATAACCGGAGAAACAGAATTCCTTGACCTGAAACTCAAGGTAACTACGGAAACTCTTATTCCCAGACCGGAAACTGAAGAACTTGTGATGTGGATTTCTGAGCATATTAAAAGTGACAGTTGTAAAATACTTGATATAGGAACAGGAAGTGGCTGCATAGCACTCGGATTAAAATCCATAAACAAAGGTGTGATAGTTGAGGGCTGGGATGTAAATAAAAGAACACTGGAGACAGCAAAAAGCAATGCAAAGCTAAATCGTTTAGATGCAATATTTTTACAAGTCGACATTTTTGCATTTGACCCGGATAACAACTATAAAAACAAATTTGATATTATTGTTAGCAATCCTCCTTATGTTCGTGAATCGGAAAAAAAACTGATGCTGCCCAATGTGCTTGATTATGAACCACACCTGGCTCTTTTTGTAAAAGATGACAATCCTTTGATTTTTTATCGGGAAATAGCCCGGAAGGCCAAAAGCATGTTGAAACAGAACGGATATCTTTTTTTTGAAATAAATGAGGCTTTCGGAAAAGAAACCTCAGAACTACTGAAATCCGAAGGATACACAGAAGTGGAAGTGAAAAAAGACATTAATGGCAAAGACAGAATGCTGAAAGGGAAACTGACTTAACCAAAATTAACCGCCACCGTGTTTCACATGCAGAACTTCAGGAAACAAGAGACCTTACAGCAAAGATGAGCATTTGAAATGTATAAAAACAAGAATGTATAAATTACGATTTATTCTCCTTTAAAAACTTCCACGACATATCTATCACATCAGGAAAGAAAATATTAAACCTGCTTTTAAACTCATCATAATTATCTTCAAGTATTTTTATGGCAGTACCTGTTTTTGCCGGCAATGACGACCTGTTCGACATAATGGTCAGTGCCCTCTTCAACCCTGAGATATACCTGTAATTCTCAAGCCCACGGTTTTTTATAAGAAAAGGTAAAAAACCTTTAACACGTGCCGGTAGTTTAAAATAATTCAACAACAGAAGTTTATGAACCGAAGTTACAAAATCGGATAGTTCTGTTTTGCTGTAATCATTCCAGCCGGCAGCAAGCAGATGATCAAAAAACATGTCGGTAATAATACCGGAATATCGTCCGTAATGTGGATAAAGTTTTTCGGCACTCTGTTTTACAACCGGATGATTATCGGTAAAATGGTCTATCTGTCGATGCAAAAGTATTCCTTTTCTTATTCCGGGTTCATATTTATCATAATTGTTACCTTTCACATAGTCGCCAATAAAGTTCCCTATTCGGACCTGCGGGTCATCTCCTGATAAGTACAGATGCGCCAGATAATTCATTTTGTTATTTCTTTTAAAAGTAAATAAAACAGGTTGATTGAAGATACCCGTTAATTTTAACCAAAAAACAGATATGAAAGGGCTATGGCAGCAACAATACCGGCAAAGTCAGCTATCAGCCCGCATGTTACCGCATGACGTGTTTTCTTTATACCCACAGAACCGAAATAAACCGCAAGAATATAAAATGTGGTATCTGTAGCCCCTTGCAGGGTACTTGCCGTTCGTCCGACAAAAGAATCGACACCGAAAGTGTTCATTGCATCAATCATCATACCTCTCGCTCCGCTTCCGCTTAATGGTTTCATTAATGCCGTAGGAAGTGCATCGACAAAATTGGTATCAACACCCAAATATTCAAAAAAAGACCGTGCTCCATCAACTAAAAAATTCATACCTCCCGAGGCCCTGAACACACCTATGGCAACTAAGATTGCGACGAGAAAGGGAATGATTTTAACGGCGATGGTAAACCCCTCTTTGGCCCCTTCAATGAATGCATCATAAACATTCACTTTTTTTCGCATTGCCATCAGAATAAAAAGTATAATTATTGAAAACAGTATAAGATTTGCCGTAACCATTGAAATTACATTCAGTTTTTCACGGGGAAGTGTGTTAAGCCAGTAAATAAATCCACCGATTAAAAATGTGAATCCACCCAGATAAGCAAGAATTACTTTATCCCAAAGCTTTATTTTCTGAACAACAGCAACTGATATTATCCCGACAACAGTACTGAAAAAAGTAGCAAGCAAAATAGGCAGAAAAATATCTGAAGGATTTGCTGCTCCTTGCTGTGCTCTTATAACCATAATACTTATAGGAATTATAGTCAGCCCGGAAGTATTCAGAACAAGAAACATTATTTGTGCATTTGAAGCCGTGTCTTTCTTCGGATTACTTTCCTGCAACTGTTCCATCGCTTTAAGCCCCATTGGTGTTGCAGCATTATCAAGCCCAAGCATATTGGCAGCAATATTCATTATCATACTTCCGAAAGCAGGATGATCTTTGGGTAATTCAGGGAACAAGCGGCTGAAAAAAGGCCCTATAGCTTTTGACAACAGACGAATCATTCCTCCTTTTTCTCCTATTCGCATAATACCAAGCCACAGAGTCAAAGCACCTGTAAGACCAAGCGAAATATCAAAACCTGCTTTGGCATTATCAAAACTTGCCTGCATCAACTGTGGGAAAATATCATAATCACCGAAAAAGATTAATCGTACGAGCCCGATAATAAAAGCTGTAAGGAAAAAACCAATCCAGATATAGTTAAGGGCCATTTTAACGTTTTTTATTTGCGATTACTTAAACAAAGGAAAAAAATATTATTCAAATTAAAAATAAACTGTACTAATTTTAATCTAGTTGGTTATCTTTGTTGTATATGAAGTAATACCATGAAACACAATAAAAAGAAACACAACCAAAATATTAAAATATTAATAACAGCTGCTTTTTTCTTTCTTTTTTATTTACCGTTGTTTTCACAGGATTATAAAATAGAGATATTTATTGACAAACTTCCTGATAACAAGATTATAACGGGCTCGGTTCGTGGCGATAAATTTACACCTGCCGATACGGTTGTTGCAGAAGAAGGAACCGTAAAATTCACGATACCAGAAAATGAACATACCGGTGTGTATCGCGTTATACTCGGTCAGACGGTATATGCACAAGTTATGCACGAACCTCCCCAGAAAATAGATTTTATTTTTAACAAAGAAGATGTAATTCTCAGAACTGATTTTGAACATCCGTTCGACAGCTTAACGGTTGTCAGTTCAAATGAAAATAATGTTTGGCACAAATTCTTAGCGCAGGAAAATATATACAGCAAAGAATTAAATGATCTGGTACGGCAAATTAATTATTTTCAGCATAGCAATGACGAGTTTTATACAGAAAAGAAGAAACAGGAAATAATCAGGAGATACAATGATATTCAGCATAAACGTGACGAGTTGATAACGGCCATAACAACAAAATATCCGGACCTTTATGCAGCAAAACTGATAAAGATGTACCGCTCACCATTTCTTGACGGAAATCTGCCTAAAGAAAAAAGAGACTCTGTTTACAGTAAAGAATTTTTCAAACTGCTGAATTTTTCAAACCCGTCGTTAATGAACAGTGAGATAATAACAGACAGAATATTTGAGTACATTATGAATAATGTACCTGCCGATCAGCCCAGAGAAAGGCAGATCGTTGAATTAAAAAACACTGTAGACAGAATAATTGACAACACTTCGGCAAATGAAGAAGTAAATGATTTTGTTGTTGATTATCTTTTGCGGGGCTTCGAAAGACTTGGATTTACTGAGGTTCTTAACCATATTGCCGATTTATATACCCCAAAAGTTCCTTGTACATCTGACAGTAAATCAACATTCAGGCGAAGGCTTGATTTTCTGAAAATGAAAAAAGGAATGACAGTACCTGATTTTAAACTGCTTTCCATTACCGGAGATTCTGTTTCACTTGCTGATGTTCAATCCGAATATAAACTGATTTTATTTTGGGCGTCATGGTGTCCTCATTGCGAACAGCTCTTGCCCGACATCTATCAATGGTACCTGAATCGCAGCCTTGATGTTGAAGTTGTTGCAATTTCAGTTGACACAAATCCTGACGCATGGAAAGAGTTTCTACAAAACAGAGGTTATAACTGGATAAACTGCGTCGAGTCGGACGGATGGGACGGAAAAGTTGCTGTAAAATATAATGTTTACGCAACTCCAACAATGTTTTTAATCGACAATGAAAACAAAATAATAGCAAAACCTCTATCATTCAGCGATTTTCTGAATTCAATCAACGGTCTTGAATAAATCAGAACCTTTTATTTCTATGATTCTACAATCCGTTTTTGTGCAAAATAAACCGGTCAAGAGACGAAATTACTCTTCTCATTTTTCTGATCTTGCAAAGGAAAATGTTGAAGTTACATTAATGAAACATAAACTCTGGTTGCTTTCAATATTCTGACACTTGTGTTGTAGTTCAATAACTATAGCTGCCCGAACTTCAAAAGAACATCATTCAGATAAGTCGCCGAAACCGGAATCTTAATATCATAAGGAGTATCCATTCTGATTATCATCCCGTCTTTATCCTTTTCAATCAGCTTCACTTTATCGAAATTAATTATATAAGATCTGTGTGTCCTTACAAGAGAATAGTCGCCTAATGCAGACTCAAGTTTTTTCAGAGTTGTTCGTATCAGGAATTTTGATACAGATGTCCCGTTATCGTAACAAATAGTAACATAATTATCATTACCCCTGCAATACAAAAAATCATTTTTCTTTATCGACAAACGTAATATACCCCGCTCATCTTTAAACGGTATCATAACATTAGAATTATTCGTTGGCAGAATACCGGAAGATAAAGCTTCAAGTTTATACTTTTTGTCTTTCCACGACAGGTACAACCATATAACCGAATAAGCAAGAATTAATATCAATGCTGTATTTCGGACCGAAATAGTAAATAAATCAGGGAAAGGACGCTTGTCGTGAAGAATAAACAGTTCGTAAAATGTATAAAAAAGAGCCATTGCTGTTATCTCTGCCACTATCCACAAACCATAATTAAGATACGATAACTCCTTGCCCTGTCTGTAATAGTAATACATCATCATACGGCTTATCACAACCACCAAAACGCCGGTAATGATTATAAGGCTGGAGTAAAAAAGCAACTCATAACCGGTTATATTAAATTTATACCTTACATCAAACGGAGAATAAATATTTATAAAAATTAATGCAAATATCGCCGTAAGAAAAATTGTACGAATCAGGTTCCCTTTTTCTGTAAGATATCGTGGTATCTTTTTGTTTATATCCATTTTTGTTGTGTGTGACATAAAATTAGCAATAATTGACAAATAAACCCGGATTTTAGAAAGTATAAATTCATCCCCAAATGTCTGATTTCACCCCGTTAAAACCAATTTAGCACCCTTCTTATGACAAAAGTCACATTTAGTTGCAGCATTGTATTTCCCGTCGTTACTTTGAATAAAACACAAAAGTAAAATGGTCAATAATACGAATTACACTGAATTACACAGGAGGTTAAAAGAGATATATTCTAAAGCTTTTGACGGAAATAAAACCGGATATAAAGGAGTAACTCTTTTGTTTCGTTCTTTTACATCCGATTCGTCATTTATTGACGAAAAACAAAGTAATCCTCCTTTCTATGATTCCGGAATATTAAAGAAATATAATGACAACTTTAAATATCCGGTATTTGTTCCCGAAGGAGAAAAAGCAAGAAAGCAAGTAATTATACTCCTTCACGGTTTGAATGAACGAGACTGGGGAAAATATCTTACATGGGCTTACTCTCTGGCACAAAAAACCGGTAAATCTGTAATTATGTTCCCTATTTCATATCATATGAACAGAGCTCCTGAACAATGGAACAATCCCAGGCAAATGCTTCCTTATGTACAAAAAAGAAAAAAATTATTCCCCGGCATTAAAATGCTGAGTGTGGCAAATGTCGCAATAAGTGAAAGACTGACCAACAAACCCGAACGCCTTTTCCTTTCAGGATATCAGGCCGCAACTGATCTTATAAATCTTATTGACAGTATCAACTCAGGTAAACATCCCTTATTTGATAAAAACGCTTCGGTTGATTTCTTTTCTTATTCTATCGGAACCTTTTTAACCCAGATTCTAATGCTGGGCAACCCCGGGAAAAAATTAGACAACTCCAAATTTTTCTTTTTCTGCGGAGGAAGTTCTTTTGAAGATATGCACGGAATTTCAAAATATATACTTGACACCAAAGCTTCGGAAATTCTAAGGTATTACTATCTGAACAAATTTGAAGATGATGTAAATAAAAACAAAACCTGGCGGGAGTTGTATGAAAGATTCGGTTTAGGAGAAGCATTTAAAGCAATGTTGTCATTTAATTTTCTGAAACATACATACGGAGGACTGTTTTCTGGGTACAAAGATCGTTTAATGACCACTGTCCTGAAAAAGGATAATGTCATTTCTCCCGATGCAGTAAAAAAGGTACTAAAAGGAAGTATTGTAAACGAACTTGATTTCGGATACAGGTATATTCATGAGAATCCGTTCCCCGTTAGTAATACACCAGCTATTTCAAATCTTGTTAACACAGCATTCAATATGGTTATAAACAAAGCTGCTTCATTTCTGATTTGATTTCTCCTTTAAAATCAATAAATTTATAGTTACTGTTTTACTATATAAATAAATCATTCTGGGATGAGCAACAAAAAGGAACAATCCGGTAAATTATCACGAAAAAAATATGAAAAAGAACTGCGACGGCTTCAGGTCGAACTGGTAAAGCTTCAGGAATGGATAAAAAAAGAAGGACTCAGAGTTGTGGTAATATTTGAAGGAAGGGATGCTGCAGGAAAAGGCGGAACCATAAAGCGTATAACCGAAAAACTTAATCCCAGAATTTGCCGTATTGTTGCTCTTCAGAAACCAACCGAAAAAGAGAGAGGACAATGGTATTTTCAGCGTTATGTCGATCATCTTCCGTCAAAAGGTGAAATGGTTCTTTTCGACCGAAGCTGGTATAACCGTGCAGTAGTTGAACGTGTAATGGGGTTTTGTACCGATGACGAATACTGGGAGTTTTTACGGTCATGCCCCAATTTTGAGAAGATGCTCATCCGATCTGGTACTATTCTGATTAAGTATTGGTTCTCGGTAAGTGACAAGGAACAGGAAAGAAGATTCCGCAAACGGCTTACAGACCCGACACGCAGATGGAAATTCAGCGATATTGACCTGAAATCGTATACCCTTTGGGAGGAATACTCCAAAGCTAAAGATGAAATGTTTAACTATACAGACACAAAACAATCTCCCTGGTATGTGGTTAATTCCGATGACAAAAAGAAAGCTCGTCTTAATGTTATTACGCACCTGTTAAGTTTAATTCCATATGAAGATGTAGTACCTGAACCCATTGAACTTCCTGAAAGACCGCATAAAAAAGGATACGTACGTCCGCCGATATCGGAACAGACTTTTGTGCCTGAAATTTATTGATACGGTTAGCTCTTCTGCTCTTGAAGGTTTCATTGTTTTATGTAGTTATTCCGGATATTAAAAAAGGAACTTGCCGGTTTATTCGTAAATGTATCTTTTTTTTACCATGAAATTACGAGACTTTCCGTCGTATGAATTATGTCTGCCCGACCTTCCCTGATACTAATTCTGTTCAATCACCGCTTTCTTTTGATTAATACAGGATAAAAAATGATAAAGAATAAAACAAACATCTATATGCGTCTGTTTCTTGTATATAACCCGTAGTTTTTACGGATTTGAAAATGGGATTTCTGGATTTTTTTCTATAAATTTAGATACCCTATGAATATTAAACCTTACCAGTTATGATCGAAAATCTGACTAAAACCCTGAAAGAGGAACATAAGCAAATTGCAGAAACTCTGAATCATGTTGTTAATATTGGTATTGGCAGCCATGAAGGGCAGGAAGAATTACTGAAAGCAAAAAATATGCTATTACAGCACCTGAAAAAGGAAGATACTTTTCTATATCCAAGATTAAGAGAAGCTGCCAAGGATAATGAAAAAATACAGCACGTTCTGGATTCTTTTGCAAAAGATATGGATGAAATATCCAATGCTGCTCTTAAGTTTTTTGAAAAATATGAGGGCGGAGGTGAAGGCATTGAGTTTGCAAAGGACTTCGGACACCTTTTTTCTGCGTTGTCATTACGCATCAGAAGAGAAGAAACTCATCTGTACAAAATATACGAACAATTAACACATTAATAAAAACATAGCCTGCAAAAAAAAGGCACAACCCGAAAATTAAGTTTCGTTTGTGCCTTCTGTTTTTATTTAAACCCGGATTAATCTGGTATTTTAAAATAATGTTAATTAACAGGCATAACTTACCTTTTCTCATTTCTCCAAAAACAAAAAAACTCCTTCCTGCCCGAATAATCAGTCAGAAAGGAGTTATGTTAATGATTATCTCAGTTACACATTTTACTTCAGCAGTATCTTCACTTGCGCTGCCACATTTTCGGGGGTAAATCCGAATTTCTCGTCAAGCACTTTGTAAGGAGCAGAATAACCAAAGTGATCCATTCCCCACACACTGCCTTTCCCTCTTATCAGCCCCTCAAGAGTTACAGGCAGTCCTGCTGTAAGTCCGAATACCGGAATGTCGGAAGGAATAACCTCATCCCTGTACTCTTCCTTCTGATTCTTGAACAAACCTTCGGAAGGAACAGATACTATCTGACATTTTATTCCATCTTCGTTAAGCAGCTTAGCTCCATCTACCAATGTACTAACTTCAGAGCCGGATGCGATCAGAACCACATCAGGTTTGTCCGAATCCTTTGTAACCACATAGGCACCCTGTTTTGCTTTTAATGCCTGAGTATAACTACTTCCCGGAAGGTTAGTAATATTCTGACGTGAAAGTATAAGGGCGGTAGGAGTTTTTGTGTTATTAATTGCCATTTCCCACGCAACAGTTGTTTCCTCAGCATCAGCCGGACGAAGTACCAGCATACTGTTGTCGCCGCTGTGATTCTTCAGTTTTTCCATCAACCTTATTTGTGCCTCCTGCTCAACCGGCTGGTGAGTAGGTCCGTCTTCTCCTACACGGAAAGCATCATGTGTCCATATATATTTAACCGGAAGCTCCATAAGTGCAGCCATTCTGACAGCAGGTTTCATATAGTCAGAAAAGACGAAGAATGTACCACAGGCAGGAATAACACCTCCGTGAAGCGCCATACCGTTAGCAACGGTAGCCATTGTTAATTCCGCGACACCTGCCTGCAGGAACGACCCGCTGAAATCGTCACGGGTGAATATTTTTGTTTTTTTCAAAAAACCATCGGTCTTATCAGAATTTGCAAGGTCAGCCGACATAACAACCATATTTTCAATCTTACCGGCAAAGTGAGCCAGAACATTCGATGATGCTGCCCTTGTTGCTATATCCGGCTTCTGCTCTATTGAAGCAAAATCAAATTCAGGTGCCTCTGAAGAAAGGAACTTTTCAAGTTTTTGAGCAAGCTCCGGATTTGCTTTAGCCCACTCTTTATGCTCTTCACGTTTTTTATCGGCATATGCCTGTTTCTCTTTTGTTACTTCAGCCCAGGCCTCTTTTACATCATCAAAAATTACAAATGGATTTTCAGGATCGCCTCCAAGGTTTTTCACTGTTTCCTCAAATGATGCTCCGGCTGCACTCAGCGGCTGTCCGTGAGTTGAAACCTTCGCCTCGAAAGACTCCCCATTTGCAGTAACAGCACCTTTACCCATAACGGTTTTTCCGATTATCAGAAACGGCTTCTCTTTCTCGGCAATAGCCATCTTCAGTGCCTCGCGTATCTGATCGTGATCGTTACCATCAATAGTTGTAACTGCCCATCCCCACGCTTCGTATTTCTTGGCTGTATCCTCTGTAGTTACAGCATTTACTTCTGTTGAAAGCTGGATGTCGTTAGAATCGTAAAACATAATCAGGTTGCTAAGGCCTAAATGACCGGCCAGACGACCAGCTCCCTGTGATATCTCTTCCTGTACACCTCCGTCGGAAATAAAAGTAAAGATATTGTGGTTCATCCAGTCGCCGAAACGTGCAGAAAGAAAACGCTCGGCAATAGCAGCACCTACTGCCATTGTATGTCCTTGTCCCAGCGGGCCTGATGTATTTTCAATTCCTCTGTCAAAATCTTTCTCCGGATGCCCTGGTGTAGGACTTCCCCACTGACGGAACTCCTTAAGCTCATCCATTGTGAAAGTACCTGTAAACGCAAGTATTGAATACAACATCGGTGACATATGACCGGGATCAAGGAAAAACCTGTCTCTCATAAACCATCTTCTGTCAGACGGGTCGTAATTCAGAAATTCTGAAAACAGTACCTGAACAAAATCGGCACCGCCCATTGCGCCTCCAGGGTGTCCTGATTTTGCTTTCTCCACCATTGCTGCCGATAATATTCTTATGTTATCTGCTGCTCTTTTTGAAATGTTATTGTCCATATCTTTAATTTGATTATTATTTTGATTAATTAGTTACTTTAAATGAATCGGTTACAAAAATACTTTTTTTAATTTTAAATAATCACCAAAAAATGATTATGAAATAATAAATTTGTATCTGATAGAAACTATTTTTTGTCTGAATAATTATTCTGCATGTTAATTCAGAAAAAATGAAATTTATAATTGACGATAAAATACCATTCATACAAGGTGTTCTGGAAAAATTCGGAGAAGTGAGATATCTTTCCGGCAAAGAAATAAAACGAGAGGATGTAAAGGATGCCGATGCCCTGATAACACGTACCCGTACTAAATGCAACGAAGAGCTGCTGTCGGACTCAAAAGTAAGAATCATTGCCTCGGCAACAATCGGCTATGACCATATTGACACTAAATGGTGCGATACCAACGGTATAAAATGGACCAATGCTCCGGGATGCAATTCGGGTTCGGTAATGCAGTACATTGCTTCTGTTTTCTCTCTTCTGATTACTGAAAAAGGATTTGACCTTAAAGGTAAAAAAATTGGTATTGTGGGTGTCGGCAATGTGGGCAGTAAAGTTTCAATCGTTGCAAAAGCATTCGGAATGGATGTGTTTGAGATTGATCCACCCCGTCAGGAGGCAGAACCGGAAAAACGTTTTTATTCGTTAAACGATATTGCTTCAGAACTCGACATAATAACTTTTCATACTCCTCTGACCAAAGAAGGGAAACACAAAACATTCCACCTGTTCAATGAGGAACTACTGCAAAAACTGAAGCAGGATGTAATAATCATCAACTCGTCTCGCGGGGAAGTGGTGGATAATATACTTTTAAAAAATGCCCTGCGAGAAAACAGGATTGCACTTGCAATTCTTGATGTATGGGAGAATGAACCGGACATTGACCTTGAACTCCTCGATAAGGTCTGGATAGGCACACCTCATATTGCGGGCTATTCGCAAGACGGAAAAGCCAACGGCACAATGATGAGCATCAGGGCTGTCAGCCGTGAAACAGGGCTGGGCATTGACAATTGGGAACCTGCCGGAATACCAGAGCCGGAACAAAAAATCATAACAATTGACCCCAAAATAACAGATAACAACCACGCTCTAGCTAATACGATATTGCATACCTACAATGTCAGAAATGATGATAAAGCACTTCGTGAAGCACCGGAAAAGTTTGAATACCTTCGGGGAAGCTATCCTGTACGGAGAGAGTTCTTTGCTTACCGGGTTATGCTGAAAACCGTAAACGAAACACTGAAACAAAAGCTTGAAGGATTAGGATTTGAGGTCAGGTACAAAAAGTAATTTATACAGGAAATTTATTTTCTGTTTTCCGCCTTTTGAAACTGAACAATCCGTTTGCCACTAAATAACTGAAAACTTGAGCCCAAAGAAAAACCGTATTACAAAATAATTCTATATTTTTGTGAACTCATTTGATTTAAGAACCCGCAAGGAGGCAAAGAAGCATTACTATGATTAACAAAATAGAAGAACTTAAGAAAGAGATTGAATCACTGAAAGCCGATTCGGCAGAAGCAGCAGAACAGCTTAGAATTAAATACCTGAGTAAGAAAGGTATTCTTTCCCAGCTTTTCGATGAGTTCAAAACAATTCCAAACGAGCAGAAAAGAGAAGTAGGACAGGCACTTAACAGTCTGAAAACATTTGTCAAGGAAAAAATAAACGAGCTTAAGGAGAGCTTTGACAATAAAGGAGATGAAGGTCCGGATATGGATCTGACCCTTCCCGGAACCTCTTTCGAGCTTGGAGGAAGACATCCGCTTTCAATAGTACGGAATGAGATAATCGACATATTTGCACGTCTGGGCTTCACCGTTTCCGAAGGACCGGAAATAGAAGACGACTGGCACGTATTTACAGCCCTTAATTTTCCTGAGGAACACCCTGCACGTGATATGCAGGATACATTTTTCATCGCTCAAGGCCCGGATGTACTGCTTCGCACTCACACCTCTTCTGTTCAGGTACGAGAAATGGAAAAGACAAAACCGCCTATCCGTGCCATTTTCCCGGGACGGGTTTTCCGTAACGAAGCTATTTCGGCCCGGGCACACTGTATCTTCCATCAGGTAGAAGGCCTTTACATCGACGAAAACGTTTCATTTGCCGACCTGAAGCAGACTCTTCTTTATTTTGCAAAAGAGATGTTCGGACAGGATACAAAAATACGCCTCAGGCCATCTTACTTTCCTTTTACCGAACCTTCAGCCGAGATGGATATCTCTTGCTCTCTTTGCGGTGGGAAAGGTTGTAATGTGTGTAAATACACCGGATGGGTAGAGATACTGGGTTGCGGAATGGTAGACCCGAATGTTCTTGAGAATAACAACATAGACAATAAGAAATATACAGGTTTTGCTTTCGGAATGGGTATTGAGCGCATTACAATGCTCCGGTATCAGATAAAAGATATCCGCCTGTTCTTTGAAAATGATGTTCGTTTTCTGAAGCAGTTCAAATCAGTGGATTAAATTGATATTTTTGAAAATATAGCAGCGGGGGACCGGAAGTTCTCCCGCTT